>JAYVCH010000289.1:0-12258 GCA_043750055.1 Fibrobacteria bacterium
ATGTTGCCCGAAGGCATGGAAGTTTTATCTATTACTGAAGTTTCCAAATCTAAAATGCCACATGTTTCATCCGTAGTATATCGTTCTGGAGCTTATCCAGGGGGATTGAAAATCTTGGAGGAGGCCTTAGGTCGCTTTCAGGAGGGATCTTATTCTCGGATGCAAAAGAGCCGAGATAAAGACATTGACCTCAACGATGAAATCGAAGAGGTCTGGATGGAAAATGGAGAACTGTGCATCAAAGCAAAAACACATTCGAGTGGATCTTCGATTAGTCCATATCTGGCATTCGCAGGCGTGCTGGGCATTGACTCGGAATCACTAAGGAGCACACCGATTTATAAAGATGATTTTTCAATAGATGGCAAAACCTATGCCTTGAGTGATACAGGGATCCTGGCATGAGTTCATCCCAAAGTTGGAATGAGGGCGAACCCGAAGATTTGGATCTGGATGGAATGAATGATGATGATGAGAGCGGGGACTTGCAGGATTCGGATGACATTGCCGTTGACGGGGAAGGCGCCATGTCAAATTCAAAAATGGATCCACCCCATACCAAAAGTATTCAGGAAAGCATAGACAGGTTGGATGAATTGTTGATGGACGCGGACGATGAGGATAAGATTCGGGCCGGAATGGGCGTGCGTTTAGCACTGGGCATGGCGCAGGAATTGAAACGCGGAATTCCCTTGGGATCGGAAACGGGTGATATGGTCATGGGTTGGGTGATGAAATACGGACAGGAAAAAGTAGATGAGGCCGTGGACATAGCTAGGCAATTCCTTATCAAACCTGAAGAAATGCGTAAGGCTTTGGGACAACGTTTAGGTTTTGGAAATCCCGATTGAACATGCGTTTTGCATCCATTGATATTGGCACCAATTCCGTTTTACTTCTCATTGTTGAAAAGCGAGAGAATATAATCGAACCTATTTGGCAGGCTATGGGAGTACCCAGGGTCGGTCGAAACCTAGCCGTTACCGGGGAAATCGCTGAGGCATCGTTTGACGCTTTGATGAATGATTTATCCCGGTTTCAAAAAGATATCCATGAAAAGGAAGCCACCTTGGTTGGCGTCGTTGCGACTCAAGCTTTTCGTGTCGCAAAAAATGGTGAATTTCTCATGGCGAAAATTTCGGCAGCCTTAGGAATTAACGCAGTCATAATTGCAGGCCCGGAAGAGTCGAGGCTGGGATATATGGCTATAGCCAATCGATATGCATCACCCAATCTTACCGTCTTAGATATTGGAGGAGGCAGTACAGAATTGACTCAAAAGGGTCATGGAATGTCCCTACCTATAGGTGCGGTTTCTGTGTTCGAGAGTTTTAAAAACGATCAAGCTGCTTGCAGGGCCTATGCCAAAAACTTTTTTCAAGAAGCATTAATAGGTTGGACCAGCGCCATGAATTTGATAGTAGTGGGTGGAACGGCTTCGGCTTTGGCCATGATGGAATTGAAATTGGAAAAATTTGATGCCAAAGCAATCGAAGGGCTGAAGCTTGAAGTGGATCAAGTAACGAATGCGATCGATTTACTGGCCGGTCTTTCTGAAACTGAAAAACGGTTGATACCCGGAATGGATCAGGGTAGGATAGATATATTGATGCCGGGACTTTGCATACTTGAATCTTTGCTCCTCATTTCTAAAACATCCAGTTTTCGAGTTTCCGACCGTGGCATTCGCTATGGTGTCATACTCGACTGGTTGAAAAATCAAAAACCAATAGTTCAATCTTCCACCTTCTGAACGAATCAGTTATGCGTATAAATAGATATCTTGCTCTTTGCGGCCTCGGAAGTCGCCGAACTGTTGAGGCGTTAATCCGCGAAGGCGTGGTTAAAGTTAACGGGGAAACAGTTACCGATCTTTCTTGTCGTATCGCAGAAGGCCAAAAGGTTGAGGTTCATGGTCGATTGACCAAACCGCCCCGTGAACACGAATACATTCTTTTCCATAAACCCGCCGGTTTTCTCTGTTCTTCGACCGATCCCTTTGGACGCCCCACGATTTACGACATCCTTCCTTTGGAATTTCGAAAACTCCATTATGTTGGACGATTGGATTTTAATAGTAGAGGATTGATCATTCTGACCAATGATGGTGGATTGACGCATGACCTACTTCATCCGAGTCGTGAAGTGACCCGAACTTATAAGGTATGGACACGAAAACCTCTTGATCCTGTAGAAATGGATCAATTGAAATCCGGTTTGGATATTGGGTCCGGAGACGTCGCCATACCTGACTCGGTAAAATTAATGGGAGACCATTTTGAGATGGTTCTTCGCGAGGGAAAAAATCGTGAAATCCGTCGTATGCTGGAAGTTCTCGGTCACAAAGTGGTAGACTTACAACGGATACGTTTTGGAGGATTGAGTCTGGGCGACGTGCCCGAAGCCGGATACCGGCGGCTTAATGAATCCGAGGCGGCAAAATTGCATGGAGATAAAACTACTTAGCCCCGTTCTGATTTTATCGGCTCTAACCAGCTTTGGTTTCGCTGTGTCTGAACCCAAGGTTCCCCTTCCCTTTGTCGAACATCCTTCCGTTCTCCTTTCTATCCCTTCCGCAAATGTGATCCGACACGGTCAATATCGTTTGTCAGGTCGGTTCCAATATTTTACGAGTGCGGAAGTAGGGAGCAACGATACAACTTTTGTGGATCCCAACGCCGCCGGAACGCCTAAAGATGTTCAAAGCCTGAATTACAGTTCCGAATTGTTATTTGGAATTGAAAATAGAGCTGAGATCGGAATTCAATATGGTCAATTGTTTTCGGCCTCCATCAAAGCACTGTTGGTCCGAGAAGACTTAATTTGGCCCGATATGGTCTTTGGGGTTCGGAATTTATTTGGCAGTCAAGAGGGTGGGTTGTATGGTGTCTCAAATCCGAAAACCCAGAAAAATTTAGAAAGTGAAAGTTTTGTCACGCTTGCAAAATCCTTGGGAATACACACTCGTATGCATTTGGGGATGTCGGTTTTGACCCATGCCACTAAAGGTTTTGGGAGTGTCAATGCTGGCGTTGAACAGAATCTGGGAGCAGGGGCATATTTAGGTTACGAAGTTTTTGAGCGGTTTTCCGATTTTCATCAAGTACTTTCCCTGGAATGGAAATACAAGAATATCGTGGCGTTTAACATGGGGATGACTGAATTTCAGTCTTGGATTCGACAGGGTGGCCGTTGGGGATTTTTTCTAACCCCTTCCCATTCTTTAGCAGATGGCTACAATTCTCCAGGAATTACTTTCTCTTTGCATGTTTCGGGATGGGTGCCGCATCGTGAAATGCGCACTATACCCGAGCGAGTGGCTATCCTGGAAGTCAAAAATGCACAATTGGAGCGTGACCTTGAATACATTCAGGAGTTAAAGCGACAAGTTGCAGACCTGAAAGCGGGCACGCTCGGAATTGAGAATGGGGAAGCGGATGATACCTCCGTGACCCAATCTACGGACAAAGCTCATCTACCCGGCCAAACTTTTAATAAAGTAGGCAAACCTATATCGAAGGCTTCAACCGATATGGCACTGATAAAATTAAAATCAGTGACGGAAAAAATGCAGTCCGATCTTTCTGATCCTAAGGAAATCCGCGAATTGATGAGTCAAATTATTTCCTTGGGTCCGACGGCGGTCGAATCCTTGAAGCACACCGCATTGGATTCCTCCGCAGGAAGTCTTCGCGTCCCTGCAATTTTGGTGATGGGCTATAGTAAGGATACCACCTATCTCAACCCACTTAAAATAATATGTACCGATGTCGATCCGCAACTGCGTCGCGAGGCGCTTACCGCCTTAGTCAAATTGGGAAGTCCGTTTGCCTTAGAAGATGTAAAAAAAATGCTCTCTGATCCGGATCAAACGGTGGCTCTGGCTGCAAGTGAAGCGTATCGACAATTCACGGGTGATAACGCTCGAAGCAAGGCTAAGAAAACAGCGCCCATCCGTAGACGTATCAAGCCTGAGTAAGTGGTTGCGCATCGAATAAGCCCTTTTTCTACCAGCAAGCTTTGCCGGAAAACTATCCAATCATGACTATATTATTCAATTAGGAATCGCTTCTTTCGACGCAATTCCAGACTAATATGCGTACTGCCGATTTCGACTTCAAATTTCCGGAGAGCCTGATTGCCTATCAACCTCTTCCCAGAGGCGCGGCGCGATTATTAGTCGTAGATCGAGATGGCCATTCCTCCCCCAAGGTTACAGTGACAGGCGCGCTGGTTGATTTCTTAAATCCCGGTGATGCTTTGGTTTTAAACGATACCCTAGTTCTTCGGGCGAGGGTGAAGGGAGTTTCATCTTCCGGCAGTCCGGTAGAAATTCTGTTACTCCGACCGATTTCCAATGGCTCGACTTTGGGAGAGATTAGACTCTTGGGAATGAAATGGGAAGCTATGGTAAAACCAGCGAAGCGATTTAAAATTGGGGATCGGATTACTTTTTCGCCACGGATGGTGGCAACGGTGGCAACTGTTTTGGAAGGGGGAACACGCTATCTTGATTTTGCGTTAGATTCAACTCAATTTTATTCTGAACTTGAAAAGACCGGTAAAATACCCCTACCTCCTTATATCAAACGGGAGGCAGAAGCAGAGGATGAAATTGCTTATCAGAGCCTTTTCGCGGAGAACCCTGGCTCCGTTGCCGCGCCCACCGCCAGTTTGCATTTGAGTGCATCCATGCTTGAAGGGATAGCGGCCAAGGGCGTGGAAATACATAAGGTGACATTACATGTGGGGGCGGGAACCTTTCGTCCTGTTCAAAGCGAAAACATTTTGGATCATGACATGCACTCTGAGATGTTTTCTTTTTCTGAGACTACGGCCACGGCTCTTAATACGGTACGGAGAAGGGGTGGGAAGATTTGGGCGGTAGGGACAACGGCCGCCCGGGTTCTGGAAACTCAGTCCAATGGCAAAGGCTCGGACAGGTTTGAACCCGGCCAAGGTGAAACTCGAATTTTCATTTATCCGGGGTACTTATGGAAAGGGGTCGATGGCCTGTTGACCAATTTTCATTGGCCCAAATCCACCTTATTCATGCTGGTTTGTAGTCTACTTGGGACCGAGCGCACCAAGCAAATATATTCAGAGGCTTTCGCTCAGGGATTTCGGCTTTTCAGCTTTGGCGATGCCATGTTAATTCGATAGGATGCTTGAATTAAATTTCTCCGTGCACGGCCCTTACAAAAGCACGTGCGTGGTCGACCGGGGTATCAGGCAGGATACCGTGTCCAAGGTTATAAATATGGGGCTTCCCACCCACTGCCGCTTTCATAGATTCAACTTTGGCAGTAATCCGTTCAGGAGCTGCGTATAACATGCAAGGATCCATATTACCCTGAAAAACCTGGCCCGGATATGTTCTTATCGCATCAGATAAATTAAGGCGCCAGTCTAGTCCAACCACATTAGCTCCCAGAGCAGCGAAATGGGGTAATAACGTGGGCGCTCCATTGGCATAGTGGATAACGGGAATATCTGGGTAGGCCGATTTTACAGCAGATATAATTCCCTTGGTATGTGGAAAAACGTGGCCCCGATAATCGTCCGGTGACAAGTAACCCGCCCAAGAATCCATAATTGTAACCACATCAACGCCTGAACGGATTTGCTCTAAAAGGTAGGCGGTCGTGACTTCGGCCAATTTGGTCATTAACACTTGGAAAACTTCTGGGCGCGTGAAGAGCAGGGATTTTAACCGAGCCAATTCCTTCGAAGAGCCACCCTCAACCATATAAGATGCGACTGTAAATGGGCCTCCTGCAAAACCAATTAAAGGGACCCGTCCATCCAAGGCCTGTTTGGTCAGCTTGATGCCCTCAAAAACATATTGGAGTTGAGAGTTAAGGTTGCCGCCAGGAAGAGCCGCAACCACCTCATCGCTTCTAAGAGGATTGGAGATGACCGGACCCCTACCTTCCACAAATTCAAGGTTTAGCCCCATGGGGGGTAGTAACACAAGAATATCTGAGAATAGGATGGCGGCATCCACACCAACTTGATCAACGGGCTGAATCGTCACTTCCGCCACCTGCTCCGGAGCCCGACAAAATTCCATGAAGGAAGGAAATTGGCTGCGAACTTTGCGATAGTCAGCGAGGTAGCGACCGGCTTGTCGCATGATCCACACGGGTGGACGAGCTGGGACGCGACCCAGAGCAGCATCTAATAAGGAGCGGTTTTTCAAAGTGGTTGACATACTGTGTAATTTAGAACAAAAGGCTTTAGGATTGTACTAAACAAGACTTGCGCAAAACCCCCACCAACCTTCCATTTCAAGCTCGGATAAAATTTGGAAAGGGGAGAGTTCTTTCCACGCTAGGAAGGCGGCTTTATCCTCCACTCTTTGTCCAGAGACAATAAAGTGGCCCCGGGGATTTAGTCGAGTCCGAAGTTCTTCACGAAAAGGCCAAAGCTCCGACCGAATCATATTGCAAAGCACCAAATCAAAACGTGCGCCTGGCGCTAATGCGGATGTTTCCCCAATTAGGGTGCGAAATTTAGATCCAGCGGCGAGTGGGTTGAGAGCAATATTTTCAATAAGGCAGGGACCTGCCACTGGATCGATGTCCAATGCCAAAACTTGTTCCGCTCCAATTTGTGCAGCATATAAAGCCAATAGTCCGGTTCCCGTACCTATATCTAATACTGAGCATCCCTTGAGGGAAAGTTTTTCCAAAAGCAGGGCAGCGATTCTAGTTGTTTCATGAGAGCCAGTACCAAATGCCATTTTTGCTTCAAGTCGAATGACATGTTTTCCGTTCGCTTCAAATGGCACCCAAGGGGGTACGACGAAAAGGTTTGGAGTAACCTCTACGGGAGTTTGTCTATCTCTCCAGCTACGGTCCCAATCTTCAATTTTTTCTTGCCCACTTGAGAGCTCAGACGTGCTTGCGAATTCTACCAAAGCCGATTGGAATGTTTGCTCAATTTCAAAAAAGGCTTTGAGGACTATTTTACCCGAGTCAGAATTTTGAGATTCTTCAAGCTCTTCTATTCCCGTCGCGCCCAATTCAAAGAGCCTGTCCTGGTCCAATTCAAGGTACTCGGTGTGCGTCCTCAAACAAATCCACCAATAGGTATTCAAGTGATTTCCCTTAATCCTGCCAGTCTTGGCTGGACGGGCAAATATAGGCACTTTTTCCCACAGTCTTAGGTCGATTGTTATATTAACCCAACAACTTAACCCACCAATTTTTGGCTGTAAAAGGGAGCTGGAGTGAGTGATATCCTGACCGCAGAATTGTCCTATGAGCAAGTGCTCAGGGATGCCCGGGAATGTGTCTCGGCCGGTTTAGATGAAGTCCATAAGGTGATGCTGAATGTCGCTGATCATGCTCCTGGCAAATTGGCTGGCCAATTGAATTCTCTTTTAGAGCGAAGAGGGAAACGCATTCGTTCTACCTTTCTTTTTCTTCTGGCCTCCTCGGGAGAAAATTGGCAGTTTGAACGAGCCGTTAAAGTATCCGCGGCGATTGAATTAATCCATTTGGCTTCGCTAGTCCATGACGATATTATCGATGACAGCGACCTACGTCGCAATGAGAAAACGGCCCATAAGCGTTGGGGAAACCGTATGGCGGTCCTTCTGGGGGACTATACCCTGGCTAAGTCCATGGAAATGGTATGGAGTGATCGGGATCACCGAATTCCCTTGAGCCTTAGCAAAGCATCCAGTCGTTTGATTATGGCCGAGGTGATGGAAGTGGATCAGGCACACAATGCCAACCTAACCCTTGAACAATACTTTGCGGTGATTGAAGGTAAGACCGCAGCCTTACTGCAAGCCTGCGGTGAATGTGGCGCTATCTTAGCGGGTTTTGATGATTCCATGGTACGTTCTGGTTCTGAAGTAGGTCGTAACTTTGGTATGGCGTTTCAAATTATCGACGACCTTCTGGATTATGGCTATGGTGCTGAAAATCTTGACAAGCGCACCTTTTCGGATGTAAAAAATGGCTATTTTACCCTACCTTTGATTCTATTTTTCTCATCTTGTAACAAACAGGATAGAGAAAAAATGTTAGCCCTGTTGGGTTCGGCTGTACAGGTCAGCAGCCAGGTTCAAATTAATCAATTGCTGGAATCGCACTCGGCCTTCACCAAAGCCAGAGACATTGCTGTTGCAAAAATTAATGCGTGCCTGCCCTTTTTGAACGGCCTCCCCGATAACGCATCTTCTCTGAATTTGAAAAAACTCTGTCTGTTAATGACAGTACGTTCGAAATAAAACGCCACCTCTTAATGGATTGATTTTCGCTTGGTGGGTAGGCTTGTGCCACTTCGTCTAGTGCGATTTGCGGCAGCTACATTCTTGTATTTCAGATGTCCGGAATTATCGACTGAGAAGAAATGTTCTCTGGATCCATCATCCTTTGCGACAAAAAACATCTTATTGCTTACGGGTGGATTTAGGGCAGCCTTGAGCGCTCCTCTTCCAGGATTGCAAATGGGTCCAGGGGGCAAACCCGTGAATTTACGTGTATTGTAGGGTGAATTATTTTCCAAGTCAGAGACAAACAACGGCCCGGTTGGTTTACGAACAGCAAACCGAACTGTCGGGTCTGCTCCCAAACTCCAACCCAGTTTTAAGCGATTAAGGAAGACACCGGCAATCGTACACTGTTCGGAGGGAACGGCCGCTTCTTTCTCAACGATGGATGCTAAGGTCAACCATCCATGAAGACCATATTGCTTATAAACCGGTGACTGAAGGTCCACCTCTTTAAGGACATCATGAAACCTATCTACCATGACTTTTAATACATCACGCTCTGAAACTTTCCAGGGTAACACGTAGGTGTCTGGGAAAAGATAGCCTTCCAAAGAATTAGCATCGATCTTGCATGTCCGGGTAAATTCTGGAGAATGTACAAGCGAGTCAAACCTTAAGCTATCCAAAGGAAAGCGCGAAATCAGGATAGTGTAAATTTCCCATGAGGCTTTACCCTCCGGGATCGTGATGGTTTGCGTAGCCATTTTCCCACTCGTTAATTTGTACACGAGATCTACGATTGAGTTAGATGGGTTGATATAAAAGTAACCCGCACGGATTTTTTTGTCCTGTCGGGAAAGGATTAGGAAATATTTGAACAATTTGGCATGGGTGATAAGACCCTTCGATTCCAAATCTTTGGAAAGTTCATTGAGACTTACTTTAGGTTGCACTTGGTATAAAATGGAGGCGTTAGAAGGGTCTATTTCCAAACCAGTGATAGAGGTGGGCTTAGGTTCGGATTTTTGGATAAATAGATAACTGGGCACAATAATTAAGGATGCCAAGCAGAGAAATAGAATCAATCCTTTTGACGCGGTCAGTCCGCTCTTTTTCCGTTTCGTCATGGTGTTTCCAAAAACCTATTTCTGAATTTTTCGAGTTGTTCGACCTCAATTTATAATTCCAATCTATCAGCCTCTTTCCAATTTACCGCATAATAGATTCCTTGGCTTGTGAGATTGGCAATAGGGTCCGAATTTGAGTGGCCACTTTGACGGGTGTCAGCTTTCGAAGGCAAGAAAAGTGGTCGCAGGGGGGCATCTCTCCTAAATAATAGCAGGGTCGGCAGAGGACATCCTCCATAAACATTGGCGTTGAAGTTAAGCCATTCCATTTTTTGGGATTGGTGGGTCCAAATAAGGTCACGGTGGGAATACCGTAAGCAGAGGCCAAGTGCAGGGTGCCGGTATCATTCCCGACTATTAGATCACAGGAAGCGACTTCTTTTAATAAACCGGAATAATCTAAAGTACCGGTGCTATTGATGATTTTTCCCACGGCCTGACCGGTAATTTTTTTGCCTTCCTCTATTTCCATTGGGCTTCCCAGGAGTAAGAATTCATATCCATCTTGGGATAAATTTGAAATCAATTCTGCATAGGATTCCCAGGGCCATTTCTTTTGCGGCCAGTTGAAGGAAGACCCATATACAATTCCAATCCTAGGGCAAGGATTGGTTTTCATTGAACCACTCTTCGTGTATAAGGATGGTGGGGGAAGCGGCGGGATCTCCAATCCCAAAACAGAATAAAAGCATTGCCACTCTGGCATGTCCTTCGGTCGGTGTACTTCAAAATCATGCACTTTAGGTGGAGCGCCCTCTACTTTAAACCCTCTCGAATAAGGGATAGACAGTATTCGCTTTAAGACTGGTCCAGTGCCACGATACAGTTCGAGATCAATGAATTGGGCGAACTTTTTTTTCCTTAGAATAAAAATAAGTGAAAAGAAATCGAACCATAGTTGGGGATGAAAAAGCTCGAGAAGCAGGTTTTTGCCTGTCAATGGGAGAATGTGGACTTGTTTTATCTGGGTGGACTTTTCATAGACCTCCGCGATGCGGGAAGATACGAGTACTTCGAGTTCAATCTCGGGAAACTGTTGGTTGAATTCACGAATTGCGTATAAGGTCAATACGGCATCACCCATGCAACACCACTTGCAAATCAGTGCGCGGTGTGGTCCAACCGGCGGTTTATGTTTAATCTTTCCAAACTCTACAAGTGTCGTGGCCAGACGGAAAAGTTTAAAGACTTCTTTTTCCAGTATTCTTACAAGGTGATTACTTTGCGCCATGACTAATATGCTCCGGAAAAAAGCGCAGAGAATAACGATTCCAATTCAAGGGCAACAACCTGTGGGCCATAATTATTTTCCACAAAATCTCTAGAATTGGATAGGGCTTGGGCAGTTGGAAATTTTTTCCAGATAGATTGGATTTCCTCCGCAACCTGGCTTGCCGAATCTAAATCCTTGGCTACAAGGGTTGGAATGGATTGTGCAAGTACTGCAAGGTTCCCTGTTCTGCTGACCAAAACAGGAAGTCCAAAAGCAACGCCTTCCAAAGCCGCTTTCCCAAATTGCTCCGCTTGACTGGGTGTTTCTCCCGTGGGAAGTAGAAGCAACGAGACGCCCTCCAAAACGGAATCAAGATTGGAATTGTCCACATGGCCCAAAAAGGATATTCGGTTTGACACCCCCAAGCGTGTTGCCAATGTCATTAAGCTGGCTTTTTCCGGGCCATCTCCAATGATTTTTAATTTAAAACCAGGAAGCAGTTCAAGGCTTTCCACCAGTAGATGCACACGCTTGAGTGGAATTAGGCGGCCGACATAACCCAAACATAAATTTTGTGGCGCTGGCCTCAAGTTTTTCCTAGGTCGAATCCAGAGTGGGATTTTTACAATATGACCCTTGTATCCGGTGGAACGAATTCGCTCTCCAATTTCGTGAGTCGGCGCTATAGATGCTTTGTAAAGTCTGAATGCATGGTTTTGAAGTAAGGAGAATGGCCATGGTAAATGTTTGTTCCGATTCTCAGCCGTATAAAAAATTAAAGGGATTCCTAAACTTTGACCGATGTTTCCAATCTGCCATGTAGCCAGGGTCCAAGGTTCTTCCCAACAATAGATAGCGTCGGGTTTCAGTTGAAGTAATAATTTTTTGAGGCCGACCCATATGAAAAAAGAGTTTCGTCCATTCGCCACCGTGGTTAAAGTATGGAAAGTTGGTGAATGCGTTGTAGGTATTTCGTTAGTTAACCCATGCGCAGGTAATGTGTTGTATTGTGAATGGTAATCATGGCCCAAAGATCGGGAGGTCCATTTTTTTGGCATAATCAGATCAATATGGATAGTTTTCCAATTCTGAAATGCTAATTGATTTTCTCTTGCAATTAAGGAATGGCCAATAATGGCTACGCGTTTAAGCAATTGCGCCACCCACTACCGACCCTGGAGAGTTGATCGATTCCTCCCTTTCCTCAATTTGTTCAAATGTTTTAGTTTTTGATTTTAATAATTCTGATTCCATCCTTGCATCACGATAGAATCGTGAGATGGCTCCTAATGTAAACCAGAAAAAAATATCGCCAGGTGGTGTATGTAAATGGGTTCCAGTTAGATTCAATACGGTTATCATGAAAATGAGTGTCAAAAGCGCACGAGTCAACTCCTTAACTTCGTCATCTTTGGATAGACTTAAAATTTTGAAGCCACGATAATAACCAACGGTTAAAATGAGGAGAAATAGAATGACTCCTGGATATCCGATTTCTCCCAGCACCTGGAAATAATAACTATGAGCGTACCCGGTTGTTCCCTGACCTTTTCCAAATGGGCGGATGAAAGATAGGCCATAGATTTCAATCCAGGTTGACATCCGCTTTTGAACGCTATACTCCTGCAATGGGTTTGCAAGGGCGGCGGTTCGGTTCGTAATCATAATCTGGGTTAAATTTTGTTTTG
>JAYVCH010000290.1:0-10640 GCA_043750055.1 Fibrobacteria bacterium
TCGAAATCCTTGTGAGGGAGAAATCTAAACGAGGTAACATTGCCGTTAAGTCCCCGGATGATTGCGCGGACTAATTTCTTCTCGATTAAATCCGGAGCCTCTGTTTTAGCCAATCGCCAATGACAATAAGCTCTTCGGGAAGAATGGTATGGTCCTTTTCAAAGCTTTTGAAAGTCACCTCAATGCCTTGGTCAGATAGAAAACCGCATTGGGCTTTAGTCAGGTTAAAAGGCAACAGAGGATCGTGTGTACCATGAGTGACGAGAAATTTTTGTTTTAGTGCCGAAGCGGAGAAAGCGTCTGGATATTCCTCCTGGAAAGCCAACCAACCCGAAACACCGCAGATGCCCCCAAGGACGACATCAGCACGTAAGCCCGCATCCACGGCCATTAGGCAACCTTGGCTGAACCCAAACAATATTAAATTCAGAGGCTTGACTCCCTGTTGGATCACTTCGCCTATCAAGCTTTTTATTAAGCCTCGACTGCGTAAGATTCCCGGCGTTGCGACGCCTTTGATATTGCCTCCATTACTGAAATCAAACCAGCTATACCCGCCATAATAATCGTCGGGGGCATTGACGAGTAAATAGGATACCGTGTCGAGGTGAAGTTGTGGGGGCATCCATGTGAACCCATTCAATGAGTCTCCGAGGCCATGGAAAACCAGGACCAATTTTTCCTCCGCGCCGGGGTGGGTGGCGGGAATGTATTTGTGTTGGAAAAGTTTGCTGCTAATCATGGGATTAAATCTCGTAATCGGTTTCCTGAAAATGTAGCAACAACTATTTTTCGGGTCGAGGAGGGGCGGATGATAGAAACAACGAGCTCGATCATTGGTTTTGTGGGATTAGGGGTGATGGGTCGATCCATGGCATCTCGTTTGCTTTCGGCAGGCTACGCGCTTTCTGTGTTTACACGAACCTCTTCCAAAGCCGAAGAGTTGGTAAAAGCTGGAGCACGTTGGAAAAAGAGCGCGGGAGAGGTTGCTACAGAATGCGATGTCCTCATTACAATGGTTGGATTTCCAAAGGACGTGGAAGATGTTTATTTTGGCATGGGTGGGATTTTAGCTAAAGCGAAGAAAGGGGCGCTGCTCATTGATATGACGACGTCAAGGCCAGCTTTAGCGCGAAGAATACATAAAGAGGCATTGGCCAAGGGATTAAAATCCTTGGACGCACCGGTTTCGGGCGGGGATATAGGCGCGCGCGAGGGCCGACTAAGTATCATGGTGGGCGGCGAAGAGGCTGATTTTATTTCAGCGCAACCTTTATTCGCGGCCATGGGATCCCGCATTGTGTTACAGGGTGGGCCGGGTTCTGGGCAAAGTGTCAAACTGTGTAATCAAATCGCCGTTTTTGGAAATACTCTCGGAACCTGCGAGTCGATGGCCTTTGCGGTTCGCGCGGGCCTTGATCCTCTAAAGGTGTTGGACTCTATCGGAGCGGGAGCGGCAACCAGTTGGGCTTTATTGAACCTTTCGCCGCGCATCTTATCCGGCGATTTTGCGCCCGGCTTCTTCGTGCGGCATTTCCTTAAAGATATTGACCTCGCTTTAGAAGAGGCGAAAAGCCTGGGTCTGAAAACTCCAGGACTTTACTTAGGGAGGGAGTTGTATGGGAAGCTTGTCGCAGAAGGCTTCGGCGACCATGGCACTCAGGCCTTATATTTACTTCTTAATCCAAGGTAACTTAAGAGTTACCTGGAGTATATCTAATGTTACCCAAGCGCCCAGCCTGGTTGTCTTCTAGTTGGCTTGTTGCAATCTTGCGATACGTTCTTCCAAAGGAGGATGGGTTGAAAGTAAAGCCAGGAATTTCGAAGGGTTTCCGGAAATTTTCATGGTGGCTAATTTATTAGAACGAGGGTCTTGGGGATCCTGTCTACCAAAATTGAGTTGTAAGACTTGCAAGGCTCCGATCATTTTGCTTTTGCCCGCATAAGCGGCTCCACCGGCATCGGCTCGAAATTCACGATAACGAGAAAACCAAGCTACGACGAGAAAACCAAGTGGACTCAAAACCATTTCCAGCATCATCACCACCAGCCAATTGCTGCCGAAGCTCGGTCCATCACTGTTACGAGACCGCTGGCTTATGGCAAATGCGATGATGCGGGCCAAAAACATGACGAATGCATTTATGATTCCCTGTAGCAAGGTCATCGTCACCATATCTCCATTAGCCACGTGAGCTATTTCATGGCCGAGAACGCCTTCCATTTCTTGTCTGGACATGCGTTGAATAAGTCCTGTGGACACGGCGACCAAGGCTCGACTCCGGGTAGGTCCGGTAGCGAAGGCGTTGATTTCCGGACTCTGATACACACCCACCTCTGGCATGACGGGAAGCTTGGCGCGTTGGGCCAAGTCATGCACCATGGTCACGATTTCTTCATATTGACCCGCATTACGTGGATCGATGACTTTCACACCCATCGCAAACTTGGCCATGATCCGAGATAGGCCAAGGGAAATAAATGCGCCACCCATTCCCCAGAAAAGGCAAAAGATGAAAAGACCTTGATAGTCCATTCCATAGGCATGGGTGTAACGGCCAATTCCTAAAAGGTTGAATAGGAAAGACAGCGTCAGCACAACCGCAAGGTTGGTCAGTGCAAAAAGTATAATTCGTTTAAACATTTCAAAAACTCCCGTTGTGTAAGAAACTATTATTTTGCAAGAGAATGGCCCATCTACAGTCACTTTATATATTCGTTACCGTGTTGCAAAACCACCTTTCAAGAAACAAACCGCTCCAAATTGAAACGGTAAATGGCTATGTTAAAGATCCCTAAGATTATTAAGCAAAAGAGAGGCCGCAGGCAATGATGGAATTATGGTCTAATCCGCAAACCTGGATCAGCTTGGTTACCCTCACTATCCTTGAAATTGTACTCGGGATCGACAATATCGTTTTCATTACCATCTTGGCTGGAAAACTTCCTGACTCGCAACAGTCTCGTGCTCGGAAACTGGGGTTGGCCGCGGCGCTTATTTCAAGGCTTCTACTATTGATGAGCCTCGCCTTCATCGTTAAAATGACGGCCCCACTATTTTCAATTTTTCATCAACCCATTTCTGGTCGTGATTTGGTTTTGATCTTAGGCGGTTTATTTTTGCTTTACAAAAGCACCACGGAAATTCACGAAAAAGTGGGATCATTATCACATGAGGATGAAGGCGCCCATGGAAAAAGAAAAGCCAACAGTTTTATGGGCGTTATCCTCCAGATCATGGTTTTGGACATTATCTTCTCTTTGGATTCGGTGATTACGGCCGTGGGTATGGTGGACCAACTCGTGATCATGGCAACGGCGGTGATTATCGCGGTTATTATCATGCTGGTTGCTTCAGATTCGATTGCCTATTTTGTTAATCGATATCCAACTGTTAAAATGCTGGCGCTTTCATTTTTAATGCTAGTTGGACTTGCGCTTTTAGCAGAGGGATTTGATGTGCATATTCCGAAGGGATATATTTATTTTGCAATGTTCTTTTCGATGACGGTCGAAATTCTGAATATTAAGGCATCGACTCGGAAAAAAAATATTCCGTTAACCAAAAAAGGTTAATAAAGGGACAATGTTTTCCTCTCCAGGTCCCGTTTTTTTTCGGTGGTAATTTTTCGGACATGATGGAATAAAAGTGTTACTTTTACCGTCCAATCAACGAGTTGTTAATCGGAGTCTTGTATGTCAAATTTCAGGAAAATTCTGGGATTTATTGCCTTGTTGGCTTTGATAGCCTGCAAGGTTCCTGAGCAACGTCAAGCCTTCTATCCCAATGGATATCTGAAAGAACGTTATTGGATTTATCAAAAATCCGGCCAAGAAGTGATGAGTGGTTTATACACAAGTTGGTTCCCAAATGGCGAAAAAGAAGTTGAAATTTTATATAGAGACGGAATAGAAATCACCAAAACCTTTTATTCGGAACACGGAACGCTGCTGGGTACGATCAACGTTGCCGCTGGGGAGGAGGAAAAGTAAAAACCTGTTTTAGAAACTTTGATTTTAGTCACAACTCGTTTTCAATCCCCAAATTTTTCAATCCCTGGGCCTTCACCAAATCTCGCAGTCCCAAACCATTTTTTCATTTGATGCCCACTTGGTAAAATGATGGTAAATTAGGCCTTTTACCCTGTTCCATCTCGGTCCTAATTCGTTTTTTTAAGCAGCAATCTTAGTAGAACATGCCAACAGGGAATAAGAATCGTGAGGAGTAAATCAGAATCGAAGCGAAATCAAGCATCGCAAATAGTGGGAACGCGATGGGACGAACAATGGAATCGACAATTTGAATTCCTGACACGTTACCGTGCTAAAAATAAAAATTCATGGCCATCGACCCTGGAGGAGTTTCCTAAAGGCAATCGATTGGGACAATGGGTTCACCGCCAACGCGATCTGCAAAGCCGAAAATTACTTTCTGTCGAGCGGGTTAAATTACTGACGCGCTTGAGCTTTGCTTGGGATAAACCCGATGAACGAGGCGCTCATTGGGATGAACAAATCCAATTTCTAAAAGAGTATCGTCTCCGAAATCCTAATCGATGGCCATTCGCTCGGGAAGATTATCCCAAGGGCAACCGCTTGGGACTTTGGGTTTGGCGTCAGCGTCAGAATCATGCCCGTAAACAGCTAGACAGCGCGCGTAAAGCTGATTTGGTCAAAATGGGATTTCCACTTGAACTTCCGGAAAACTGGGAAACACATTTCAAGACCTTAAAAGAATACCGCAGTAAAAATCCTCAACGTTGGCCCAAAGCTCGAGAAGAATACCCCAAGGGCAATCGACTGGGTCTTTGGTGTCACTTGCAACGCTGCGCTTACAAGGTTGATAAGCTCTTGCCTGAACGCGTTTCCAAGTTGAATAAAATTGGTTTTCTTTGGAGTGTCAAGAATCTTGGTTGGACCAAATTTTATGAGCAACTTCGGGACTATAAAAAGAAGAATGCTGCCAAGTGGCCTTCACTTGAAGCGGCCGCATTGCAGGATAAAAAATTGATTTCCTGGTGTTCGGCCCAACGTCACAAACGCAAGGTGAAGACGCTAGACAAAGAAAAAATTGCCTTATTGGATAAAGTCGGTTTCCGCTGGTGATACAGCACAAATGGGGTTGGCCTAAAACCCCATTTCCAAACTGAATTGCTGGCCCCCTCCAAGGGGCTGGTCCTCATTCAAACCAAATTCATATCCGTAACTCAAAGACAATCGACTGTTAAAGCTTGCATTCCCAAAGCCATCCGTATTGATGCCAAATCCCATCGCCATTTTTCGAACCGCTTCGCGCCCAAAAATCTGGTGAAGACCGCAACGCAAAGATAGAAAGCGGAACAATATTTTTTCCGCACCTAGTCGAAGATGATCCGCTTCATCCGCGTACAGGCCTTTCTGGCCATCCATCAATAAGAGAATCGTTTGCGAGGCTTGGTAGGAGGCGCCAATTCGATACTCCATGGGCAAAATTTCCGAGTAGTCTAAATTGGTCAAGGTATTGGAATGATGTAAAAAACTAAGGAGATCGCGAACGGTAAGAGCAGCCGTGATTTTCTCATTTACTTTCGCCGTGACTCCAATATCCAATCCTGCCCCAAAACTATGGCCGGTCGAATGTTCCACCCCCGTGCCCTCGCGACCTACATCGGCCAAATAGATTTTGAGCTCTGCGCCTGCTCGAACTCCATTCCACATTTCCCCAAACTCTCCGACATCGTAAGATAATGCGCCTTCCAAGGTCGTCTCACTCGCAAGTCCATCGCCTTCATATTGCACACCCATCCCTTGAGTCCAATTTTCAAGGAGCGGTGAAACAAAGGCAATGAAGAGGGATGGTGCGCCGCCAGGCAAGGTTCGCTTGGCCGCAATGCCACTGGCTTCTCCATTGGCCCCCACGCCCGCAGGATTCATGAGTAAGGCTAATCCATTTTTGACTTCTGCGATTCCTGCGCCACCCATCGCAGTATATCTAGCCCCAAGTTCCTCTTGCGCAAAAAATCCCCTCAATGCCGAAAACTCCCCTTCCCCTGATAACACGCCCTCCGGTGAAGCCATGGAATTATTGTCCCTCTTGGAAAGTTGACCTTCAAACCAAGCCAACCCGGTTGCCGCTACCAAAAGTCCCGAACCCGCCCAACCCACATTTCGCCGATAGTCCACCGTATCCATGGGATTTAGCCAAGAAATATTTTCCCAAATCCCACTTAAGAATTCTAAGCCAGGCCGCTCGTTTCCCGAAATCAAATCCGACGTTGCCTGACGAACAAAAGTCAGCAAGCTATCTCTTTCGATCTGTCCCTTCGCCCTCATTACGGTTCGAATTTTTCCCGTTGTTGACTCTATCAATACCAAAACCAATTCAACTAAACCGTCCCGCCGAGAATAACGCCCACCCAAAACCAACCCACTCCCAATCATTTCTGTATAAGCTGTCACACACATTTCCGAAAAACAATCCAACCGATACCGCTTGGTTCCCGCTAACTTCCTTATGGTTTCTTCCGCGCTCAAAACCTGATACTTTTGGTTCTGGCTCGCGCCCATCCGGATCGCCGCCGCTACTGCACTTAGCTCCACACTATCAACGCCACCCCCCCGAACAGTCAAAGGCAAAATAGCCAAGCCCCGCATCGTTATTTCCAACCCATTTTCATTTGCCGCTCCAAGGTTTTGCCGAACAGAATCAAGCTTGACCGTCGCTGCCCTCACAGAATCCGCTTTCGCCAACGAATCTTTTTCGGGTGGGGTAACATAGGGGCTACTCATCGTCCTCTCCGTCACATGCTCCGTAGCCGTCCCCCCCCAAGCCCCACTTAAACCACCCCACACTCCCAAAACTAAAACCACTCCAAACCCCACCCAACGCCCAACCCCCAAAACCCCTCGCTCCCCCTCCCAACGCTTCTCCGCATCTAACTCCGCGTTCTCTCCCACACAATCGGGGACCCCAGGCACGGCGTTAGCCGCACTCCCCTCCCATTCTTCTCCCCATTCTTCTCCCCATTCTTCTCCGTAGCCTTCTCCGTAATCTTCTCCGTAAACGCCGAACAAAATCGCTGGGTCTCTTCGCCGGCCCCTAAAGAGGGGCTTGGTGGGCTGGGATCCCGACCCGCACGCTCTTAGCGCGCGCCCGGTGTCCCCTAACGGGAGTAACATGCGCGCGACTGCGGAAGGGTCGGGATCCCAGCCCACCAACCCCAAGTTCAGATCCGGCGACAAGACCCAGCGATTCCCCCCCGTCATTGAAACACCACCACTTGCTTCGCCATGACCTGCACCTCCGAGGTACCTGTGGCGCTGAGGAGGAATTTAACGAGGTAGCGACCATTTCGAGCCCAACGTCCACCATCTACTTTGCCATCCCAATAAAAATCCACCGGCGCCTTAGGCACGGTTTTATGTTCTACGAGATGGCGGACGAGTTCGGCGTTCATATTATAAATTTTGATGGAAAGAGTAACTTCTGAGCTACGATCGGTTTCCGGACTAAAATGAATCCGAGTTCCATATTGCGAGTTTCCGTCACGAGAAGCCAAGACCAGAGGGCTGAAAGGGTTGGGAATAATCTCGACGCTACCCGCCGAAAGTCCTTGCGAGGTGGTCAAGAGGCCATAATAATTTTCATCTAAATCCAAAATGTCAGCGGCGAAGGCAGGTATGGAAAATGAATTTGTCTCTGATAAAACGGAATCTTTAGGGTTCTTCCAGTCGAGTTTTTTAGTATCAAATTGTTTGAACTCATTCTTTCGGGAGCGGGCAAATGGTGGAATTCCCAAAATAAGTTTTGGGGCTTTCACGAATTTGACGGCAGTGGGGTTCGAGATTTCATAGAGGTTTCCGACCACGGCAAAAGTTAAACCACTTGAGAAGGATTTGGCGACCGAACGCATACGCATGCGAAGCAGTGCTTGATTGTTGGAAGTGAAGGCGGAATCTTTGACCTGAAGCTCAAAGAGAGGATTGTGAAAAAGAAGACGGCTCGTATCACCTGACTTTAAGGTCTGTCCCACATTGAGCCCCCTTGAGAGGGAATCGCGGTACGCTCCCAGTTCAGAGGAGGCTATGGATCCATTTGTATTCACATGTCGTGCCAGAATCCTTAAGGGTCCAATGAAACGAGGATTCACCGTAACGCGCATCTCCTTAATACTTCCAGCTTCGGGTGGATCGAGTCTGAGTTCGGGATTGGGCACCAAGGACATAGCCGGAGTAGTGGTGGTGTCAAAGGCGGAAACAAAAATTCCGAAGGTGGTGGGCGTGGGAATTTCCGCCACTTCGCCCAATGTAGCGGATACCACTAACTTATTGATGACAGCAGAGACAACTTGAATTGGGATCGCGAGGCTTTGTACGATTTCATCTAATGTTACGGTAACATGTAAGGTATCCCAGGCTAGGGTAGCTGCCCGCTTACCCAAAGCTCGCGAAGGGGCGTAGGTTTGGATGGGCAGGCTCCGGCGCGATTTTTTTCCAATCTTGGCGGGTAGATTCGAGTTGGAAGACCAAGCCACCGTTCCCTTGGCATCCACCACTGAATCCAATCGATTTCCAGATGCATCATAGGCATGTAAAAGAATATCACAACGCGAGTGGGCGGGCAATCGAAGGCTGTCACCTGCCGAAATGCGCAAGGCTGCGAGCGCATGGGAGGGTTCGATGGGCGAGCGAAAACGTCGCGAGGGCTCTTCATTGGAATAGGTCACTGATCCAGAATGGATCACGAAATAGTAGGTTAATAGTCCGCCTTGTGGACCCGGATTGAAGGCGATGGATTTGGCTCCCGGAGGACCGAACAATTGCGATAGGGAAATATGGAGGGTATCTTGTGGTATCCCATATCCATAAACAAGGAGCGCGGAATCGATGCGAATCGTGGTAACCAGAACTAACCGCACTTCTTGGTCTTTAAAAACGAGAGGCCCGGGCTGATGGGCAAAAGGGAAATCCAATCCCATAGTGGTGTCCGCCGTTCCTGTAGAGGCTAGTTGAAAGGAATAGTGTGATATCGGTATCAATGTTGCGCTATCTGGAGTGGCGGTCAACGTGTAGGTACCGGAGGCTGCCGGATTCAATTTAAATCCGGTGGCCAACTCCAGCGTTTGCGGTGTTAAGAGACGAATCGATCCCGGGGTGGGCTTTCCCCCGGCTGTGAAGGCGAAGCTCAAAGACTTGGTGGCCTTAATTAATTTGAGAATTAGATCGGTTTTCCAAATCCCATTGGAAACGGTTAGCTCCGGTTCGCCATCCAATCCAAAACCGGGAAGTCCACAAGTAAGGCGGTATTTACCGTCGGGAATTCCCTCTAAGTTGAAAGCCATATTCCCACTCCCACCAGGAACGGGTTTGGACTCTGGAACTGAAGTGCGGACAAGCTCCAACGTAGTGGCATTGAGTAGGCTGACTGAAGCTGATATCGGATTCACAACGGTATCGGGTGACAGTGTGAGGGTACCCGTCATCGAGGCGAGTCCTCGCACTGCGACATCCCCGATCACGGTCGATCGGGACACTAGAATTTTTATGGGTATGGAATCGGCCAATGCTCGGCCTGGATGTGAGACTTTGAGCGTGTAGGATCCTGTATCCGTGGAAAAAGAGAATTCACCACGCAAGTCCGATGCAACTTTTTGAATCGCCACGCCTTTTGTTTTGGGAACCAATTCCACTAAGGCTCCTGGAGCTGCTGTGGATTGGGTCAGAGCTTCTGTGAGTCGAGTCAATAACGTAATGCGGCCCTTGACAACCGAAGCGCCCGAGGCCAATTGGAAATTGAGATTCGCCGCATCCGTTAGCTGCACGCCTTTTTCATCCCCGGCAAAACCGGTGCGGGTTGCTGAAACCAGATACGAGCCGGAAGCAAGGAAGGCGGAAAAATTTCCTTTGTCATCGGAAAGCAGGGTGCGCAAAACAAGGCCGGTAGCACTCTTCACCAAAATCTGGCAACCCACTAGTGCTTCACCTTTATCATTCGTTACCGTTCCATTCAACGAACCTACAGGGCGAATCATTTTCAATTTGCCTAGGTCGAACGATTTTCCTGTAGCAATAGTCACAATGGTATCGGAAGGGGATTGATAATCAGATTTAGCGAAAGAGACAGCATGGGTTCCCGGGGCCACACCCAAAAGAAAATTTCCTGCAGCATCGGAAAACGCTTTGACGGATTTACCGTTGCCCAATGCCGCCACGGCGACATTATCCAAATCCCGTTGATCGCCATCAACCATGCGGCCGGTGATTTTGCAAGACGCTGTTGGCAAAACTTGTTTCAAGGCCATGGGTTTGTTGGGATCCAAGGTGATCGTACGCGTCGCGGCCAAGTAACCATTTTTTGAAAAGACGAGAGTATAACCGCCAGCAGCCAGGACTTTTTCCGCAAACCCGGAATTGAGCGAAAAAAACGGCAAGGCGTCGGCGCTTCCGTCCTGAGGAACCACTTCAATATGAACATCACCCAGGGACAGGGTATCACCGGTGCTACCTAATGTCCAGGTGGATATGGAAAGGGTTTGTACTTCATTTCGGTATTGAAAAGAAGACGTATCTCCGACCACACTGATGCCCGCATTGTTAAGTGCAAACACTTTCCAGATATAGCGTTTGGAAAGTAAGGTATGCCTGGCATCAAGTTGAGTTGT
>JAYVCH010000291.1:0-7801 GCA_043750055.1 Fibrobacteria bacterium
GATACCATTACCGGCGTATATACCATCACTCCGGCTACGGGCCTGATGGACACGGACAAAAGCTCTGCTGGGGTAACGAACGCGGCCGCAACAATTACCGGAGATGGCGACATCATGTCCTCGACCACCGGAGACTCCAAAGGACTGACAGTTAAGGCTGCTGTGGGTAGTGGTACAGGAACGATGACCTTTGTACGGGGTGTAGCGGGTCAAGTCGCAATGTTCTACGACCGGATCAACAACTTCGTCGATGGCTTCTTATCGACAACTGGAAAAAATTTCCAGGAACGAATTAATGCCCAGGACGTGCAGATTGCCAAACTGGAGAAACGCGTTGCGTCAGTGAAAACCCGATTGACATCGCAATTCGCGAATATGGAACAGGCCATTTCCAAACTTCAAGCGCAAAGCGCTGCATTTGGCGGTCAGATTTCGAGTATAAGGAGATAATCAATGTCATACGCCCATCAGAGTTATAGGACTGCCAATATTACCACCGCCGATCGTGGCAAATTGGTCATTATGATCTATGACCACTGTATTAAATGGTGTAAAAAGGCCGACGAGGAACTTCGCGCCAACAACATCGAAAAGATGGTCAAGGCCGTACAGCGTGTTCAGAACGGAATCACCGAGTTGATGTGCGCTTTGGATATGGACAAGGGCGGGGACATTTCGAAAAATCTGTTGCGTCTCTATGAATTTTATTCCCGACATTTGACCCAAGCCATCAAGAATCGTTCGTCGCAATGCCTGGAAGATGTCCAGGTCATGATGAGCAGCTTGCGGGAAGCTTGGCTTGTGGCGATTGAAAATGTGCGCCGTGAAGACCATAACACTTTGTCTGAAAAATCCAACTCTTCCCTTTCCTTGGTGTCGTAAAATTCATGCATCCCATCACTCAGCAAATTGTGACGGAACTTGATGTGCTTTACGGCTTATACCAAATGGCCGTGGATATTAACAAGCGTGTTCTTCATGGAGATGATGAAGTTGCTGACCGGGTTTTGGAAGCCAGGGCGAAAATCCTGGAAAAGTCGGGGAGTGTCTCCCAAGAAGTTATTTCGATGTTGAAATCCTTCCAGGCTGAAAAATGGATCCCGTCCAATGAAAAAGCGTTGGTGGAAGAGAAACGAAGCTTAGTGCTGGACATGGGAATAAAAATTCAAGCTGCAGACAATCAAGTGGTGCGGTTTATGCAGTCGAAATTACAAACCGTGCGTGCCGAACTGGCGGAACAAACCGAGAGGAAAAACGTAATTAAGGCCTATATTCAGGCACCCCAACCCTATCTGCAAGTGCAGTGAGTCAAACACATAGGCTTTCACGTTAGGGAGTTCAGTCACTTAGGCTTTCGCGGTAGGGAGTTCAATCACCTCGCAATTCCTCCTACTCGAATCCTAAATTCTACTCGTCTTCCTAATCTTCGTCTTCCGAATCCTCGTTGAAACCCCCTTCCTCGTCCGAGTCGCCTACTACTCCTAAACCGGAAATGTCAGGCGGATTTTCCTTGCGAGGGAGCACCCCGGGTGGAGGGCCAAGGGTTTTGAAGGCGGCCACAAACTGGTCAACGGAGAGGTCTTCTGCTCGAGCATTTTCTCCTGCTTCAATAGCGATGAGGGCGGCGGTGACTTTTTCCTTCGGATAAAATGGCAGCAGGGAGTTGCTCATTTTTTTTCGCTTTTGGGAAAAAGCCAGTTCCACAAAACGAAGAAACATAGGGTCGTCGATTTTAGGTTGGGCCAAGGGAGTGAGTCGCACCGTGGCCGAAAGAACTTTGGGGCGCGGCCTAAAGGCATCCTGCGGAATTTTCTGGAGCATTTCCGCGGTGGCATGATTCTGGATAAATACGGAAAGAAATCCGAAATCGCGGCTATGCGGATTGGCGCAAATGCGTTTGCCAACTTCATACTGAACCATAATATTCATGGATTGAAATAGATGGATGAAGGGCAAAAATCGAAATAGGATAGGTGCGGCCCGATTGTAGGGAAGATTTCCTACCACATGGGGTTTGGAAAAAGGATTGGGAGCACTGCGACTAAGAACGTCTTCGACATCGATGCGCGTGGCATCGGCCTGGATAACCTCCATGTTACCCCACTCGGGATGTTTACGTAAATGTTCGACCCATTTGGAGTCGATTTCAATCGCAGTTAGTTTTTGACAACGAGGTAAAAGCCTACGAGTAATGGCTCCGGCCCCGGGACCAATTTCAACGACCCAATCGGACGAATTGCAGTGCACGTCCTCGGCGATTTGGATGATGACGCGTTCGTCCACCAGGAAATTCTGTCCGAATTTCCATCTTTTTTTTCGGTCGTCTTTCCTATCATTGTCGTCAGCGGGTTGTCTTTGCATTCCAAATTTGAGTTTGCCGCGGGATGGGAGGTGGTGGAGGGGTCCGGCTAAAGCCCTTCCGACCCGGGCAGGAAAGCTAACAAAAGCATTCTCTACCCGTTGAAAATCAAGGGCTTGTGAGAAAAAATATTGGTTCTAAGAAAGGTTTGAAACACCCTTTTTCGTATAATATTCCGGTCATCGGTACGTTTACCGATAATGAAGCCCTACGGTATTTCCCGTTAGGATCGTGAGGAATTTGGATGTCCAGGCTCACAGGTCAGGTGCCCACCGCCGCGGCAAGTCGCCTTTCCTGTCCAAGGACGAAGGGCGGCGTGCATCTTTTTGGATAAATATTCGATGCATTCAGAAGATCATCCACCGCGCTTAAAGGGCTGGACCTTTCCTTGGTGGCGATTAATCCTTACGACGGTTTTGTGTATAGGCCTGAGCGCCGATCCCGGTAATGCCATTTATATCGAACAGCAGGAATATGTCTCCGTTCCCGAAGCGTCTAAACCTTTGGATGGTTTACTTCCGCAAAAGGGAGTGGAGAGCACGCATGGTCGAGGGTTTTTGCAAATCAATAGTCTCTACCTCAAGCGTCGGCATAATATCAATTTTGAAACGCGGCAGGTGGAGATCGTTGGTTACTTGAGCTTGCCTTCCTCCGAAGCGGAACCGGGAGTCCAAGATTCAACGCCGCTGTGGCAAGCTTATTATCGCGAGTTAAACGCTTATTCGTTGGATATGCATGAACTGGCATTGCGTAGGCTATGGCTGAATCAATTCATCGGCAAGGAGGAGGCGTCGCAGGCTAATGGTCCTGGGATGCTCGATATTGTCTTGCCAGTGAATGTGCCTGACTGGATGAAACGTATTGGCGTGGACAAGCCGCGCCTCAGAATAAATGGCTCCTACAAACTAGTGGTGGAAGGAACACGCCTTTCGGGCAATGGGGCACCGGGTGGTGGCGACAACTGGTTTCCAAACTTGCATATGGATCAACAACCCGCATTCTCCGTGAAAGGATCGATTGGGCGTCTCATCAATATCGAAATCAATAGTGAGGAAGGATTTGGAACCAATCTCAAGGAACAACTCAAGATAACGTACAAAGGCGAAGGGGATGAACTCGAAGACGATATCATTCAGGAAATCGAGGCCGGTAATACTTCTTTGGCCTTAACGGGGACAAGTCTTACGGGTTATACCGAAGCCCACAAGGGACTTTTCGGTCTGAAAATGAGAATGAAATTTGGGGGTTTGGAAGTGACCACCATCGCATCACAGGAAGGCGGTTCACAAGAGAGGCAAAGCTTAGGAACAGGATTGGAGCAACGCGATTTCACTATTGAAGACCGCGCCATGGATCTGCATCGACATTTCTTTCTAAAACTTTCGGATCGAGAAGATTATCGCCATCCCTCGAATTGGATCGGAAACCCAAGCCCTTATGTCAATGGTGGAAAGGGCCGCAGACCAGTGGAAGTGTACCAGCTTTTATTGACCGGGGAAGATATCAATCTGAAGGATACCAGCATGGCCTGTGTCTATGACATTCATGGGGTTCGGTTGGATGATGTTTGTGAAAGTGGACGTTGGAAGGCTCTTACTGCCGGAACCGATTTTCAATATGATGAGGATATGCGCATGCTCTCTGTACCAGGAGGGCATCGGAATATGTCCATTGCCGTAAGGTGGCAAGGTGATTATGTGCCGACCATTGCCGGTAAACGGGATCAAAAAAGTTTGATTCTCATTCATTCCCGTTCGGTGGTTGGCAAGCCTGAATTAGACAGCCTGATGTGGCGTAACGTGTATAATACGGGAAAGGTAGCGACTGCCGACAAACAAAATTTTCGGATGCGTCTAGTTCGCACCAGTGACAGTCTGGAACGCGATGCCAATGATTCCATCACCTTCACCCGTCGTTTGGGGCTGGAAAAAAGTGATAAACCCGGCCAGTTGAATATTGATGATCCCAAGCTCTTCAATCTGGAGTTGGGATATTTGGTGCTTCCTTGTTTGGGAGGAATAAACCCAGCGGACGACTCATTGAATTGTTTGACGCCTATGAAGCGGGTCAACATCAACACCAAAATTTATTCTGATCCAGTGGACGAGATTCAAAATGGCCCGACCATTCATAAATTCGTCGTTACCGGAAAACAACGAAAGTCCACATTTGATGTCCGCGAGAATTCTCATTCCGTGAGCGGTTCACAATGCGTAGATATCGAACCTGGAACTGAAAAACTGGTTCGAAATGGTTCGGAAGTCTTGGTTCGGAATGTGGATTATGAAGTGCTTTATGAACAAGGGCAAATCACCTTGCTCTCTCCTAGAGCCAAAGACCCTGCCGCTAAAATCGATATCAGCTATGAGTGTAATCCGCCATTCCAAATTCAGGATAAAATTTTGCTCGGCACCCGCCTCGAGTACAGATTGGACGGCATCTCCGATGCCAGTCTTTTGGGAGCCACGATTTTATATAAAAGTCAAACTACCACTTCAGAGCGGCCGGAACTTGGTCATGAACCCTTTAATCAATTTCTCTGGGGCTTCAATGCGCGCCTCGAAGGCACTCCCAAATGGATGACGGCGACGGCCAATTTATTCCCATTCGTACAAACGGAAGCCCCGTCAAAGGCCAACTTCGAATTCGAAGTAGCTCAGAGTCGATACAACCCCAATACGAAAGAAAGCGCCTATCTCGATAATTTTGAAAGCAGCGAAAACATATACCCCTTTCCCATGACCATTTATAGTTGGTTCAAAGCCTCGCCACCGCTATTTGACCTTTTCGGTAAGCCGGATGAAAACCTCGATTATCGTCATCAAGGTCAATTTATTTGGCATTCGAGCACGAAAGAAATTTATTCAACGATTTATGGCAGCACGGGCAATACCTATACCAATAGTCGCGAACAAACCCTGCTCAAGCTGAGCCTTCAACCCAATGACAATCTGGAAGGCCACTCCTGGGGCGGTGTAATGCGAGCGATGAGTTCTGGACTCTTCAACCAAAGCAAGAAAAGAACTTTGGAGGTGGTGGTCTCGGGGCGAGAGGGAACTTTGAATTTGGACCTGGGCCAAATCTCGGAAGATATTAGCATCGGTGGTATAAACAGTGGAATGCCTGATGGGAGATTAGAATCGGAAATCGACATTGGTAGGGCCACAACCAATACCAATGATGCTGGGTTGGATTTGGTGAAAAGACCCATCGAATCGGGAGTCCGTTGGGAATGCAAGCCCACTTGTTATTCAACCCCACTTGATTCCAACGATTATGATCCGGGAAGAGATGATTGGGTGGAACCGACTTCAAATGCAACCGAGCAGAACTATCATGTAAACGGCACGGAGGGTAACAATAAAGGGACGGGGGGATACGGGTACGATACTGAAGATCTTGATCGCTCCGGCGTGCTGGACACCAAGAATACCTTTATCCGTTATCAATTGCCCCTAGACAGCATTTGCGGTCCAGTGACTCATTGCGAAGTATTACGAAACGGCTGGCGAAAGTACCAGATTCCTCTCTATGGAACGGGAAGTAGTATCGGGGCCTTGGTTGGGGAAAGCGAAGCTCAAATTCTGTCCAATGTGAAAATTGTCCGCGTGTGGCTGGGAAACCTTCCTTCCCATGTCAATAAATCAGAAGTCTTATTGGCCCGCATCAATTTGGTGGGCAACACCTGGGAAGAAGGCGGTCGCAACCTTGATTTTGAAATTGATGCGGATCGTTTTGCTAGCGGTGATTTACGAGATAGTGCCGCAATCCGCTTACCGCCAGCCATAGCCGATAGCAACCGATTAAAAGTCACCGTTGTGAATAAGCAGGAAGAGAAAAGCTACCAGCCCTCGCCCACCACTAAAATCGAAAGGGACACGCGTACCGACGAGCCAATGCCCGAAAGGTCGCTCGTACTTCGTTATGAAAATTTGCATCCTGGCGAAACCGTTGCGGCCACAAGATTGTTGGGCAGCGATCCTAAAGACCTAACCTTGTATGATCGTATTCTGATGGATATCCATCCCGACTCCAACGATGTCCTAAATGCAGTGAATAGTCGGCCAGGGCAGAATCGTGTCAGCCTGGGCTTGCGATTGGGAAAAGATCAAGGAAACCGTGACTCCAAGGATTACTATGAAATTAAAATCCATATGGATACCTTGGGAATGCTCAATGCCAAGCATGTGTCGCTATGGGAAAAAAATTCCTATGATATTCCCCTGTCCGCGCTGACCAGCCTCAAAAACGAACCCCTGTACCGGGCTTTCAATGGTAGGCCCGTTAGCCGCAAAGGCTGGCATAGCGGCCGTCAAGATTCATCCTTAACCTTGTCTATAGTTGGCAATCCTACCCTGTCCCGCGTGGATTGGATGCGGCTGGTTATTTATGTTGATTCCGGCGCTGGAGAAACGCAGAAGGGGGATATTTGGGTCAATGATTTGCGGCTGCAGGGTGTGGATCATTCCATCGGGAGCAGCATGCGGACCCAGTTGCAGTTGGACTTTTCTGACTTTGTAGATGTGTCCGCAAATCTGACCTATAAAAATGGTAGCTTCACAACCATGAGCCAAACTAAGTCCACGCCGGCCAATTCCCAATCCACCGTGGACTACAATTCTAATGTCACCGTCTTTGCCAACAAAATGTTTCCCGACCCCTGGGGCGTGAGCATTCCATTATCCTTACAATATCATGGAGCCATCTCGCGGCCCTTTACCAAACCCGCCTCGGATTTGGGATTGAGGGGAACCAATTTTTCAGACCTCATGAACGATGTCCTGGATGGGCATCTCACCATCAAGGATGCTAAAGACAGTTCCGATGACGTGGACAATCGCTATTCACGGGTTTATCAAAGCACAGTTTTCGAAGAGAAAGTTTCCGCGTCCTATAAGAAGGAACATCGCTCCGCGGTATTTTTAACCCAGGCCTTTCTGGAGCGTCCCGAGCTGCAATACAGCTATTCTTCATCCAACCACAATGAATTCTTTTCCTTAAACCAGTCTCGTAACTATCAAACAAGGTTGCTGTATAACCTTTCCCCTTATTCTCCCAAAAGCTACAAGCCCCTTAGTTCCACGGAAAAATGGAAACTCATGCCGACATTCTTATCAAGCATGGAATTCACTCCGCTTCCCGAGAAGCTCAATTTCACCGTGGCTGACATGGGTTTTGTGCGAACCGAGCCCCTCAATAAGCCCCGTAATGAATTGGATATTCCCCTCGTGGTGCCACCTGATTATAAGGTCTCACTGACGCATGGTATGGATATGGAATGGCGCCTTCTGTCGTTTTTTAATTTCGGCTATCGGGTGGCGGCGGACCGAGATTTTGATAATGAGCATGAATGTTTCGACAAAGAAACCTTTTTCGGTCAATATGGAGAAGGGAAATGCGATGCGGGCGTCTTTGCAAAAGATTTGGTCTTTGACTTTGACG
>JAYVCH010000292.1:0-10679 GCA_043750055.1 Fibrobacteria bacterium
CTTCGCGACGCCCTTCTGACATCATCTAGCCAGTTCAAAGATTCCTTGGAGAGAAACTTTGGAAGGGAGTCAGTTTCACCTGCTTGGATTCGCTCGCGAAAGCGAAGGAAAAAATCTTCAACCTCACGACGAGCTACAGGATCATCAGGTGGAGGTGGTGGCTCCGAACCACTACAGGCCGTTAAGGAAATAAGCAAGGTTCCACATACAAAAGCTCGAAGTGAGAATGGAATCACCGTTAAACCGACGTGGCTAAGTGGTTCCGGAAAATGCGAATTTTCTTTTCCCAATTTCTTTGATTAAATTCATCATCGCTGCGAAAGGTTTTCAATTTAAAAGTCTCAAGCAATTCTTTGATGGCTTCATGATCATAGGGATTCCATTTGACGAGATAGTTTTCCATGACGGTTAGCGATTCATCAATGTTTCGAAAGTCCACCACCGTATTTTTTCTCCAGGTCCAAAAGGCCAAGGTTGCTGCCGAACCCGAAATTTTATCCTCTGAGTTGAGAAGTTTCAAACTGATGCGGCGAGCTATTTCTGCATCACTTTGAACATAATCCTGACCCAATAAAAATCCCAGAGTCAATGGTTCTTGGCTGTCCAATTCGATGTATTGGAGCAAAACTTCTCCAGCTTTATGGGAATCCCCCATCTGATAATAACAGCCGGCCAAAAGTGTGGACATACCGGTAGAAAGCCGGTTTTCTTTTCGATACCTCTCAATGAATCCAATCGCCCGCGCATAATCACCCCGCTGATAAAGGCTTTGCAAGTATTCAAGGATTTGACTCTCATACACATCATGCCCCAGTAAAAAATTCAAAATGATGGTGTCAGGAACGGCCGGAAGCGGTCGCTTTCCAATCAAGGATTCATATTCCCAATCGGCAAAGAAAAATCCATGACCTGCGGCACGACCCATGTGAGAAACCTTACGGTCCAAATCTTCATCATTCGCCCTCGACAACAAAAACTGTAAGTACGCTTCATCCTTAACTTCAATGTCCTGACCCAAAATTTCTTTCAACAACGGAACTTTTGCGCTTGGAACAACTATGCCCATAGTATTGTACATGTGGCTCCAATCTTGGGTAAAAACAGTCCAACGCTGATCATCCCAAATGTCATAGGTATTCACGTCATAGGTCACCAGGGTTTGTAAAATTTGATCGTATCCGAAAATGGCGATTACATGTCCAGGAATGAAAGCCAGAACCGGAATGCCATGATCGATCAAATGGAAAATGTCCTCCATTTTTTTTAAGGGTAAAACGAAACTTTTAAAGCCCCGTTTTTCTGAATAAAATACTTCATCGGTAATCAGGCTTCCTTTATCCAATTGAGTAATTTCAGCGCCAATAGATTTAGCCCCGCGGCGATCGCCCCAATAATTCAATATGAGGCCTAAAGAATTGGGCACGCAGTATGCACTCTTATATTCAGTTCGAGCCTCAATACCTGGAATCACTACTCGTTTTAAACTCCGATCCTGGGGCTTTTCCAATTTGTCTCGAAACTCATGTGCTTCTAACAGTAGGCGGGAATCATGATAATATTTTATTAGGACCCGGATAAATGCCTCTTTGGCATCTTCCAATCGACCGCTCTTTCTATAGAGCAAAGCCACCCGAAATTGTAAATACGATTTCAAGTTATCCGATCGACTCCATGATAAGGCTTTGGAATAATAGCGAATGGCCTTCTGCGGGGTCCCGGACTTTTCATATTGCTGCCCAATGAGAATGGCATAGTTGATGGGCAATCCCGTAATGACTGTTAACCCAATCATGGCCAATCCAATGGAGACCAATCCGATTAGATAGGGCTTTAGATAACCTGTTTTCATTCTCCAGAAAATGTGGGAGCGATGAACCAGTAGGGGCACGGAACCGAACCAGAGTATCAGGAAAAGCAATTCCCGTGTATGATCGAGCCAAGGGGGGAAAATAACCAGTTCCTGTACTTGCCACAGAGGAATGGTAACCAAGAGCATATGGAATTGATTGACAAAAATATGTGCGCCGGTCACGAGTAGTATCAAGTTTAATAGACCGGACAAACTCCAAGTTTCACCCTCTTTTGAAGATTGCAAGGCCGAAAAGAAAAACAGCAGGCCGAAGTTAAGCCAAACAACGCCCAGATCCTCAGAAATCGCATTCACGGAGGCATTGACTGGATAATAACTGCTCCAAAGTAGGTCAGAAATCCATTGTTCCATGCTTGCTAAAAGAACTGCCAAGGGTAAGCCCGCCATAGTCAAAGCCAATGAACGGCGTAACCGACGAGATACCGGTAACACTGCCACAATCCCTCTCTGCATTGGAATGGCCACTATCGCTATCAAGCACCACAGCAAATTCCAAATTGCGAGTAAGATGGGAATCAACAACCAATTAAAGGGAAGGAACAAAATTGTTGGAAATGGAATCAGAGCCGCAAAAACAAGAATGAACCTGAATACGCGCGATGGTTTTGTGCCAAGTTTTGCGCCAAAATAAGGGAGGAGGGGAAGCGGTCCGGTGAAAAAAATCAGGAAATACACAAAACCGGGCAAATCGATTGGCTTTATAATTTGGCTTCCAGCTGCAGGTGTAGTATTGGAATTCATGACACCTTCAAGTGCTTCGTTTTTGCCATTGATGGTGAACCTGAGCAGCCGCCTTATCGCCTTTATAGAGGTAATAATCCTCCATAAGCACATGGGTCTCCCCTACTGTTTTGTCCAACTTTAAACTTTTAGATAAGGCGGTAAACGCCGACCTGTAATGACCCTTTGCCATGGCTACGGCTGCGCGCAAGGTCAAATACTTAGCCTCACCGGAAAATGAGTCTGCCAAATCAAGCAAGGCGGGAACTTCCTTAATTTTTCCGAGTTTAAATTTCACCCAAGCCAGCCGGAACGCGGCGGATTCATTTCCGAAAGGATAAAGACCCATGAGATCCGAAAACAATTTTTCACTCCCCACCAAATTTCCATGACGTTGTAAAAAGGTCGCTAAGGAATCGGTGTACAAGGGTTCCTCTGGATCTCTTTCATGGAGGAAAGTGAAAAGGCTCATGGCCGTGTCCATCGCCCTCTTTGATAGACTGGACGAATCTGGTGGAGGGGTGACATACCAGTTCATCATAAGGTAGGTCCCTAATTTTCCCTCCAATACTTTTGCGGTAATTTCTTTTTCGCGTATGGAATCCGGCCCCAGGTTAGTGACCCAATCAGGAGGATAATCACGGAAAAGATTTTGATAATCACCTGGATCTGAAGCAATTTCACTATAGCGTCTTTTTAAATAAACCATGCGAGAAAAGACCTGGTCGTCGGGAAAAAGTTGACTGGCTTTCTTGTACAATTCAGCCGCGGCTTCATAATTGTCATGCTCCTGATAATACACATCTCCTTGTTCAACCATAAAAGCTGCTTCTTTTTCTGGCTTGGGTATAGAGGCATTATCTCCTAGAATTAATCCCACACCGCCGATATCTACAATATGTTGGGCAAGATCGTCCGCAGGGATAAACTTTTTGAGTTGTGAATAGCTTCCATGAGCCTCCGTTTTTTCTGTATGGTCGAACAAGTCCGTTTCTTCGTTTTGAAACCAATCCCATCCTGTCGATTTTTGATGTGAGTAGTAATAAAATCCATCTCGTCCCGGATCATATCCGGAGATGGGGACCCAATGTCCAAAAAGGCTCATAAAGGGAACATGCCCCTCTGAGAGGGCGGTTTTTATTCGGTCTAGAGTCAGAAAACAGGTGGATGCGGGAATTTCCAACTGACGTATTACTGGAATCAATTCCGGAATGTTATCTAGCTTGGGAAGATGTAATTGAATGGAACTAGAAAGGTCGAGGAGTTTTTTCTTAAGATCCAAATCCGACCAATCAGGTTTTAAAAACCCTACTGCGCTTAAGAGTGCATACCAATCTTGATCTAAGTAAGAAGCTGGTTTTATAGAGGGAAACTCATTGGGTTTAACAATTGCCCTTGAATTTGAATCAGTGGAAGGGGACGCTTGGTACTTCGCTAGCATAGCTAAAGATCGTTCCGCTCTTTTTCGAATTCGGGAATAATAGGGTTTTGATCGAGTCAATTTCACAAGCTCCTTAAGCAGGGCTTGTGATTTTTCCAAATTACCAGTTTGATATTCCAATTCAGACCAGTCTTCCAGACTCTGGGGGAAACGGTAAGCTGCGGGAGTGCGTGACCATTGGGCTTTTGCGAAATATCGATAGGCTTGATAATTGGATTCTATAAAGGTTCTGGTTCGAAGTCCTGATAAATAAAAATTCCAATCCCCCAAAACAAAAAGCAAATTGGCGTACAACAGTAATGAAGGTAAGCCCAAGAATAAAGCGCGCTTAATGAAAACGCCCGTTCTAGCTGCTTTGACTAAATATCCCGCGCCCAGAAAAAAAGCCAATCCATAGAACAAGGATTTGACAACTAGACGGTACTTCACCTCGATAGGCAGGGAGAAGAAAAGAGGGTCTCGATCCAATCCATAAATCGAATTAAGTAGGATTTGGTCCAACTTTTCCCACATCATGATCCAAAGCAATACAATCAAGACGGCACCGTAGAAATAAATCAAGGTTCTTAAGGAGGGGGTTATTCCGACCCGTTCGATTAAAATTGCTGCGAATAGAATTAGTGGGGTTCCATAAAGCATCCACAACAATCCGTCAGTATAAACATCGCTCGGAAGGTGAATGGAAAAATTTTGTAACTCAACAAAATTGTGAAGGAGGGCCAGAATATAAATGAGTGGGAAAAGGGCCAGGGCAGCTGATTGCCAGGCCTGTTTTTGTGGAAGAAAGTACCCCAAAAAAGTTCCTTTTTTTTGTGAAGTCTGAGAGAGAAAATCAATTTTAAAAAAGGAGGCACGCTCAGGTCGATTCATCGCCGCAGCGGTGAAAAGAGAAGAGATAAGATAAAGTCCAAGTAAAATGCCCCAATGGACCGGTGCTAAAAATAAAAAGGCTTCCATAAGGACAAAAAGGGCGCTAAGAAGGAGCCCATGACTAAAAAAGGAAGTTTCTAAGTGGCGACGATTTTTTTTTGCTGAAAGAACAAACCAAAGTGCTAAAGGTCCCAATAAAAGGGAAGTTGAGGTAAACCAAAGGAGCGTCATAAGGGCGCCCATTTTCGACCTTGAATTCAAAGCGTTTTCCTTTTCCAAGCAAGCATACTTTTAAGGAGCGAATAATTTAAAGAGGAAAGTATAAAACACCCCGTTTTTAAACCATTTTGTTTGATCATAATTTTTGCTAACCGTTGGTGTATCAATGAACTATAAATTCTCCATGATTACTTGGTTCTGATACTTTAATTTGCAAACAAACTATTGACATAGACTCCATTTGGTGCCTATTTTTAGTGGAATTCGAAGCGATAATTATAGCCTCTTCGAATGTCAGTCCTGCAGCTTTGACCCAAATAACTTTGGGGGAATATGAATTTTAGGTTTTGCAACGAGTTTGCTCCATGAAACCATCCTTGGTTGTATTGGTAGCAAAAAGGCTTGTCGACCTTTTCTCTGGGTGGATCGGCACCCTCATTTTTGTTTTCACTTATCCCATAGTGGCCACCTTCATTAAATTGGAATCTCCGGGCCCGGTTCTTTATTCTCAACAACGAATTGGGATTAACCGTCGTTCCAGCCCGTTCCAAATTTTCAAAAATAAAAAAAATGAAACTACGGCCGGTGGAACCAGCGCCTTCATCCTTTCCAATCGCCAAATAGATTATGGGGGCGAAATTTTCACTATCCTAAAATATCGGACCATGCGCGTGGATGCCGAAAGTCTGGGTCCACAACTGGCTATAAAAGGATTGGATCCCAGAGTCACTCGTGTTGGTAAATGGATGCGGGCTCTGCATATCGATGAACTACCCCAATTTGTCAATATTCTTCGTGGCGACATGAGCCTAGTGGGGCCTCGACCTGAACGGCCGTATTTTACGTTTCAATATTCAAAATCCATCCCGCATTACCTGGACCGAACCTTGTGGCTCAAACCCGGTCTCACCGGCTTGGCCCAAATTGTCCTTGGTTACGATGATAGCTTGGATAGTGTCGTTCGCAAAATCCATTTCGATTTTTCTTATCGCTCAGCGACCAGTCATTTTTTGGCTTGGATACGCATGGAGCTTTGGGTCATATTCAACACCCTTTTTTACCTTTTTATGAAACCGGAGTTTGAAGGAGAAACCAGGGATTTATCGGGTTTACGCCGCGCTAAACTAATGGACTTCCGTGCCTATGCCTTGAGTAAAGCGGATGCGCCCAAAGACTTTCCTGAAATCAAATCGATTGTGCAGACCCATCAAACCAAGAAATCCGTCATTCTGGTTGGCAGCAGTCCTTATGAGATTAGTCGTAGCATCAAAGAGATGGAATTCAATTCCAAAAAATCTCTGGAAGTGCAAGTAAGTCCGGATGAAAATTTTGATTTAGAAGATCTGGGCTTCTTGATCAATCTGGTTCAGCGAGTGAAACAGTCGGGGGGGCGAGTCGCTGTTAAGAATTCCAGCCCTCGCGTGCAGAAAATGTTGAAGGAAATTCACCTCGATAAAGTAATCGAACTCCATCGTCCCCAGGATTCGATTAAAAATTTCATGACCGTAGATGTGGAATGCTGGTTCCATGCTTATAATCTGAAAGCCCAAGTTCCCACTTCAACTTGGCATTTGCAACCCACTCGTGTGGCTGCCAATGTTCGCAAAATTTTAAATCTGTTCCGAACTCACAATACCAAAGCCACTTTTTTTGTCTTAGGGTGGGTCGCGGATCATTTTCCGGATGTGGTTCGCATGATTGAGGCCGAGGGTCATGAAATTGGAACCCATGGCTATTATCATAACCTGCTAACCGACATGACACCCTCACAGTTTGAGGATGACCTGGAGAAGTCCTTGGTCTCGCTTAGCAAACTGACTCCGCAAAAAATTATTGGACATCGGGCTTCCAATTTTACCATCGTGGAATCCACATTATGGGCCTTGGAAATTCTTACGAAGTACGGAATCGAATACGATTCCAGCGTTTTCCCCATTAAGCGGGAACGCTATGGAATCAACCGATATCCTAACCGTTTGCCCCACACCATGCAATTTCAGGACGGAAGCAGTCTGACGGAAATTCCCCTTTCGACCTTGGGTTTGGGCCATAAATTACTGCCTATATCAGGCGGTGGATATTTACGCTTATATCCCTATCGAGTAACCGATCGTTACATCGAACAAAAAAATCAACGAGGGTTGCCGGCCATGGTTTATTTTCATCCTTGGGAATTGGATACTGAACAAAAGCGTTTAAACGTGGGATTCATGAAAGGCTTTCAGCATTATGTGAATCTAGATAGTACTGAATGGAAATTGAGTCGCTTGATGGAACGATTTTACTTTACTTCGGTCAAAGAAAACTTGCAGTCACGTCGTATTTCTGGACTATTGCGGAAAAATCCCGTCAAAATTCTTCGCGTGCAAGGTTTGTCCAAAGGTGAGGAAGGATCTTTTAAATTGGCCTCCGCTTCGAATTGGGAGACTCAGACCGACGGAGCTAATCCGGAGTCGGAGAAAACGGTGGCTTGACCGTCAATCTCTGATTGATGTGAAAAATGAGCCCGGAAATATCGGCAGGAGTTATTCCAGAAATTCTCTGCGCCAACCCTACCGTTAAAGGCCGCTTGGATGCCAGCTTTTGCCTCGCCTCAGTAGATAAAGCGTGGGCGGATCGAAAATCAAAATCAGACGGGATCCGTAAGTTTTCCAGTTTTTTATTTCGGTCGATTTCTTTTAACTGGCGTTCCCAGAATCCAGAATACCTTTCTGAAGCTTCGAGCACTAACATTTCCCGTTCGCCAAGATCGGTTTTTAAATCCAGACTTGCCAATAATCCCGCCATCTCAATATCCGGGCGACGAAGCAGACTTAATCCACTGACTGGCTCGTTAAGAATGGCGGACCCACGGGACGCGAGAAAAGCATCCACCTTAGGTCCGAAGGCTTTGGTTACACTCAATTCGTCCCGGACAGTCTTAAGTCGGTTACGCCAAATTTCATACTTTGAGAAAACGGCATCGTCAACCAATCCCAAAACATGGCCCTTTTCCAAGAGACGGTCTTCGGCATTGTCCTGTCTAAGGTGTAACCGAAACTCGGCCCTGGAGGTGAACATCCGATACGGTTCCTCCAAATCCATAGAAACCAAATCATCCGTCAATACACCGATATAGGATTCGCTGCGACTTAGGATGAATGGATTTCCACCCTTTAGAGAAAGAGCGGCATTGATACCGGCCATCAGTCCTTGGGCCGCGGCCTCTTCATAACCTGAGGTTCCGTTTACTTGACCTGCGAAGTATAATCCCCGGATATCTTTACATTCATATGTTGGATCGAGTTGGGTCGCATCTACAGAATCATATTCAACAGCATATCCATAGCGAAGGACACGACAGTCACGTAAACCGGGAATAGTTCTAAGCGCTAAATCTTGGATATCGGAAGGTAAGCTCGAAGAGAATCCATTTACATAAATACGGCCATTATTTAAGCCTTCAGGCTCAAGAAAAAGATGATGTGTATCCTTGTCGGCGAAGCGGCAGATTTTATCCTCGATTGAAGGGCAATAGCGAGGACCGATTCCCTTTATCGTGCCCGTAAACATTGGGCTACGATCGAATCCTGTGCGAAGGATATCATGGGTGTGGGTATTAGTGTGCGTGATCCAACAAACCGCATGATTTTTCAATTTGGTGGTGGTTCGAAACGAAAAGGGAACGGGATCAGCATCGCCCTGTTGAACTTCAACGGCGTTATAATCAATCGAATCGGCAGCGAGTCGGGCGGGTGTGCCTGTTTTAAGCCGACGGGTTTTAATTCCGTTTTGATGCAGGGACAAAGACAAGCCATTGGCCGCAGCCTCACCAATGCGTCCACCGGGAGTGGCTTGCAATCCTGTATACATGACGGCGCCCAAAAATGTTCCCGAGGTGATAATCAGGGCGCGGCATTGCATTTTTCCCTGCAGGCCAAAGTCCAATTGAAAAATTCCTTCCTTATCACGAGTGAAGCCTTGTAACTCCCCTTCTCTAAAGGAAAGATTTGGGGTAGCACGCAAGTGACTCTGAATGGACTCGGCGTAAAGTTCCATATCCATTTGGGCCCGGGGCCCCCAAACTGCCGGCCCTTTCGACAGATTTAACATCCGAAATTGGATACCGGCAATATCGGCAACCATGCCCATCACCCCGCCCAGAGCATCCAAATCACGAACCAATTGGCCTTTCGCGACACCGCCAATGGCGGGATTACAAGACATGCGACCGATGGCGGCCGTTTCCATGGAGACCAGCACCGTCTTGGCGCCTAATCGCGCGGCGGCATGCGCGGCCTCAATACCCGCATGGCCTCCGCCAATCACGACGATGTCAAATGAATTTTCCATAAGAGAGGTAGAATGTACTTCAGTGGCTCAAAGCCTGCACGCTCTCAAAGGGCCACCTGGAGATAGGGATCAGGGTAAAAATAGGTCTATAAACGATGAAACGCTCATGTCATGAACAACTTGGGGTTTTTGAAAAAGGGCAAGCATGGATCTGACTCGCTCCGGTTTAAAACGGGTGGTCAAATTGGTCTCTAACTTCGCCTGCAGATACGGGATCGCTTCGGCACGGCGACGTTTGTGACCCAATGGGTATTGCACCGTTATTTTTTCAGTGTGAGACTGATCCTGAAAAAAGACTTGTACGCTGTTGGGGATCGAACGTTTTTGGGGATCCAAATACTCGACGCTAAAACGAGGATCTTCTTTGGTGACCATTTTAGCCCTCAGGGTATCGATTCTAGCATCTTGAGCGGCTTCATTTGAATAATGATCTGCGGTCAAGTTTCCGTGGATTAGTCCAATGGCAACCATGTATTGAAGACAATGATCGCGATCGGCCGGGTTGTGGAGAGGTCCTTGCTTATCAATAATTCGCAGCGCGGATTCATGGGTGGTGATTTCAATCCGTTCGATTTCATTTAATCGATCCCGAATTTGAGCATGTAGGGTGATGGCCGCCTCTACCGCCGTTTGGGCATGGAATTCGGCTGGAAAGGAAACTTTGAATAAAATATTTTCCATCACATAGCTTCCCAAGGGAAGAGAAAGGAGCAGCGGTTTTCCTTTTAGCACCACATCCTTGAAGCCCCATTGGGGAGCGTTTAAAACCGCCGGATAGCCCATTTCGCCGCGTAGCGTCATCAATGCCAACCAAGTCGCTCTTGCACTGGCATCTCCGGCAGCCCATGATTTTCGTGAGCCGGCATTGGGTGCATGACGATAGGCACGCAAATTTCCTGCATCCACAAGCGCATGGGAAACCGTGTCCATGATCTGCGCCTTGCTTCCACCTAACAAATCCGTGAGTACCGCGGCTGAGGCAATTTTAACCAGCAAGACATGATCGAATCCGAGGCGATTAAAACTGTTTTCCAGCGCCAATACTCCTTGGATTTCATGAGCTTTGATTAAACTTTTCAAAACCGATTCCATGCGAATCGGTTCTCCTTTTCCTGAACGACTGAGCCAATCCGCCACCGCCAAAATTCCACCCAGATTATCCGAAGGATGACCCCATTCCTTCGCCAGCCAAGTGTCGTTAAAGTCAAGCCACCGAATCATCGTGCC
>JAYVCH010000293.1:0-15595 GCA_043750055.1 Fibrobacteria bacterium
AAATTCTTCATCTCCCTCCTTGACCCGAACAAGAAACCGCCCATGTCTCCAGCCTAATTCTCCGGCATCGGTTCCTTCCAATTTCACCTTAGAGCCCGGCCCCTGGAATCCTTTCGCCTCTGTGTCTTGGCCTTCGGATTTAGGTAAAGAACTCCAATGACCCGATGGCCCTAGGGTTTGAATATGGAGGGAATAAGCATCGGAGATGGCGCGCGCTTTTGCGGTATCGGGAGGCGTGCCGATTTCTTTGGCTAACAAATGACCATAGTGGGTCAGATTATGATGCAGGGCCGCATGCGCTTGATTGGAAAATAAGACGCGATAAAAACACCCTACCGTGAAATCCACGAAAAGTCCCGTGACTAATAAAATCAGGAGAAGCTTAGGCATCAAATTCCATCGCGGTCAGGTCCAATGCTTTGCTCGACAAGGTGGCTTCTCGTCGCCGAAAATCAAGTTCCAAAAGCCCATGTCGCAACTTATCCGGTGGCGCCCCGCCCACTCCGCGTCGAAGGACAGTTTGAATACGCGCGACCAACTCTCGAGGCTCAAAGGGTTTGGGCAGATAATCATCTGCACCCAATTCAAGTCCCAATACTCTATCCGCCACTTCGCCCCGGGCGGTCAACATGATAATGGGTACAGCATAGTCGCGACGGATTTCTTTGCACATTTCAAATCCATCTCGATCAGGCAGCATCACAGCCAAAATCACCATGTCTGGAACTTCGCGGCGAAGAAACCGAATGGCCTCATCCGGATGAAAAGCCGTTACTGCCTTCAATCCGAACTTGGCCAAGTATTCGGTCAAGAGCCGACCAAGCTTTTTATCATCATCTAGAATAAGAACGGTTTTCATAGTGGACACCTTGAGCCGGGGTCCGCGTTCAACGCGACTCCCGGTCTGCTCAGAAAGGTACAGCATCCCCGACTTAACGGCAATGATCTTGAAGTCTCGTTGCCAATTTATTCCGTTGATTGGAATCGAGCATGGAGTGAAATTGGGCGAACTCAGAAACGAGGAAGGTCCGCAATTCTTTGACCTTGGCCTCTCGCTCTTCGAAGCCCTGATTCAATTTGGCCTCGTCCACGGAAGACGATCGCAATTGGCCCAGGAACATATCCTGGAAGCCCGCATGGATACTGGTAAATTCAGCTTTGCGATCCAAAATATCGGATTTGATTTTGTCCAACTTGAGCTTCTGGTCTCCGGTCAAATCCAATTCCTTAGCAATGCGCTTGGTAATATGTTCGGCCTTTTGTTCTGGGGTAGATCTCCAGCCACAACCGTGGCCTCCACGGCAGCCAGCCAAAAACAGGGCACCGGCGGTGATGGCCAATAGAGGGAAGGCGATTCGGGTGAAACGACGTACTAACATGAACTCTCCTTGGTTTAATCCGGCTATCTGCCGGGCTTGGAGAGAATATACGGGTTCAAGGTAAGGCTTTCGTTTTAGCTGTGTAACACTTTGTAACGCCGGGAATATCGGATTACTACTTTTTAACTATATGCAACCCTTCAATGCGACTACACTGATGAATTTACCTTCGCCATTCACCTATGCCCTGATGGCCCTGAATGTGGCCGTTTCCTTATGGGGCTTTAAGGCCATTAATAAAGGAACCGATTATCGCCGTCATCTCTTCATTCCCAATGAAGTGGCCAAGGGCCGCAACCTGATTGGACTTGTGCTTTCGAATTTTTCCCATGCTGATTTATGGCATCTTATTTTCAATATGCTTACGCTTTATTTTTTCGGGCCGGTGGTGGAGCAATTCCTAGGACCGCATATTCTCACCATCTATGGTCTCGCGGGAATGGTCGCTCTCTTACTTGTCTTTATCTTGCGCAAAAACAATCCTGCCTATCGGGTACTCGGTTCCAGCGGATCCATTACTGGAATTTTATTCGCCGCCATTGTCCTGAAACCGGAGATGAGCGTTTACTTCATGCTGATCCCAATTCCCCTCCCTGCTCCTCTCTTCGCGGTGATTTACATTCTTTTCTCCACCTATTTTCTTGATCGGGAGGTGGGCAATGTAGCGCATGAAGCCCATATCGGTGGGGCGATAACGGGTTTTGTCCTCGCCGGGTTACTGGCTCCTTTTGGATTCACAGAAATTTTAGCGCGTATTCACCGGCTTCTTCCGTGAAGGGGTCTTCATTCCCTGCTCTACATCACTCTCACACGAAAACCGACTTGAGCGTCTAGATCCGTTCGTAAAGAATCGAGTTCCCTTGTTTCCCAACCGCACGAATCAAGTTCATCCTCACCAAGCAATAAGTCATTCTTGCGATACGGGAATAAATTTGTCGCAACGCCGTGGCAATTTCCCGATTGCTGGAAGGACCTGTCCATGCATCCGGCAGCAAGCGAAGGAAATCACCGCTTTTCAAAAACACTTCACGGTGGGTCACTTCCAGAAGCAGATGGTCTTTGATGCTCGTGCCCTTACGACGCCAACTCCCTTTGCCATCCTCACAACGCATCTCCTCTTCCTTCACAAGTACGACTTCAATCGAGAAGTTTGGATCCAAAATCAAATGGGGGAAGCTCACCAGTTCATCAAACAAGTCATAAACATTACCTCGCTTGGGTGATTTTCTGCGACTGATCAAGGTGACGCCGTCCCCGGCAAGTTTCGTAATCCATTTCTCTGCCGCAACGGGATGCACAATGTGCACCGGTCGATTTGGTAATAAGGCTTGAAGCTTCCTCTTCATATTGGAAAAATTGGCGGTCTGGATTTCAATCACCGATTCGCCACGGCGGATATCAACCCAATACCCTTCGATTTTCTCCTCCACCAAATCGCCGGGTTCAGTATAGAGTCGTTTGAGATGGGCATGAAGGGAGCGCTCTGAAAGCGTCCCAATTAGAAAAGGTTCCACAGTCGCTCCAGGTGGAACGGACGGTGAAGCGGATAATTTAACAGGAAATTTTTTGGATCGAATTTTAGCAGCAGAAACGGAAACGGTGGGCTTCTGCTTGGATTTCATAAATCCAAAGCTAGCATTTCATCCTTTTGATTGGACTTTCAAATCGACGGGCTCAAATGCGGTTGCTGATTCGAATGCACGCGATTGAGCCCTGAAGTAAACCGGGATTTCGGCTTTCAGTCCCATGTCTAAAGTGATTTCGAATTTACCGTTTTGAACTAGGACCTTTGGAATTTGAATGGTCTGGATCAAGCGAGAATCCGATTTGGAGCTGGTCCAAACTTGGACCACTAAATCGAAGAAGCCAGATGCATTTTTTTTTGCGCCGATTTCACCTTTAAAATTGGTCTCTTCAGCTCGGGGTGAGGCCGTTCCCATCAGAAAGAAAAAGCTGAACCCTATAAAGCCTGATATAAACCGGAATGAACGTAGTCCCATAAATTCCCCCTTCGTGAGAGACCATTTTCCTTTTATTTTACAAGTTATGCAATAGAAAAATCGAATATTAATGAACGGAAATAGGATTGTAATAGGAGTCTGTAACTATCAAAAATAGAGGTGGGTGGAAGTCGCATAAATCATGTTAAAATAACGTAATCGGAAAAAGGGGTGCGTCGAAATGGGTTTATTGGAAGACTTACTTAAAAAACTCTGGGACGATTATGCCGCCCTGAATCCCCAAGCCAGTGTCATTCACGCGATACTGGCAGGTCGTGGCGAGGCGATTCAAAATGATCATATCGCATTCAGAACCTTGGCGCATCCCACCATCGACATCGCCGCCATGGCCAAACCATTTTTAGCTCTAGGCTATGTGTTTGTTGGAAAATATTCGTTTACTGAAAAAAAATTAAACGCCAGTCATCTCGAACATCCCGATCCCAAACAACCCAAAGTTTTCATTTCTGAATTACGCTATTGGGAATTGAGCCAAGGCGCGCAATCCATTTTACTTGGTATGCTGAACCAAATTTCTCCCACTTTCCTGACACAATCGGATTGGTGTGTGGGCGGAAGGCCTTGGGATGCGGACTTTACTCTTTATGAAGCCTTGGCTAGAGAAAGTGAATACGCTGCATGGCTCTTTGCCTTTGGATTTCGAGCCAACCATTTTACCGTTTTCGCAAATGCATTACGAACCTTTCCGGACCTCCCTGCTTTAAATCAATTTTTGAAATCACAAGGGTTTCGGTTGAATGATTCGGGAGGGGAGATCAAGGGGAGTGCGGCCATTTATCTGGAGCAGTCTTCAACTATGGCGGATTCAGTCGAGGCTCATTTCAAATCAGGGAAAAAGTCGGTTCCGGGTTGCTATTATGAATTTGCAAGACGTTATCTCATGCCCAATGGAAAAATGTTCCAGGGCTTTAATGAAAAGTCTGCGGATAAAATTTTTGAATCTACGGATCGTCGGGGAGGTTGATTAGTGAGGTTGCTTGCGGAGGTTGATTATAGAACCATTGGTGCAAATCCAAATTGATTTTTTTTAAACATACAAAAGGATTGAATCAAGCGCCCGCATCGCCTCTCTCACTTCCCTAAAAAAGTCTGGGTCGGCTAAATCTTTAGGGAGCAATCGATCTCGATAATATTTTTCGATCCAGGTTTTCGATTTCCAGTACAAGGCATCGGTGAATTTAACCCCTGACGGCACGGCGTTCCATTCCTTGGCGGTCAAAAGCGTGCGCAGGCGAAGGCAGGCCGGACCGCCCCCATTTCGCATACTCTGCCTTAAGTCCACATAGGTAACTTCCGTGATTCCTTTTTTTTGGGCAGGAAGGTTTTCCAAGTATTGACCCGTGCGCTTATTGCGGCGACATTCTTCTGCGGCCAGGAGTAACATGCCTCCCTCCGGTAGAGATAAGATTTGGGAATTGAACAGATAGGTTGAGACTGCGTCATCGAGAGATACCTCCGGCGACTTTACTTCAATGACACTCATTTCCCCATGACCCAAAGTATTGTATTTTTTTCGAAGCTCTCTTAGTGTACCCAATCGATTTTGAAACGCCGATTCGTGACAAAATAAAACCTGCAAGTGGCCAACGGAAATGACATCGTTATGAAAAACACCGGCATCGATGGCAATGGGATTTTGTGCGACAAATAAGGTTCGGTCCAAATTCAAGCCATGTAACCGCGACACCGCCTTGGAAGCCTCCAAGGATTGCCTGGCAATAAATCGTCGCGCAACCTCTGATTGCGATACCGTCGCTTCTTGCCCATAAACGAAGATCTGAATTCCTCCCGTATCCATGTTAGGAGCGAGACGGATATGATTCGCCGCGCCCTCATCACCGAAGAAACGACCCTTGGGTAAAGGAGTATGATGGACAAATAGATCGCCGGGAAAAATATGTTTCAACAACAGTGCGGTTTGAGACGATTCCAAACTCCGATGGATTTGACTGGACAGATTCGCAGGAGTGATATGCACCTTGCCATCCTCACTATCAGCAGATGGGGATATCGTGGCCGCATTCGCCGACCACATTGACGAAGCGCTCCACGCTGCCGCTAATAACACAGGATCGGCCTTCGCCACCTTTTCCAGCATTGCCTCTGCTTTACCCGAAAAGCCCAAGCGTTGCAGCCAAGCTAAGTCCGGACGAACTTGAGGAGGAAGCACCGCTTGTGGTATTCCACGCGAGGCCACATATCGCATTTTCTCCAAACCCTGTAGAGCGGCCTCTCTCGGATTTGCGCTCTGATTACGATTGGCTTTGGATGCTACGTTTCCGTGGGAAAGGCCGGCATAATTATGAGAGGGTCCGACCAGGCCGTCGAAATTTATTTCAAGGGTTGGGTTTCTTGAATTTGATTCCTTCACGGATCGACCCCAACGGGAAGTGAGGTCGAATCAACCGCATCAATTCCCGTGGCTTCCAAGGACGCGACCGGGTACGCGCAATAATCAGCAGCGTAGTAAGCACTTGGTCTATGATTGCCGCTTTCCCCTATGCCGCCAAAAGGCAATTTACCACTGGCACCGGTGGTTTGACGATTCCAATTAACAACGCCGGCTCGGATGCGATTATAAAAAATCTCCCACAAATCACGACGGGAACTTAATAACCCCGCCGCCAATCCGAATCGAGTTCGATTGGCCTCTTCCAAAGCCGCGTCGAAATGGGGAACGCGAATGACTTGTAACAGGGGTCCAAAAAATTCTTCGTCCGGCTTGGTCCCCGCGTGGGTCATATCCACGATACCGGGAGTGAGTAAGGTCGGGGCTTTTCTTTGCATGGGGACGAGAATTCTTCCCCCCATTTTAACGAGTGCACCTTGAGCGGCTTCTAGGCGATCGGCTGCCGCGACCGAGATCACAGGTCCCATAAACGGCTCGGGCCTATCGGTGTGAAAGCCCACCCGCAACCGTGGCAAAAGTTGCAGCAACGCTTCCAAATGCCTATCGCCTTCAGGTCCTTCGGGTAGAATGAGTCGTCGCGCGCAGACGCAACGCTGACCGGAAGTGAGGAAAGCGGACTGGGCGGTGATCAAGGCCGCTGCGGCCGCATCAGGACTGTCCCAGATGACAAGGGGATTATTGCCTCCGAGCTCCAAGGTAAGAATTTTTCCCGGTGTGGCCGCGAAGACTTTGGACAAGGCTACACCACCCACATGACTACCGGTAAAGAAAAGTCCGTCAATGTTCTGATGAGTGGACAGGGAAACGCCAGTGTTACGTCCTCCCTGGACTAGATTTAGGACTCCATTTGGAAGCCCTGCATTTTTCCAAAACAAAGTCGTCGCTTCGCCCACACCGGGCGTCATTTCACTGGGTTTGTAAATAACCGTATTACCAGCCAATAGGGCTGGAACAATATGACTATGCGGTAAATGTCCGGGCAGATTAAAGGGGCCCAACACCGCCACCACGCCATGCGCACGGAAGCGTTTCACCGCTGTAAACGATCCTTGGGTGGCAGAAATATCCCCACAACGGTCACGATATGCTTCCAATGAATTGGAAACTTTACCTACCATGGTGTCCACTTCTTGTAGAGCTTCCCAATTGGGCTTGCCCGTTTCGAGTGAAATCATATCGGCTAACGACAAGCGATTGGCCTTGATATTTTCTGCGAATCCATTGAGGTAACTTGCGCGTTTCTCAAGGGTTAGGGCGGCCCAACCTGGAAACGCGGAGCGAGCTGATTTCACCGCGTCGTCCACCTGCTTAGAAGAGGCTTCGAAACCTTCCCATACAGGTTTTCCAGTTGCGGGATCAAGGGATTGAAATCCTGCCTCTGAGGCCGCCTCCCCAGCACCGGTAGCCACATCCGTAGCCTTGGAATCAGCGAGATCCGAACTCCAAACGCCATGGATGAAATGCCCGCGCCCTTTCATTTTCCTTTTGTCACCTTTGCCTTGGGACTGCTTTGAGTTCGCATCGGCGCCATCCTCACCGCATCGCCTTTTTTCAAAGACAACACTTCCGCCGTGGCTTGATCCATTTCAATCCCTTTACCGGCAATAATGTTTATGCTTGCGGCGGTGGCTCGAAATCCGTGGGCATAAGTGTTGGAAATTAAAAACGGGTCTGAATCGATGGGCTTACTTACGATTCGAAATACCTCGGAAGTATGGCTTTGCTTGACGGTACGGATATCATCGGTGTCGCAACTCATGATGGGTCCGCCCTCAAATATATCCACCATCCCTGAAAAGGCGAATCCTTCTCCTTCCAATAATTTGATGGCCGGGACCGTCTCCGAATGCACGCGCGCAATGACGTCTTGAGCCACCCTGGGTAAGAGTGGGATGTAAATTGGATGTTTGGGCATGAGGTCGGCGATGAATTTTTTGTCTTTCATCACCAGAGCATCAGCCTTAGGAAAATCGATTTCAAAAAAATGCCGACCCAAGGCGTCCCAAAATACCGACCCACCTTTTTCATCAATCACACCTCGCATTTCTGCGAGCACGACGGGATCAAAAAATTGTCGATGATCGGCGATGAACATAAATCGACTGAGTGAAAGCAAACGGCCATTCATCCCTTTACGATGATTCGGCGCCAAAAAAAGACTGCCTATTTCCGAAGGCCCATTGTGTTCCTTGACCAAATGGAGGGCTTGAATTTCCTTGCGTACTTTCAGCGACTTGGACTCATGCAAAGTGGTCTCAATACGATAGGCCCAAAAGGGTTCGAACCCGCCGACCTTGGAAACAATACCGGATGTTCCCCCGACCTCGCCCTTTTCCACATCTTCGAGAACGAATAAATAAGTTTCTCCGCCGGGTTTATCAGCCATGCGAGAAAACCCGCGCATCGATTCTTTGATCCGGCCGCGCAATAATTCACGGTCATGAGGCAAGGTCGTCAGGCCAAAACTGGTCTGCGACGACAAATGCATCAACGCTTCCAAATCATCGAGTTGAACCGGGCGAACGACAACCATGGAGTTAAACCTTCACTTCCTTGGCAAGCTCCAGAGAGGTTTCTATTAAGATACGTTCGAGGATAGGAAAAGCCGCATCGATATCGCTTTCCTCAACCGAACCTACCGGGAGCAGAAAGCGGGCGCGCGAAACTTTATCGCCCGCAATAAATCCAATCACACCGGCATCGAAAAGCTTGCGCAAAAACAAAGTGACGGAAGCGGGATTACCTCGAAGGGGCGTGAAGGCAATCATGCCTCCAAGGCCATAAGGTCCATTCGCCAAGTCCGGTCGCCGCGCCGCTAAATCTTTAAGTTTATTCGTGAAGTGACGGGAGAGTCGCATCACCTTTCCATCGGGGCCGAGTAACCCTTGATCTAAAATAAACTTCAGAATAACCCGCGATGATTGTATCGCCACCGACGTCGCTGTAAAGGTCTGACTCACCAATCCTGGTTTGGGTTTAAACTCGGATCGAATCAAGGTCGCGCAGACTTGACTCAATTTTCCCAGCGTCACCGCATCCACAAATTCATCCAATCCGAAATGTTGAAAGGCAAAAAATTCGGAGGTACGTCCAAATGTTTGGATTTCATCTATGAGAATGGACACGCCTGCGGCTTTCAACACCGTCATCAAAGCCCGGAAAAAATCAGCGTCACCGGGAAGATACCCCGCGCCTTCACCTTGGATCAATTCAAAGATCATGAAGGCATGCGCCTGCGGATGGCGCGCTAAGTGCGCCTGCAATGCCTCCACCGCCAAGGCCGCACTTTCTTTTGGATGCTCGGGATCGAAAAAAGGCACATAGTCTACGGCCAACGTTTCGGGAAGCCCTTGTCGATAGGCGGGTTTATCGGTTACTTGTGACATTGCCAGAGTACGTCCGGCGAAGCAATGTTCGAAGGCTAAAACGCGGTTGGCTGGAAATCGTTTTTGAAATAAAATTTTAAAAGCATTCTCATTCGCCATGGCGCCACTACTGGTCAAAAACCCATGCGCCATTTTCGCGCCCTTACGGTTCGCGGCATCCAAAACCTGTCCCAGCAACGCCTCACTTGCCGTGTTCTGCTGCAAGTTCCCTTGCATCACGGTATTTTCCAAAACCGCATCCACTCCTGCGTCCAATAAGGCAGGATGATTATGGCCCAAATAATGAACTCCAATGCCAGTAATAAAATCATATTTTACGCTACCATCAGCCAGTTCGACCAATGCTCCACGACCCAAGCCGCTTCCAAGATAGGGATAATACAAGGCCGCGCCTCGCAGTGCGGCGAAGTGAGCCAAGGTGTCTTCGTACCCTTTTCGTAAATCAGGATCTGCCGCTCGCACACCTGTCAAAGCCCTCTGATGATCTGCTAGGGCCTCGCGCAACAATCGTTTGGCCTCCGCCACCCGCGCATCCTTGGCCAACTCTTTCGCCGCCAGTTCACCCATGTTTCAAACTCCCTTCCCTAACTTTGTGGTGGGCCAAAGTATTTCACCCGATCCCAGTTGCATCAAAAGCAAAGCCGTGAGTCGAGACCGTTCCACCAAACTATCCAAAATCAAATATTCATCGGGACTGTGGATGTTACCTCCGACCGCACCCAAGGTATCCACATTTGGCAATCCCGCCGCCGCCAATTTATTGCCATCTGACACACCCCCACTTGATTGCCACTTTAAATCCAATCCCAACTTTAATCCACAATTGCGCACGCAATCGAGCAGCTGTTGATATTCGGTATTGATAGGCTTGGGCGGAGAAGTGAATCCACCTAGTAGCTCTAAGGTTACCCCATGACTCTGTCCGAAATTCTTCAGCAGACTTTGAATAAATTGTTCCGCCGCAGTTTGATCCGCTGTCGACTCAACTCTAAGGTTGAATCGTCCAATCGCGAGATCAGGCACGCGATTGAGTGGTCCGCCGCCTTCAATTTTTCCAAAGTTGACTGAGATAGAAGGATGGGCTTTACCAAAGGCAACCCATTCCACTACCAGGTGGGCCAAAGCATGAATCGCATTGCGGCCCAAATGCGGATCCCGACCCGCATGCGCCGCCCGACCACGAATCACCGCCGAAAAATTTCCCGATCCCTTGCGCATACCCACGAGACTTCCATCAGGCAGACTCGGCTCGAATAACAACCCCAAATGATTACGACTCGCAGCTTCGGCAAGAAGCGCGGCCGATCCAGGAGAACTCAATTCCTCATCCGGATTAAGCAACACTTCCCAGCCCAAACCCGTCGCGAAAGGACTCGCTTCCAATGTCTCCAAAGCCTTGAGCAAAATGACCAATCCCCCTTTGGCATCGGCTGCGCCGCAAGCATACATGATTCCATTTTCGATACGCACCGAAGGACTTGAAATGTGACCCTGCTCATCCCCCCGACTTGGCGAGCCATAGACAACGTCCATATGAATTCCTAAAAAAACTTGCAGCTTCGCTTCCGGTCTTTTCTTGAAGCGCAAGGCATTTCCCAGAGGTATCCTCTGAGTTAACCCTAGTGAATCGACGGTGGATTGAGGAGGAAGAGGCAACTCTTCAACAGAACATCCCAAGCGTGCAAAAGCAGCCTTCACCGGTTCGGCCATTTTTCCAAGACCGTTCACATCATGACTGCCAGAGGAAATACGCACCCAATCGGATACCAAATCCGTCATAGCTTGCGCCTGTTCCGCCAAGGCGTCGAGGTAGGTGGCATATCGTTGCATATTAGATTGTTCCCGGAGGATTCGCCTAATTCAACCCTCGGATCGAAATCCCAGGGAATATCCCGCTACAACCGGCCTCTCCCTTAAAATGAGTTTTCCAAAAATACCCAACAATGTCAAGGCACGGAAGCCATCACGGTCATTTTCAGTAAAAAACCAAGTGATAATCCTGGGAAGCGTACAAATGGGAAGAGCCCGGTAAAATACCGAGCCTCCCGAAAGGGTTTTAGTTTTATTGAAGAGGTACCGCATGATTATACCCGCTCCAGCGCAGGCCCCTCACCTGCTCACAAAATCCAGTTTAGAGGGTGGCGAATGAGTTCGACAAGCAAAATGTAAAGGCAAAACAGCGGTAGTTGAATTTTTTACTTTAAGGACAGGTTATGCTTCCTCATGCTAAAGGCCAATTCGATGTTCACTCATTTGGATAAAAATAATCAACCGTCAATGGTAGATGTGGGCGCAAAAACCGCTACACGTCGCGAAGCTGTAGCCCAAGCCCTAGTTAAACTACCTATTGAAGTGTCCTCGCTCTTTCGAGAGGGAGACATCCACGCCAAAAAAGGCCCCGTTTTCCAAACTGCCATCATTGCCGGAATCATGGCTTGCAAAAAAACCGCCGAACTCATTCCCCTCTGTCATCCCCTTCCTCTGGACGATTGCAAAATTCAAATTCAATTGGATGAAAATCGAAATGCGGTGATTCTATGCCGTGTGGTTTGTCACCATAAAACCGGCGTTGAAATGGAAGCGCTAACTGGAGCAACGGTAGCGGCCCTGACCTTATATGATATGTGTAAAGCCATTTCCCACCATATCGTCATCACTGACGTCCGCCTTTTTGAAAAGACCGGAGGAAAATCAGACTTTCATTTTTCCCAAACCCTTCCCATGGATCCGGCAGATTGATGTCCGCTCCCCTGTTTGGCTTGGTCTTAGTTGGAGGTCGTAGCTCCCGAATGAAATCGGACAAGGCCGCGCTTAGCTATCATGGCAAACCACAAACCGAACATTGCCTCGATTTATTAAAACCCCATTGCGAACGCGCCTTCCTTTCCTGTCGAAAAGATCAATTTGATCAACAAGGTTTTTTAGACCAACCCCAAATCCACGACACGTTTTTGGATATGGGTCCCATGAGTGGTATTCTCTCCGCATTGCGCGCCTATCCGCAAACCGCATTTTTAGTGGTGGCTTGCGATTTACCCCTCTTGGATGCAACCACCCTCGCGGCCCTGGTCGCGGCGCGTGAACCGCACCGGTTAGCCACCGCTTTTAAGGGCTCACAAAATGGTTTACCCGAACCCCTTTGCGCCATTTATGAACCCCAATGTTACGCACAAATGCTCGAATTTTTGAGTCGCGGCATCACTTGTCCGCGCAAGGTTTTGCTCAATTCCCCGGCCCATTTGCTTACTCCACCCAATTTGAATGCCCTAGTGAATGCGAACGATCCCGAAGCCTATCGAACAGCACTCCAATCGATCGGATCTCGTTAACCAAGGCCGCACTCGCTTCGTCTTTTCGCCAAAAGTGCGAAGGAACCAAAATAACCCCTACCCCAATTCCATTGACCCTGCGGCCCCAGGCTCACGCCGAGGCGAGCCCAACGTTACATATCCTGCCAAAACCTAAAATCATTCACTTCAATATCGTGCATGGTAGGCATGGGGAAAAACCGATACTTGTCTTGGCTTGTGAACATGAAACCATGTCGGATCATTTTGAAGGAGATCTGATCCAAAGGACAGAATAAAGCCAGGCCTTTGGTTTTTTTCTCAGGCTTAATCTTCATCTGCAAAATTGCATCGCGCAATTTGGAGGGATGCAAGAATGGGAACGGCGCTTGCATGAACGGGTTCTTTTCAAAGTGGGCGATAAATTCGTCCACGTTGAGATCAATTTGGGAATAAAACATTTTGGGACAGCCCTTGGAATTACCGGGCTGTGTGATGAACTTGCCAAACTCCACCATGTCATAAGGACTCATCACAAGCATGGACAGTGGTGCAATTTCCGCGAAGGTGCGTAGAAATCCTTGCTGATGAACCTTGTCATACTCTTGCGGTTTGAGTTCAAGCACATGCGCTTCGGAAGTGGACAAGTAAAGACTCTTGATACAATCAAAATCCATATGTTCCATCACGCGGTAGGAGCAAATAAACTTGGTATGCTTGGGCGTGCCATCTTCATGGGGAATCAGCCGTTCCAAACTTGCATCGATGTCGAAATAAGGGTGACGAAAATTGATGTCGATATCCGCAAAAACAAGTTTACCTGAATAATGTCGGATGGAACCGATCAGGTAATGGCGAGCGAACGCTTCCGGGCCCAATTGGGATGCGACCAGAGCTTGGTTTGGATAGAGAATTTGATAGAGTCGGTTTTCATAGTGCATGATCAGAGGCCCCAGAAAAGTTTTAACATAGGGGCGATGACTACCGACATCACACCCATCAACTTGATCAGAATGTTCAAAGAAGGTCCGGCCGTGTCCTTGAAGGGATCGCCAACCGTATCTCCCACTACCGCGGCTTTATGAGCATCCGAGCCCTTACCCCCGCCGACTCCGCTTTCGATGGTCTTCTTAGCATTGTCCCAGGCACCGCCGGTGTTTGACATGAATATAGCTAATGCCACTCCCGAGGCCGTGACACCGGTGAGGAAGCCCATCAACATTTCGACCCCACCTAAAAAACCAACTGCCACGGGAGATAGAATCGCTAACATTCCCGGCAAAATCATTTCTTTCAGGGCAGCGGTAGTGCTTATATCGACACAGCGAGAGTAATCCGGCTCTGCTTTGTCTTCGAGAAGTCCAGGAATAGTTCGGAACTGCCGTCTTACTTCTTCCACCATCGCAAAAGCAGCGCGACCCACGGCGAGCATACACATGGATGAAAATAAGTAAGGAATCATTCCACCCAACAGCAGGCCCACCAGCACCTTCGGGTCCGTAATTTCAATGACGTCAATGCCCACTTCCGTTTTAAAGGCTGAGAACAGGATGACGGAGGTTAGAGCCGCGGAACCAATTGCAAAACCTTTACCAATGGCGGCGGTCGTATTTCCGACAGCATCGAGCTTATCGGTTGTGGCTCGAACTTTCGGACCCATTTCCGACATCTCCGCCAGGCCACCGGCATTGTCCGCTACCGGACCAAACGCATCGACAGCTAATTGAATACCCAGAGTTAATTGCAATCCCACCGTGGCAATGGCCACGCCAAAAAGACCGCATAAGTTGTAACTCAGCAAAATAGCCGCGCCCATGGTGACAACTGGAAGGGCGGTGGAAATCATTCCCATGCCCATCCCCGTGATCAGAGTCGTGGCTGCACCGGTTTCACATGCTTTAACGATAGCATTGACTGGTGCCTTGTTCGTTCCGGTAAAATATTCCGTGAGCATGCCAATCACAGTGCCGGCCCCTACACCCACCACAGTGCACCAGAAAAGATGGTTTGCATTGCAGCCATTATTGAATGTCCGTCCACTGAGGCAGTAATAAAAAATCGGATAACTGAGCATGATGGCCATAAAGGAGGCGACGTGTGATCCCAGATTCAAGGCTCCTTGCGGAGAGCCGCCCTCTTTGACACGAACAAATTGAATGCCGATGGCTGAAGCGATTGCGCCGCCAGCTGCCAAGACTAAAGGCAACAGTGCTAGACGGATTTTTAAAACATCGTCTGCTTGTGCGGCCAATCCGAGAATCATACAACCCAGTACGGATGCGACAAAGGACTCATAAAGATCCGCGCCCATGCCCGCGACATCGCCAACATTGTCACCAACATTGTCAGCGATGGTGGCCGGGTTTCTGGGATCGTCTTCGGGAATACCGGCTTCGACTTTACCAACGAGGTCCGCGCCTACGTCCGCGGCCTTGGTATAAATTCCTCCACCCACACGTGCAAAAAGAGCGATACACGATGCTCCCAAAGCAAATCCGGAAAGGATGGGCAGGATTTGATGTTGGAAGTCGGCAGGGTCTCTTCCGAAAAAATGAATGGTGGCGATCATGATGCAGGTGATTCCACCCAAGGCCAAGCCCACGACACTCATTCCCATCACCGAGCCGGCCGTAAAGGAAACCTTTAATGCTTCATTGAGGGAATGCGCCGCAGCGGTCGTGGTCCGCATATTGGCTTGCGTGGCGATTTTCATTCCGAAAAATCCGGATGCGGCGGAACAAAAAGCCCCTACCGCGAAAGTAACGGCCTCCCATCGGAGTACCCCTTTATTTCCAAGCAAAAGTAGGGTTGCGGCAACGATGACAAAGGGAACGAGAACCTTATATTCACGAAACAAAAAGGCCATTGCCCCCTTGGCCACATAGCCACCGATTTTTTGGAGCTTGGCATTTCCAATCTCTTGTTTCATGATCCATTTGGATTTATAGAAAGCAAAAACAAGTGCAAAAATACTCCCTAACAATCCAAGAGCAAGAGGTAGGTCTATGTCGAGATCCATTGTGCCTTTCCGGTAACATCCTGTTTAGGGCCAAATATCGCCCTGCGTCGATTTGATCTTTATTTTTTATGATTTTAGTTTTTTTTTGTCTTT
>JAYVCH010000294.1:0-10211 GCA_043750055.1 Fibrobacteria bacterium
TCTCCCAGGCTTCGAAAATGCCCTTCGCTTTTTTCAGGTAACAGAGGAGAAATATCATCCATCAATAAAGCCAAGACCGTACTCCCGGCATCGCGAAACACTTCGAACTTCTTTAACAGCGCCTTGTAATCCTTCGGATCCAAATAATCAAAGGATAGGCCCGGGGCTAATCCTGGAATGGCATCGACCCCGGCCTTGGATGAGGCTTTTGAAAAACTCTTCCACTGGTCAAGCCATTTTTTCCCATAGGATGTTCGCCATTCTCGTCGATGTAGCGGATCTTCTTTGGGGGCATACAAGTAAGAATTCCCCCCAATTCTTCCAATATGTTCCGACACCCGTGTCCGTTCTTCCCAAGACATCAGCCGCCAGTAATAACCCTCGATGTACCCCCACAGGGGTTCTTTCCCACTCCGCTTATACTTTGCCATCAGTTGCTCTATTTTAACTTTCCGGTTCCAAACCGCTGAGCTTCAACATATATCCGCCAGCGATGTCAAGATTGACCCCGGTCACATAACTCGCCTTGCTGCCGACCAAATATTCAACAGCATCACAGATATCACTACACGTCCCAAGTCGCCCCAGGGGAACATGATCCTTAGGGCTTCGTGGGAGTTCCACACTATTCTCAAGAATGCCCGGAGAAACCATATTGACGCGAATCCCACGTGGACCCAAGGCTTGGGCGAGAGACTTGGTCAAGACATAGAGGCCACTTTTAGAAATCAGATAAGCCGTGTTGTGGATGGATGCGGTAAGACTTTCCAAACCGGCATAGCCTATATTGACAATGGATCCCCCGCTGGATGGAAAGAGAGGGAGACAACGCTGGATAAGGTAAAAAGCTCCACTAAGATTGCTTTTTAATGTCGCTTCGAAATCCTCGATCGGATAATCCAACAAACTTCCTGTGCGATAGATTCCAACATTGTTGACGAGCAAATCTAATCGACCCGAAATAGCTTTTATCTTATTCGCCATTGATCGTATATCGGATAAGGATGCAATATCCCCTTTGATCAAATGCCCTTGACCTCCTTGCGATTCAATCTTAGCAAGCAAAGACTCCGCATCATGTTTCGAGGTTAAATAATGAACCCACGTAAAATAGCCGTTCTGGGCCATCCTTTGCGCCAAGTGACTTCCCAGCCTTTTGGCGGAACCGGTAACCAACGCTACCTTCATTTCTCCTGCCAATTTTCGCTTCATTGACCCACGGTCCATTCGGAGGTAACCGAGGCGTAACGGGCCTTGGGCAATGCGGACGGTTTTTTGATCGTCACCCGGCACTTGCTGATTTGCGGCCACTCATCGGTGATTAAGATGCAGGCACGTGCCGCCAGCGTTTCTATCAACTGAAATTTTTCCCGTTGCATCCAAAGCTCCAGAATCGAAGCCAAATGCGTATAATCAATAGTCAGTCCAATTTGGTCGGTATGGGCCGCTTCGCTATAATCGAATTCCAAACCGATGTCCACAAGCAAGTCTTGCTCTACCTTGCGTTCATGTTTATGCACCCCGACAATGCAACGAATGCGGAGATCTCGAATGTCCAAAATACCCATCAGGGTGCCTCCGTTTCCAAAATTTTCTCAACTAAAATCCGGGTCGGTCCATTCAGCTCCATCCCCAAAGCTTCGCGAGGCGAAACCCAAACCGAGGTGTCGCTTTCATGATTTAATTTAACCGCTGGAACCAAACCCTTGGTCCTGGCAGTGTAATTCATTAAGATGTAATGTCGCGGTCGATAAAATTCAGTATGCTCAATGCAGTCTTGATTTAAAATGAATTGCACGTCCGTAATTAAAAGACCGGTTTCTTCCTTCACTTCCCGGATAAAGGCATCTTGCATCGACTCCCCATAATCGATTTTACCGCCAGGCACTCCAAATAGGTTGGACCATTTTCTGGTTTGGACGAGTAGAATTTTTCCACCGTCCTCGAAAATCAATCCTCCGACGGTTGCTAAGGGGAAATACCGGCTTTCGGCAAAGGACATTTTATCCATATAGCGCAGTACTTCGTAAAAAGATTTGAAAATCAAATCGGGTTCTGCCACCTCCAATTTTTCGGCCGTAGTATATCCATAACTAACGGCTAGAGGTTGAATACTCGCCGACTTGGCAGCTTGAACATCATGGATTGTATCTCCGATGGCAACCGTTTCGTCTTGGCTTAAGTGAAACTCGCGAAGAAAAAGCGGCAAGGCCTTGGACTTGTCTTCAATAGAACCGCGTATCACTTGGAAATATTTCCGCACTTCCAATAGATCCAGCGCTGCTTCCAGCATCCCCTGGTCCAGGGTTGACATTAAAAACAATTTGTGTTTACAAGTCAGGCAAGCCAAACCCTCGCGTACTCCTGGCCACAAATTCACCATGGATGGATACCGACGTCGACACAATTCGGAAAAAGTCTCCTCCACCGCCTCCCAGGATGCGCCTGAACAGTACTGTCGATAGAATTGAATGGCCGGCAACTTAAAATCCCGACGGTAGGTGTCAAAATCTACCGGGATATGTCCAAAAGTTCGAATGGTCTCATTGGTCAAACGCCAGGTTAACTCTTGATCATCGGCCAAAGTTCCGGCCCAATCAAAGACGATATTCATTCGCGTTGGGAAAGTAAATTCAGGGCATTTTCAATGCGGTAAGACAGAGAACGGGATTCCAGCAGTCTCTGAAGATAAATGGGTGGTACTTGTAAGCACCCACAGAGGAATAATGAATAATTTTCCCGGTCCAGTTCATCCCGTAAAGCTTCAAGAACCTCACGAATGCCTCGACTATCTTCCTGCCCAAAAACCTTAACCATCTGCAAAATTTGTGCTTCAAAATCCGGGACTCGATCGCGAGATTCTGCCGAAACCATCTCATCCAAATAGTCACTGCACTCCGCCGTTAAATAGGGTTTGCCCTCTCGATCAAAAGATTCCAAATAAACTCGATGAATTCCAGTGGGCTTTATCAGGGTGAAATCGCCCTGCTTTTGGATCGTGTCCACCTCTACCAAACAGCCCACTCTATAGGGAGTCGCATCACACCCAACTTCCTCACCCGAACTGATCAATGCAATAACGAAATATGGCGCTTCTTCAATATCTTTGAGCATCTGAATATAACGATCCTCAAAAATCTTGATCGGAATTCGGTGCCCCGGAAAGCAAATTGTTTTCAACGGAAAAACAGGAAATTTTCCTATGCTCATACTGCAAATATAACATGTAAACAATCCTGAGGTCTCATCGGGATTTCCAAGAGTCAACTTACTAGATTAGTCGCAGATGCGACTTGCTTTTTGGGTTGGGCTATTCACGATTTTCTCCGTTTCCGTCTTGTGGGCCGGTGACTTAAATGGTCTTAACCAAGCTACGGGGGTAAATCAAACATTGGAAGAGGGCTTTGGGGCTCGCCACTCTGGGATGGGACTTACTTTCGCCGGTTTCCAAAGCGACGCAAATGCGGCTGTCAATGCACCTGCGGCAATGAATGATATTGACGATTTAACCTTTTCAACATCCCATACAGAAAAATTTGGGGACGCGAAGTTTGATGATTTCACCATTATCATTCCCTTTGAAGGACGCGGTTCCTTAGGGTTGGGACTTTCCCGTTACGGGATCAGCGGGATTGAATTAAGACCTGAGAATAGCTCTCATCTTCAATCTCAAGCTCCCGAGGTTTTTTCAATTGCGGACTACCAAGTCGTCGGGTCCTTTTCCAGGAGTTGGGGTGCGTTGGATGCCGGATTTGATTTCAACCTACTCTATCGGCACTTGGATCAGGATGGAATTGGAATGCGTGGTGATGGCATGGTTCAATACACCTGGAGTGATAAATGGCGAGTCGGAGCCTTATTAAAAGGACTCCTTCCAAGTTCGGCATCTTGGGAATCGGGATATATGGAATATGAACCCACCGATCTGTTATTAGCCTTTGGCGGTCGTTTTCCTACCCCATATTTTTATGGATCACTTCAAGTAGCAACCCAAACCGAAGGCCTCTTCCAAAACCAAGCCAAGTCGGGCCGTCAAGTTCAGGGGGCCTCGGTTTTTAAAAACCCTCTTGATCTGCTTGCCCAGTCGAATCTTGGACTTGAATACCTGTTTGACTTTGGGCTTTCGCTTCGAGTTGGAGTCCATGAATTGGTTGCGGCTAAGGATTTTTCATCCACCGCGACTTTTGGAATTGGGTATAACTGGGGCAAAATAGTTGGGATTGACTACAGCTTTACTCCTCATCCCGACCTACTTTCCACTCACCGGATCTCGATTCAATTTACACCTGCGTTTCCGAAGTTTGACGGAAGGAACTTTCGAGGTAAAAGCCACTCCCAAAACCAATCCTTGGAAAAAGCTCCTCCCCCATCGCCAGCAGCACCATCATCGACTCCCATCCAGGCGGCGCCGCAAATAGAAGCGGCCAAACCTGGACCTGAGATAGATAAAACTCCCTCTTCGGGTGAAAAAGAAATTTTGGAAAAAGAGGATGAAGCTCCCTAGGCATTAAGCTAAAGCCGACCGATATTGGTCCAAATCGGGGTAAATTTTCAGGATCCGATCCAGGTCCATCATTTGCAAACTTTCCAAGACACTCACTTCACTAGTGATAATGTAGGTGCGCTTCCCATAAACAGATAGGTTTTGCATGGTTTTTACCAATAAATTGATCATGCTGCTATTGAGGAATGAGGAGCTCGTAAAGAAAAACGCGATAGAATCAACTTCCTTAGAAAGCACAGTGTCGATTTCGGCTCTTAATTCTTCTAGTTCCTGGATTTTATGGACCGTTCCTGTAATGGAAAAAAGGACATGATTCCCATTTAATTCGTGCTTAAAACGTATCTCCGGTGGAATTTGGACTACAGCCTGAGCATCACATTTGGGGCAAGGATTTTCCCCTGACAATGAACCGGTGTACACATTTCCACAGGCTTTACATTTTTGAAATCGGACAGTTGGAAACTGGTCTTCGTCCCGCAAATGAAACTCCCTCTTTTCAGCCCCAAAATCAGCCCAAAAACACAAAAATTTTCCCTAAATATACTTTTCGAAGGGATAAATTTTGTAAGTTTTCATGTGTTTATCGCTATAACTCCCCTTATTAGGGAAGGTTTGCATTTACCCGAGGTTAAGGGTAATACCTGGAGGTATTTATCAAGTTTGACATCCGATCCGTAGGAATCTTCGATGTGGTGTCTGCCCGTTTGGCCGACGGAGAGGTTTTTGATTCCGCCAAATTAAAAAATACGGTTCGATTCCTGATTGAAAACGACATGCGCAATGTTGTTATTGATCTTGGCAATCTGGAATATCTTTACAGCGATACCATCAATGCATTCATCGCCTCCAACCGACACATGTTAGAGGTAAGCGGCCGCATTGCCATTCTCACCGAACATCCCAAGGTTCAGGATATTTTAAAGCGTGCAGGATTAGACAATATCATGCGCATCTATCGTTCCGAAGCCGAAATGATTGCGGACTCAAAAGAGATCCTACGTCAGACCTCAAGTTATCGAATTGAGGAATTGCAAAAATTTTCATCACAACCGCAGGAACATCCTCAAATTCCTCGGACTGAGTTTGATGAGTTTAAAGCGGAAATGGGTCAGCGTCTTGGATCAAAATTGGACAATAATGAATTGCCCCAATATCAACTGGGAGTTCCTCCGTCTCCCACCGCAACGCCTGGACCTTTTGGACAGGGGCCTCGAAATCCAGAAACAAATTATCCAACTTTTAACGCTCCCAATTTCAGTCCTACCCAGATTCCCGAAGCACCGAATCAAAGTTTTCCTCGAGGCCAAAATGCACCCGCTTACAATGCCTTCAACAATCAAGTTCTAGGCGCAGGAAACACAGCACCGACCTATCCATCCCAGCCTCCACAAACTTTTAATCCAGCTCCACCCAACTTTGATTTTCCTACGGTTCAATTGCCTATAGGTCAATTTGGTGGGTCAACACCCATGCAACCTCCCCTTGCTCCCCCGCCCGGTGGAAATCAGGGAAATTCTGGTGGCGAGTCCGATTATGAGGATGATAATCAAGACGATTCTCGTCAAAGAAAATCCGCACAAGAGCGTATGCGCAGCCCGAATGCAAGGCGTCAACAGGGTCGGCGAGTTGGCGGCCGCGAAGTTCCAGGAATGGATGAGAATATCCAGGATCAACCTTCCGCTCAGGATAATAGGGGCAAGGATTTTGAAATTCGCGACAATCGGGAAAGCGAAGCCAATCGAGATTCTGAAAAATACGCTCCCTATAACATGCCCATTTCAAAACCAACGAATCTTGTAGAGGAATCCAAATTTCCCGCAAAATTAATTTCCGCGGTTATTCTTTTGGCATTAATTGTTGCCGGGGTTTACCTCTATACGAGACAGGGAACACCTGAGTCCGAAAATTTGTCAGTGGCTCCTGCGTCCACTGGAAAAGCCCCTTCGGCTCCAGTAACGCCCGCTACAGAAACCAACAACGTCACGCCCACAACACCTGTAGTCGTACCGCCCCAAGCCAATACACCAAGTACACCGGCCCCACAGCCCTTAGTGCCAACGGCCGCTGCCCCCGCACCCACTCCAACACCAAAACCAACACCAACACCCGAGCCCGTTCCAAAGGCTCCTAAAATTGCCGCACACAACAAGCCAGCTAGGGTCGAAAGGGTTGAAAGACCGTCGAAACCGTTTGTTGAACCTCGAGCTACTGAAGAGCCTTCACCACAAGGAATACCCAAAGGGCTGAGGGTAACCAGCGAACCATCCGGTGCCGAGGTCTTAGTCAATTTCTCCAAGAAGGGCGTAACCCCAATTGAAATATCCTTAAGCAATAATTCGAACAAAATTATTGTGAGGATGAACGGGTACAAGAGATATGAAACTACCCTTCCAAAGAATCATCCAGATCATGAATTACGGATTGATCTCGAAAAAGAAGAAAGCATTGAAGCACGAGATGTGAAACCTGAACCCAAGGTAGTCTCCAGACCGGCGCCTAAAGTTGAGGCCAGAGTCGAGCCTAAACCTGAACCAAGATTTGAGCCAAAACAAGAGCCAGAAGCAAGAGCCGATGAGTATAAAGAGCCGCAGGATTTGCCTATTGCTAAAGCTAAACCAGAACGCCTTGAGCCTCCCGCACCTAGGGCTGTAGTTGAAGCCCCTCTTGTTCCCGGTGACGGTCCTATTGGAATCATTTTTCTTTCCAGCAGTCCAGCACGTGCGGATATTTTTATTGATGGCAAAAATACGGGTAAGAAAACCCCTGCAAAAATTGAATTGCCCTCCGGGAATCACAAAATCGAAATGAGCAAGAGTGGTCAAAAGAATTCTGTCACCCAACAGGTCAACGAAGGCAAGAACAAGGCCGTGCATTTAACTCTACAATAAATCGGTGAAGTTTACTCACCGAGATTTTAGGCCACAGAGACGCTCAAAATTCGTCTCTCAGCCTCCGGTGAGGCGGCCGACGATACGAATACTTGTTTTTGTCGCCTTTGGAATTCTTGTATACCTAAAATTTGATAGCTTCATCACTCTTCCACTAATTCGACAATTGGGTCATCCCAATCTTTTAATTTCTTCGTTACTCAAGAGGAACACCAAATCCTTGGAAGCAGCCTCTCCCACTTCCTTGGCCACAGCTTCACATTTAAAGTGGTCTTCCGATTCCATGCAAATAAATCTGACCTGTCCCGCCGGACCTTTGGAGAATTGCTTAAAAGATTTTCGGGATCTTGAATCGGAGGCGGTCGGTTCCCTGCGTAGCCTCATCTACAAAGCCGCCCTGCAGTGGAAAATCAATCCTCACTTAGGACTGACCGCCTATTTTCAAAGCAGTGATTCCACGGTCGATTCCCATAAAAGTTTTCGCCTGAATCGTTTGGATCTTTATACAACTTCGGGCGTAATGACCCTTTTGCCGTTCAAAAATAAATTTCAAGTTGCTGTAAATAACCAAGTTTATTGTCACCTGGATCGATGTTTGGATAGTTTTGATCCTAAATCTCCAGTTGATAAATTTATTGGTACGATAGAAATGCAGAATCATAAACCCAGCTTGACGATGAAACCATTGACCGGAAAAAAAATGAAGCCAATTTGGCGAGGTGAAATTGTGGAACTGGAAGTAAAGACCAATCGACTGAAATTATATCATGGGCAAAATATTTTTTCGTATTACTCCGGAGATATTCAGTTCCAGCCTGGACTTAGACAAGGGGCCATTGTCGGTTTGGACGATACGTTAGGATTTTTCTCAGCCGATTCGATAGGCTGCTTGAATTTGATGATCAGTAAAAATGGGTTCTACCTAAATCCACTTACCTATTTTGGTATAAGTTCTCAGGCGGAAATGGGTAACCATGAGCCTTGATATTCGCATAGCCTATTTGGAAATACGAAAAGCCCGAATCCATAAATTTGCTCCAGAGTTCATGGAGTATCTGTTCCATTTAGTCTTTCGCTCCTCTTTCAAGGGTAAGGAATTTCAACACCTAACCGGCGAAAATATTCGCACTCTATTCAAAGAACAAATAACCGTCGATTTCGGAGCCCTAGCAAATCTAGTTTTGAAAAAATGGGGCGTGGTGAATTTTGGAGACTTAGGTGAAGCCATTTTTTTGCTTGCAAAAATTGGTTGCTTCAAACTTCATGAACTGGATAACCAAGATGAATACCTGGCGGCGGGACCGATTCATGTACCCTAAAAAATCACATCACCACCTTTACCGCATTCTTGTCGGACTTTTACGGGTAGTGGTGATTTTGCCTATCCTCAATGGATGTGACTCGAATGAATGGCCGAATAGAAAATCCTCCGTGGCCGAAAATCTTCGGATTGATTCCTTGCGCTTTTTTCCCGGCCCAAGACGTTTTGTGCTTATTGATAGTATGACGCAAATTCAATTCAAAGACATTCATCGCGGTTACTCTTGCGCCCAAATCCAAGAAATGGGATTGGATTCCGTTTCCGACAGCGCCCTACTTAGCGTTCGCCCCAAATCCCGCGCGAAACTTCCCTCTAACCCAGACTGTGCTATTGATAAAAAAGAAATAGATAGCGTGCTTTCATTTCAATTTTTCGGTGGCCATGACTCTTTGGTTTTACAGAATTCTTTCAGAATAAAAACGGACCAGGCAAAACTTGTTCGCGGCAAAATAACTACCGATAGCATAAGGGGTAACGTCACCGGAAGCGGTCATACCTTTGATTCAGGTCGATGGTTCTATCGGGATACATTAGGGGAATTGACTCGACAAGTCTACTCCAATAAAATCTCCAAGTGTGAGTTTTTGAATTGGGCGGAATCTGTTCGCCAAGGAGATACAGTTAAGGTACGTCTCTCCTGGGTTACCTTGGATTCCATGTCTTCACACTATAATTGCGATTCCACCTATACAGATACAATCCCCGTGACCTCTTCCAACCATTAAGTGGACGCTTTAGAAATCAGAGGCAACACAGCGGCTTTCAATGCCCCTTCTAAATCGTAGTCCAATACCATTGGGAATTGGGTTCGAATCACTTCCCGGAGTTTTTGGTTTTCTTCCGTGTTCAACCAAAGCAGTTCCATGGCTGCTGCTAATTGAACCGGGTCTCCACAATCGGTAGCTAATGCGAATCCCCGCGCGAATTCTTCTTGGCTGGAGCCTTTATGGTAAATGGCTGGTTTTTCCAATACCAACGCTTCAAACAACGGAAGGCCCCATCCCTCGTAAAGGGAGCTAGATATAAATAGGGAACAATTCGCTAAATAAGCATTTCGATTTGAATCGGAAAGGTATCCGGTAAAAAAGACCGCGTCCATAACTCCGTGCTGGTGGGCAGCCTCTTGTGCTTGCGCGTATCCCCATGCCTTATGACCCGCTATGTATAAAGGTGGCGTATTATCATGTTTCCTTTTCAACTTCGCGTAGGCTGCAATCAGGCCATGAAAATTTTTTCGCGGTTCCACGTTTCCAATCGCAAGAAAATATGGTCCATTGGGAGTTGATCCCGATTGAGACAGCTTTGGGTTTGAAATTCCAATCCGATTGATGGGACGAACGACTTTGATTTTTTCGGAATCGATCCCAAGTAGTGAGACCATACGTTCTCGAGTGATTTCGGCGTTGGTTAAAATTAAATCTGCCTTTACCGGCATCCGACGCAGCCATTTTGCATTTGCGGGATCATGACTCGACATGGCAAAGCCCAAATTTTCTAG
>JAYVCH010000295.1:0-6845 GCA_043750055.1 Fibrobacteria bacterium
ACCCTGTTGAACTCAGGGGTTTCAATCATTGATGCACTTCAAGTTACCGCCAAAACGGCGGGCAATAAGGTTTTGGAACTAGGAATTTATAAGACTTTAGAAAGTATTTCTGGGGGCCAAACCATTGCCGATCCCCTGAGGGCCACGGGAGTTTTTCCTCCTATGGTTATTCAAATGATTGCTGTGGGTGAGAGAACCGGTGGTCTATCTGAGATGTTGATTAAAATTTCTGATTTTTATGACGATGAAGTGGATGCTGCCGTAGATGCGTTGACCTCCATGATTGAACCTTTGGTCATTGTGGTCTTGGGTGGCATTATCGGCGGTGTTCTCGTAGCCATGTATTTGCCAATGTTTGAAATGGCCGGAACCGTCGGTTAATTCCATTGTCCCAGGCAACTCCTGAAGAGGTAATGTTGCCCAAGGCCAGTCGTTCTCGAGACACGAGTCTCGATATCCTGGCCGTAGTTGTTTCCCGAATAACCATGTTCGCGGTTTTATTTTGGACCGTTCTCGCCTTTGACAAAGAGTCTGTTACGCGTGGCCTAGTCCTGATTTATGGGATGTCCACGGTACTTTATTTGGCTACCTGGGCTTCTTCTTACCGGTCACGAAATGCATCGCCCATTGGATTTCTCCTATTTTTTCAGTTCCTGGTTGAGGTTTTGGTAGAGGGAGCGATCTTTTATTCTAATGAAGGATATTTATCTGATAATGGTCTTCTATTTATCCTAACGATTTTAAGCGCAGGTTTTTTCTTCCGTTTCTGGGGTGCATTAATCGTCGCCACAGTCGCCTCCCTCGTTTTCGGTTACGCAGGAATGATTCATTTGGGAATTTCCGATCCCTTAGGCCTGTCACTACCCAGACTGCTTATTGAAACCGTTCAGGTTCGGTTTTTTCTCTACACCACTTTGTTTTTCATGACAGGGTTGCTTTCATCCTTGTTAGCTGGACGATTGCAAGCGGCGCGACGTGAATTGGAAGGTGCCCATGAGGCCATGGATTTATATCAATTCAGTGCTGAAACCGTGATGAATGGATTGCCGAATGGATTGCTTTTTTTTGATGGCGATGGCCTCTTAAAATTTAAGAATGGCCCCGCGGAGGAATGGCTAGGAAAACTGCTGGTTTCAGGAATGAGCATGCAAACAGTGTTAAAAAATGTTCTCACCGAGACATTGCTTCTCGAAGTCGAAAACCTAAAACAAGAATTTTCTTATAGGGAGTTGGATGTTGAAACCTATCAGGGAAAACCCATTCATGTTCAAATCAAAACTCTGACTAGAGAATCCCATTATTTAGGCTGTGTTGTGCTCCTCATTGATTTTACCGAAGAAAGGCAAATGGCCCAGTCCCTGCTGAGATCCGAAAGAATGGCGGCACTGGGATCCATGTCTGCCAGAATAGCCCATGAAATTCGAAATCCCCTGGCGAGCATTAGTGGATCTGCCCAAATGTTGAAAGAGGTAGCTTTCCAAAATGAGGCCGAGCGAAAACTTTTAGGCCTCATTGTGACAGAATCCGTCCGCCTCGATCGAATCCTGTCAGGGTTCTTGGAATATGCCCAAGACCGTCCCCCAACTTACAGAATTGTTGAAATTTCGGAAATGTTCAAGAAAATTCTCTTAATGTTGGAAAAAAGTCGGGGATTTGATAAGGATCTTGTAATTACCAGACAAATAGTGGAAAATGGGGACATTCGATTTTTGAGTGATCCGGACATATTAGTCCAGGTGCTGCTCAATATAGCGTTAAACGCCCTTCAAGCTCTACCGGGTGGAAAAGGTGAAATCGATTTTTCAGCTAAATCGGACGAGAAGAATATTATCATCAAAGTAAGGGATAATGGAAGCGGGATGACTCCTTCGGAAGCGGTTAGGGCTTTTGAGCCTTTTTATACCAGCAAACCTTCTGGAACAGGATTGGGGCTATCTACCTGCCTTCATTACGTGCAAGTACTCGATGGAAATATTACCTTGGACTCAGATAAGACTGCGGGGACGGAAGTGACCATAACATTACCAAAGCATCAATTTGGGATCGGATTGAGGACGAATGGAGATTAAGACAAGACCTAATGGAAAATGGAGTGTTCTAGATATTAGCGGCCACATCAAAGGCAGCGAAGTCTCCCATTTTCGCCTAGCGATTCAAAAAGCCATTCAAGAGAAAAAGCTCTTTTTGGTGGCGAATATGCATGAAGTTGGATTTATCGATAGTTCTGGCGTGGGGATGCTCATCACTTGCCATCAAGACCTCAAAGCCGCTGGCGGCCGGTTGATATTAATGCGGCTTTCAGATGACATTTATGATCTTTTTGAGATGACCTCCATTGATAGACTATTTGAAATCATCGATAATGAGGATGAATTAGCTTCTCGTTGAGGAGTTTGAGAAGTTTCGAGATTGGAATCTCTTTTTCTTTAACTAGCACTTAAGTTGGGATAATAAAGATCCGATAATAGTTAATAGAGGGAGATGGAATGAAAATCGACAGAATATCCCAGATTTTCGGAATGGACCTGCAGAAGGTCTCCGGAGGAGGGAAAAGCCCAGAGAAAACCGAGAAGCAAGCGAAAAGCGACTCCGTTTCTCTTTCCAAGAAGGCTAAAGAGCTGTCTTCCACTTCCGATATTGAATCTATTTCCAAACATGTGGATGCCATGCCCGATGTCCGTACCGAAAAAGTGCAAGCGGCGAAGGAAAAAATTGCATCGGGTCATTTCAACTCGCCTGAGTTTGAAGAGAAGCTGGCGGATCGGTTGATGAAAGAATTCGGATTTTAATTTCCACTTAATCCATTTTTCATTTTAAGGTCGCCCTACTAAAGGCGATTTTTTTCCGCTTACTTTTTTAAACTTCACCAAACTTCACCAACCTGCATACAATTTCACTGACTTTCACCTGACTGCACAAATTCAATTTCTGAATATGGACTGGATTTAAGAATTTCCAATCTTTAGGCCATTTTCAAGATTGGCATCGTCTTTGCGTTACTTCATTTCAGCCGAATCAACGTAGCTGCAAGGTTACGGAGTCTGAATCGGTGATTTGAACCAGGAACGGGAGATTAGACATCCCCGTTTCAACAAAAAGAAGGAGACAGCAATGTCAAACCAAGGAATCGTCATCACAGAAATCAACGTTCATCCCCTGCTCAAAAAGCAGGAAGATAACCCTCTCGAAGCTTTTGTTCGTGTGGTCTTGAATGGACAATTTGTGATTAACAGCATACGGGTCGTTAAAGGGAAATTTGGTCTTTTCATCTCTTTTCCCAGAGAGTACAGCAAGAAGGAAGGGAAAGGATACAACTTCTGTTTCCCAATCAGCAAAGCCTTGCATGAGTACATGACAGAAAGAATCCTTAACGAATATCGCTTAGCTGTTTCGGTTTAATACCCCTTAACGAGAACAAAAAATAAAATTGGGTCTCGTTTGGAAAACCAGGCGAGACCCTCTTTTGAAAGAAAGCAAAATGGAAATCACATCAATAGAAATTCAGCCAAACGACAACACCGAAGCTCAGATAAAAGCCACTGCGGAAGTCATATTAAATGGCAGCCTTGCTTTAAGGGGAATTAAAATTCTTCAGGGAAGATACGGGCTATTCTTGGCTTTTCCCGGACTGCAAGTTGGCACACCCTATCGAGTTTTTGAAACGCTCTCTATGCGTTTTAGGATGGAAATGCAGTCTCGAGTTTTGGAGTCATATCGAGATTGTATTCAATCTCCGCGTCCGATTTTCAGATGATATCGATTATTTCAACTTGCGCGCTCTCCGGGATTGATGCTTTTCCCGTGAGTGTAGAAGTAGATATTACCTCTGGTTTGCCAGGATTTACCATGGTTGGATTGCCAGACTCGGCGGTTCGCGAAGCGCGCGAACGAGTTTTCTCCGCACTTAAGAACTCCGGTTTTTCCATACCTAGTAAAAGAATCACAGTCAATTTGGCTCCCGGTGGAATTAAGAAAGAGGGGACAGCGTTTGATCTTCCTCTTGCTTTGGGAATTTTATTGGCCTCAGGCCAAATCGAATGTCCCGAGTTACAGGAGTTGATTTTTTTAGGCGAACTTTCCTTGGATGGTAGGTTGCGGCCGGTGCGAGGCATTTTATCCGCTGTGATTTTCGCCAAACAAAATGGCCGAAAAGGATTGGTGATCCCATTTCAAAATGGAGCAGAGGCCGACGCCGTTCAAGGCGTAGGGATTTTTTCGCCGAAAAATCTTATCGAAGTGTTGGACTTTCTTCGGTGTCCAGAATTTCCGGTTCGTTCTAAAAAACTTGGTGTAATGACTGGGGCGGGGTCATCGGAAGTGTTGGATTTTTCCGATGTACGTGGGCAGGCCGCCGCAAAAAGGGCCCTAGAGGTTGCCGCTGCCGGAGCACATAATTTTCTTCTAGTGGGCAGTCCCGGTTGTGGTAAAACCCTCTTGGCAAGGCGTCTTCCTTCTATTTTACCGATGCTGAATGAAGATGAAGCGCTTGAGACAACTCGAATTTACAGCGTGGCCGGTTTATTAAAAATTGGCCAAGGTCGTATGTGTGAAAGGCCTTTTCGCGCTCCTCATCATTCCATCAGTCAGCAGGGTTTAATCGGCGGTGGCGCAGGATCGAGGCCAGGTGAAATGAGTCTAGCCCACAATGGCGTGCTATTTCTGGATGAGTTTCCGGAGTTTCACAAGGATGCGATTGAAGCCTTGCGCCAACCTCTGGAAGAGGGAAGTGTGACAATAGCCCGCGCTTCCCAGTCTCTTACTTTTCCCTGTAGATCCATCTTGGGGGCCGCAATGAATCCTTGCCCCTGTGGTTTTTTGATGGATAGAAAAAGGCGGTGTCTGTGCCGAATGGAGGAAATCGTCCGGTACCGAGCTCGATTGTCAGGCCCACTTTTAGACCGAATCGATATTCATTTGGAGTTACCGGTGCTGAGTATGGGTGAATTAGATGGAGGTATAACAGGGGAGTCCTCGGAGCAAGTTCGTGGTAGAGTGGATATCGCCCGAACGACTCAATGGAACCGATTCTTAAAAATCCGAGAAAAAGGAAGTAAAGCACTTTTTTGCAATGGGCATATGACAGGAATACAAGCCCGAGAGTTTTGCACGATGAAAGACGCCGCCAGAAAAGTTTTAAGTCAAGCGGTAGAGTCTCTCGGGTTTTCAGCGCGAGCCTATGACCGTATTCTGAAAGTAGGAAGAACAATCGCGGATTTGGATGGGACGGAAATTATTGAAGAGGGGCATATTGCCGAAGCGATTCATTACCGTTGCCTGGATAGGGAGATGCCCGTCTATGTCTAGCGGCTTTTCCACTTCCAATGAATTCATGACAGTGACAAATACGATTCCTTAGGGCTAGCACTCAGGGTTGGAAAATTTTATTTAGCTCTTTGGCAACCGCTTCTTCTTCATTTGTCCATTGTGAAAACCGCGTGAAGGTCCGCTTTAGACCCGGGGACGCATTTGCCATTCCTATACCTACTCCTGCTAAACTCAGCATTTCAAAATCATTTTCAGCATCTCCGAAAGCAAGCATTTCATCCGCTTCGATATTGAAATTGTGAAGCAGGATTTTCAAGGCGGCCGCTTTGGTCACACCCAAGCCCATAAATTCAATATACTCCGGGTTCGATTTCGCTATGGAACAGTGTTTTGACAATTTGGGATTCCAGGCTGCCCATAACTTATCTCGATTAGCTTGACTCTCAATGGCGAGTAGCTTGAAAATTCCATCTTGGGGAAGATCTTCAATTCGATCCGTGAACTGATCATATTCTGCGCCGGATTGTGCGCTATAAATTTTAGCGTAGCGAAAGTTTTTATTGGGGTTGTATCCAAAAAGTTTCCCATTCGAATATACGTTTAGAAATACGCTATGTACTTTACACAGAGAAAAGACAGCGTCACGAGTCGATGGAGAAATAGGCTGAGAGGAAAGGATAGACCAAGTCTCAGCTTGTCCTTCTAAAGTTTCAGCTCCATTGTAAGCGACAATATTCATTTGAATATCCAAAGCTGAAGCATGAGGAATGATTCGAGCGGACATTCTTCCTGAGGCCACAATAATTTTTACCCCGAGATTTGAGATGCGGCGTAAGGTATCAATGGTGAAGGCTGATACCACGCCCTGTGAATTCAACAAGGTTCCATCTAAATCGAGCGCGATGGCGCGAAAGGGGAGTTTTAAAAGGGGCATCTTTTCCTTTATTTAGGAGATTTCAGATCTAAATTTGAGAAACTTGTGAACCTTTGGCTTCCAGAGTTCAAGAAAATAAAAAAAGGGCTAAAGTATTTGCGATAAAGACCGATAGAATAGGTAGGACTTGGAATGTTCTAAGGCATCGATGCCCATAGAAAGGGTATATGAGAATAGACAAGAGCCAAGGGGACCTACTAAGCCAAAGGTGGAAGGCAACAACCAAAGGTAAAGAAACGCTACTGGAACAACTAGCAACCGGGAAGCGCATCAACCGTGCCTCCGATGACGCTTCCGGGATGGCCCAAGCTAGAGATTTTGAAAAACAAATAAGGGCGTATCGGGTCGCTTCCGATAATATTTCTGCAGGATTAAGCGCACTCTCCATCGCCGATGGAGGCGCTAGTACCATAACCGATATGTTGCAAAGGCAAAGGGAGTTAGCGGTTCAAGGTGCGAATGGAGCCTTGAATGACGATGAGCGCGGGGCATTGGACAAGGAGTTTCAATCCTTATCACAAGAGATCGATCGAATTTCAAAGTCCACAGACTTCAATGGTCAAAACTTGTTATCAGGCCAAAGCAAACTTTCAGATGGGACCGGAAAAATTCGAACGGGAGATTCTGACGACAATTCTGTTACTTT
>JAYVCH010000296.1:0-10043 GCA_043750055.1 Fibrobacteria bacterium
AATGTCATCCTCAAAAAAATGGCAAAAGAAGGACTGCAAAAGGAATCGGGCGAAAGCTTTGGTGCATTATCGGTCAATTTTTCCCATCCAGAATGGCTTGTCAAACGATGGTACAAACATTTGGGTCGTAAGGGATTGATGCTTGCCTTGGAGCGAAACAATCAAGAGGCCCCGGTTTGGATTAGGGTCAACCCCAGTAAAATGAAAAAATTTCTCCTTACCCAAAGCGGGTTATCGAGAGACCAATTGGGATTTGGAGAAGCGGCCGTTGAAAGCGTGCAGGCGAAATTAACGGAGCTCGGCGTCGAGACTGAGCGAGATGGCTTCGCCCCCTTGTTCTTAAAAGTGGTGGTTGGCGCGCGGGGAGGAGGGGGAAAAGCGATTCTCCAATCCCAACTTTTTACTTTGGGAGCAATCGCCTTTCAGGATCCGGCGGCCTGGTTGATTGCTGAATTAGCGGATTGGAAAACCGGAAAATCGTTGCTGGATTTATGTGCCGCCCCAGGAGGAAAAGCCGCATGCTTCATAGAGCGTTCGCAATATTTAGGGGATGAAAATTCAAAAGCCTCCTCGGTGGTTTGTAATGACATTTCCTATCGGCGATTAAGGCTCATCGGTGATGCAATCGATCGCCTGGGTCATAGTGGTCTTTTACCATTAGTCATGGATCCAGGTCACTCGGCACTTAGGTCCAAATTTGATTTGATCGTGGTCGATGCCCCTTGTAGTAATCTCGGGGTTTTGCGCCGTCGCCCAGAGGCGCGCTGGAGTCGCGGAACGGGCGACTTGGGTCGATTCGCAAAGCAGCAAAAGGATTTGCTGGCCCAGGCGGCCGGATTGTCCAATCGACATGCGCACATTATTTATGCGACATGCAGCCCCGAAGAAGAAGAAACCTCGGAGGTAATCGGCGCTTTTTTAAAGGAAAATCCGGAATGGGTTCTGGTCGATGCCGGAGAATTTTTACCCGACTGGGCGGTCAAAAAAGGATTTCTGTGGCTACATCCGGGCGAGTCCGAGTATGATGGTTTTTTCGCCGCCCGTTTGGAACGCAAAGGAGCATCGACTTGAATTCTGTTTCCGTTCGGGCCGTGAGTAAGTTGATTTTCTGCGCATTTCCCCTCGCTTTTTCCTTCCTTTGGGGTGAAGAGGGTCAAAAATGGGGCAAGTCCATCGCCATTCCGTCAGAAACGGAGTTTTTACGCGACCGGCTGGAAGAGCCGCAAAACCATTTTCTATTAAACGGGTCCGAAGGGTTCCTTGCTGGCCGAGAATTCTATCAAGCTTCCTACGATGCCACCCCCTTTCTGTGGAAAACTCACCCCATTCTACACTACGGACCCAGTCGTGCCTGGCAATTGGATAGCATTCCCCTCGTTTTCCATGCCTGGGGTGGACAGGAACTGGGAATTCAAGGGAATAAGACCTCCGTTTTGCCGGGAGACCAGGTTAAAGGCGAGAATCTTCCCCTTGGCTATGGCGATATTGGCTGGAATGTTTTTGAAGAGCTCCGACTGCATGCAGGTTTTGAACAGATGGATGCGTTTTCCTCCACAACCTACCCCAGTCGCGTGGGACTGCTCGGAAAAGGGAAGGATGATGAATTGGCTTGGTTAGGAGGCAATCTACCCTTGCGAAGCCAAGCCACAGTTGGTGGGTCCTTTACCCATCGGGGAACGACTTTGGGAGCTCAGGCGAATCAAGGCGGGTGGTGGACGTCCTCTCCCGTTTCAGGTAAGGTCTATCCCTGGAATGGCTACAATGCGGAATTGGCCTATAAAGTGGGGGATGATTTTGATTTGTCGCTAATCGACCAAGAATGGGATTCACCCATTTCCAACCCCTATTATCATGCCCATTATGGCCGTTCCGAGCTGAATATGGGCTTTTTGGGCTCCTCTGAAGGGAATTGGATTTGGCGTTTGGATGTGGGATTCCAGCGTAAAGAAATGCTTTCCGACTCCGCCATTTTTACCCCCTTATTGCAGCAAACCTATCCCACCCGATTCCGCTATCGCCAGACTTGGAATGCCCCCGATTCACTTCCCTTGCAATTGATTTCCCAAGGGTCGATGGGCTTTCGGGACCGCGTCATTGGCTTACAGCATAGCTCCGATTTCATTGAAAAATGGGGTCCGCATCAACTTAAACAGAGCTTCAAAGGCTACTATCAGCATCCAATGACGGGTTATAAAATCCCCACGGAAACGATTCCGCTTGATAGTACTTGGCTGGCGGAAAGTCGCCCAGGAATGGATGTCCGAGGGGTTTCCAGTGAGCTGGAGTTCAGGGAAAAAAGGAAAAATGTCGAGGTCGGGTCGTCGATAAATTATGTCATGGAATGGCAGGCCCCGCTTTTTCACCTCCGAAGCCTGGACACCGTCAATGGGTCTTTGATTCGTTCAGGATCGTATTTGCCCAGCGACTATCTACTTCAAAACGGATCGGTCCATTTTTTCGCGCAGGGTGGATTTGGATCCTCATCGGACAGTGGATGGACCCAGACAGCATTCTGGCGTTTTCAGGCTGGATTGAGAGATTTCTGGGGCCATAATGCCGATTCCATGGAGTTCAAACCCAGTGGAGAATGGGTGGGTTTAGGCGGTGGAATAGGATTGCCCACGAACTTGAAACTCGAAGCTCAAGTGAATTATGTAGGCGAAAAAGAAGTCCGCGGATGGGGACCGCGCTTTATCGTGGATGCGCATTTGGAAAACCATGTGTCATTATCCGCGAGCCTTTTGGAGAATCGACTGAATCTATCCTTAGCCCTTTTGCATGCCTTTGGAGAAGATATTCGTGAGCAGCCCAATGCAAATCCCCTGCGCTTTAGACTCCTTGGTGGAGTCACGGGGGCATTTTAGAATTTGGAAAAGGAATCCAAAGCCTAACGAGTGGCGACCAGGTTTTCACCCGAGACATCATCAATATGCATGTGTCTATGAGAATGCGCTTTCAGTTCCAAGACGAATAGCTCCGGTGTCCAGGCGGTTCGGGCACAGTATTCACCGACGCCTTCAACAACGGGCTCTTTGAGTTTGGGAGGCGCATTGTGGGCTTTAGCCAAAGGGGTGCTCCAATATATTGGGTCGGGAATCAAGGGCGGGGCAAGGGCGCCATTGGTGATAAATCCATAAATGAGACCGTTACCCTCGTGATTCTGACTCTCTATCAGGCTCCACCCATTGCCTAAATCATTCAGTACGGCCACTTCATCATTCCGGTTAAAACGTCCCAAATAAGCGGAATTCGTAGAGGGCAGTTGTCGATAATTAACGTGAGCCCATTTAACGCGGGCTTTTTTTCCAAGCGCCGGAGTCGGCGAGGCGCGTTTGTATTTCTCTAGAATTTCGTCCGCAGGAAAAGTCAACAAATAGGCAGCCATGTAAGCCGTGTCCCCAGAAGCCAAGGTTACCTGGACCCATTTTCCGCAAATCTTGTTTACAAAGAGAGGGCTGTCCTGCATTTTCACGCCGAGGATTTTCGAGTCCAGGGAAGGACCTGATCGGAGTCTTGCAACATCAACCTTGACCTTGGCCGTGCAGTTTTCAAATGCGATGGGATTGTCGGGAAGGGTGCCATAGGCATGCACGGATAATGTGGGGAGTAGTCCCACCATTCCTACGAGTGCCAACAACTTGTGCAAAATCCGCTCCAATTTTCGCTTCGCACCGATTTTGAAAATCGGAACCGCTTCTACAGAAAGTATAGGGCTTGGATTTTGTGGGATGCAAGGAGAAGGATTCCCTTCTGGAGAGGTGAACTCGATTTTTTTTAGAAGTTTACGAAGTTTGGGGTAATGATCCCGTGACTGTATAGCCGAGGTAAAATCCTAGATGCATGGGATATGATGGGGCCATAGGTCCCAGTGTGTAGGCTATTTTCCGAGGTGCCGGATGACGGCCCCTTCCTTTTCCATTAAATTCCCTTGATGGATAGCTGCCGGATATGCGGGAACGGAGAAGGAAACGTCACCTATACGGTACGCGAAATGATGTTCGGTCTGCGCGAAGGCTTCGGCTACTTCCAATGTTCTAACTGTGATTGCCTACAAATCCGGGACATCCCCGCCGACATGGCACCCTATTATCCTGCCAATTACTATTCCATGGAAGCGCCTCTGGCCCGTCCCAAAGGTCCGCTGGCCGACGCTTGGCGCCACTTGGACGCGCGGATCCGCCTCGGTGTTTTCAACCCCGGCCGCAGCAAGCGCAGAGAGATCTTCGATTGGTTCCGGGCCGCGGGCGCGGACCTAAATACGGCCATTTTAGATGTGGGCTGCGGTCGTGGTCGATTACTCCATGAGTTCCATCTGGACGGCTTCCACCGCCTGGAGGGCGTGGACCCGTTCATCGCTCAAGAATTGGAATACGCCAACGGGATTCACATCCGCAAGGGGCAGCTCACCGATCTCAAGGGCGCGTACGGCCTGATCATGATGCACCATTCTTTTGAGCATATGCCTGATCAGGACGGTGTATTGCGGGCGGCGGCGCAGCTATTGGCTCCGGGAGGCGCTCTGTTGATCCGCATTCCCGTGATTGGTTTTGCTTGGCGCGAATACGGGGTAGACTGGTTCCAGATCGATGCACCCCGACATTTTTTTTTGCACAGTCGAAAGAGTCTGGAGTTGGTGGCCGGGCGCACGGGATTCCGCGTCGACAAGGTCATTTACGATTCCAAGGCTTCGCAATTTTGGGCCAGCGAGCAGTATCGAAAGGACATCCCTCACCGAAGTGCCCAGTCCTATAACGAGAACCCGGGAGCCTCCTTGTTCTCTGCGGCCCAAATCAGAGATTATGCCCGCCGTTCCCGGGAACTCAACCGTGCGAAAGACGGTGACGCGGCGTGTTTCATACTGAAGCGAGACTGAGAAAACTTTAAGCCAGTTTCTGGCATTCCCTATGGTAACACTAAAGTTACGTAAGGGCGGCTTTGAGGATCGCGGCCAGGGCGGCGGTGGAAAATCGTTCCTCGAAAACTTTGCGGGCGGTGGCGCCCAGACGCATGCGGGTGTCCGGATCGTTCCGCAAGTCTAGGATCTTGTCCGCCAAGGCGCGGGCATCGGCCGCCGGCACCAGGGCGATGCTTTCCCCATCCCGGAAATAACCCCGCACGGCCGGCGAGTCCCGCGTGATCATGGGCCGGCCCAGGGCCGCGCCCTGCACAATCTTGTTAGCCACCACGTTGCCGGCCTTTTGCGTATCCCCAAAGATGCCCAGGTTGAGATCGGCTGCGGCCAAAAGGCCGACTAAGATTTCCATTGGCATGGAAGGCAGAAAGCGAATGTTGTCCGCGCCCAGTGTTTGCGCCTTAACGCGGATTTCTGCTGAGGTCTGGCCTTCGCCGACCAAGGTGAAGCGCACATCCGTGGCTTGGAGCAAGGCCGCGGCCTCCACGATCCATTCAATGCCTTGCAACGGGATAAATGAACCGTAGAAGAGCACCTGGAAGCCGGGTAGCGGGTAGGCCGCCGTCACGGCACTTTGTGTTCCAGTGCTGGCTCGCGGTCTGAACAAGGTGTCATCCACGCCCACCGGAAAAATTGCGTAAGGCTTTCGCAGGCGGTAGGCGCGATAGAAATAGTCCTTATGCTCTTGCGTATCGAAGAATAGGAGGTCGGCAGCTTGGGTGGAGGACCAGTCCTGCCAGCGGCAAATGAAGGCCTGCAGACTTTTTGGCGGGTACAGGCGACGATCCTCTATCCTTGTGTTGTATCGGGACAGATACGGATCGAAGGCTAGCTTGCGGCCCGTAAAGAAGGTCAGGAGCTTGATGAGCGGGGTTAGGCGGTGCCCGCCTTCCGTGACGAAAACCCAACGGACTTGACGGTAACACCGGAGGTACCCAACAGTCAGTATCACGTGCCGCCAGGGGAAAGGCGTGCGGGAATGCACATCAATAACCTGGAAGCCCGCCGCTTCCAGGGCGTTTCGCACACTTATGTTGCGGGGGTAACCTGCCTCGTGATGACCCAGGAGGCACACCGTTCCGGACGCGCTTGCCGCTAGGGCCTTATCCGGCGCGGCCATTGAACCGTTTCCAATACCGATGGCAATGGGCGAAGAACAGGCCCGCGGCGGCCAGGAAAAGGGCGATGTCATAGGCAAGAGGAGGACGGAGTAGGAAATGCGCCCCAGAGGCAGCCCCAAATATGCACGCGCTGGCGGCTAAGGGCAGTACATACTGTAATTTCAGGATGGGCGACTTCGCGAAATACCAGATGCCCACAAAGCAAGTGGCCGTGCTTGCAACTGCTGACAGGCCCGTGGCCCAGGCTGCGCCTTCCGCTCCGTACGCCGGGACCATCAGGTAGTTGAGCACTACAGTGAACACCAGGTAGATGACCTGGGACACAGGGATCATGTAGGTTTTGCCAAGGCCCACTAGTAGCTGGCCCGAGAATACGCCTACCGTGATCAGGAGATTGAAGAAGGTGGCGACCACCAACACGCGATAGCCGCCAGCGTAAACGGGGGAGATGAGTGCGAGTAATTGCTTTCCGAAGAACAGGGCCAGGAAGAAGAACGGGATCTGCACTGAGGTGACCAGCCAAGAGGCGTAGTTAAAGTTGCGCCTTTGCGATTCTCCTATCTCGCGCGCAGTCCCTTCGGAGAACACGGACAACATTATCCCGTCGAATGATTGCCTTAAAGACCGAAGGGTGTTGGAGATCATCACGATCACGGAATAAATCTCCACCTCCTTGATGCCGGAATAGCGGCCCAGCAGCAGGATGTCGAAGCGGTAAGCGAAGCTCATGAAGAAATCGGTGCTGGCCAGAGGCAGGGAGAATCGCAGTAGCGTCATAGATGGGAAGGCGGAAAAGGCCCAGTCCTTGAAGGACACGCGGTAATGACGAAGGAAGCCGGAGAATGCTAATACCATTCCAAGCAGGTTGCCGAACAGGTAGGGCAAGGCGAGTCCCAAGTACTTATACTGTGTCATGGATAGAAGCAGGGCTGGGCCGAAGATGGCCACGGGCACCGCCAGGTTCTTGATCAGGATGCCCAGGTACAGCACGCGCTTGTTAAGGAGCGATTGGAGGAAGATGGACGCGCAGGCTTGCACTGGCACACTGGCTAGAAATAGCGTTAGCTGGATAGGCGGGGCTTTGGGGAGAATGTCCGTCCATGATCCTATGTCGGGGATATAGCCCAGATGCTGTAGGAGCACGAACAGAAAGATGGCCGTGGAGAACAGGAAGACCAGGTTGACCACCCTCGAGAAGCGTCGAATGAAAGCTGCGTCGTCGGCGCAGCGGGAATAAATCCATACGACGCCCCGGTCAAGCCCTAGTGATCCGAGGCGGATGAGCAGAAGTATCAAGGACTCGTAATACTTGAAGGTGCCCCATTCGCCGCCAGCGTAGACCTTGGCGCACAAGATCACCAGCAGTGGTTCCACCACCTTGGATGCGTTGTCCAGGAGCATGAAGCGCGAACCTTTGTTGATGAAGTCGCGATGGCTCTCGGAAGAATCCGAGGATCGGGAAGCGGTGGATTGGGGTGTGGCCGGGCCAGCGTTTGGATCGGATGGATCCGGTATGTGTTCCTCGGGTGCCGCCATGATGCTTTCCGAAATGTACTAATTCGTCAGGTATGGGCCTTCGGGCAGGCATCGCGCCTGCAAAAGTGGGCGTAACGGGGAGGGCTTAGTAAGGTTCATCCACGGACATATTCAACTGAATTCCTTCAGCACCATGGAAACCCAGTTGTAACCGAAACAGATAAATGTCAGGTCGACGCACTCTAATCCCAAAACCCCAAGAGTTTTTCAGATTATCTATGACATTGATTTTATCCCAACTTCGACCATTGATTCCGTATTCATTAAACATGACACCATCGACGAGTCTAAGAATGGGAAATCGATATTCGCCGCCTAAGGAGAGTACGGAATAATCCTTAAAATGGCTGCCGCTATAACCGCGCAGGGGGCTGTCATTGCCTAAGGTTTGTAAGCCGTAAACAGGCATGTGATTACCTGAAACTTCAAAACTTTGGGCCGAATAAATGTGGAGAGCCAGAGCCTTTCGATTCAACAGTTCCTTCTTCAGCTTTTCATATTCCATTTTTTCAAGCACTCGGCGCATGCTCATTCTTCCCGCTTTTCGTTCTTCGTCGGCCGAGATTTCATATTTCTCAGCTCCTAGTTTAAAGTATCCGGTCCAATTTGCTTCCCAACCTTGAAAATCATGATGGGCATCGGTAAAATGGTAGTGGTAGGTGGAGGTAAATTGGGATCCGGTTAAGGGAATATTTTCATTGATACGGGTATCACGAAACAAGCTAACTGCAACAATTTGATCATGCCAATTTTGATTTAGTCCTCGGTAGGAGGGATCAAAACTTCCAGTAGGGTTTTTGAAAAAAGTGCTTTGCAAGGTATCGGTCTGGGGTGGCGCATTGCCGAAATGATTGTCCCGAAAGATATAGGAGCCCTTCATTCCATAATGTCCTATCAACGGATGGGCTAAGGAACCGGAAAAAATATTGGAGGTATCCGCATAATACCAAAATCGACTTGTTCCAGGTTGATTCACGCTAGTGTTCTTGACTCGATTTAGAAGCAATGAATATTTGGTGCTAAAGTCCGTAGCCAAAATGCTAGTGGCATTGAGATAGGTGCGGAACCTCCAATCGCCGTTGACGTATAAACTTCCTCGGGCCACCAAGCTTTCCGTGGGACGGCCAAATAAAGCTTTATGGCGAAATGTCAGACCCGTATAGGAACCGGTTCCCGGCGCTAGGTTGATGGTCGGATACATCATCACTTTATCATCATTACCGAAACTGATCAGACTAATGGTTCGATCAATAACGGCTTCATTGATCATGTAACGCAAGGGGGCTTTGGTGGGGTAAAGGGCCATCTTAACAGCAGGAACGAAGATTTTTTCCAACGGCCAAGTGACGACTTGTAGCACAGGATTAGCGATATATTCGTAGAGCTTTTTTTTCACAACGGTCGAGTCGGTTGCGGTATCGCTGGAATTTTTTTGGGTGGAATCCACCTGGGTCATTTTTGTGGAGTCGACATGGACTGCTTGGTTTGAGTGGACAGAGACTTTGGAAGAATCAAGGTGAGGTTGAGGTTCGGCATGGAGTGAGATCCATGGCATTAGCAGCGCCATCAAAATAGGCACCCATATTATTTTTTGAATCGGAAATTCAATCATAGGCCACATCAAAGGATAGTTTAACATTCTTAGGGGGTGATGAACCAACCGCAAGCGGAAAAAAACGAAATTACTGAATGTGTATGTGGGGGAAAAAGGCTTTGGCCATGAAAAACGCGATCGTGCCTAGAACGGCACCTCCTGTAATATCGCTCAAGAAATGGACACCAAACAAAACTCGAAGTAAGCCCAGGGAAATAGGAAGAATAATGGCGGGAATAAGAAGATGGGGTAAATAGAGAGAAACGGTCAGGGCAACGGCCAGATTATTCATGGTGTGACCGGAAGGAAAAGAAAATTTGTCGAGTGGCGGCACCATTGGACGGACCCCCAAATCGGATTCATGTGGGCGCGAGCGTCGCACTAAAAGTTTGACGGGCCAGTATATGCAAAGACTTATGGCGATGGCTAAAAGTCCATGAAGAACGGTGTTTTGCAGTTGCACCATGGATAAATTACGCCAGCAATAGAAGGCCACCAGAAACCAGATCCAACCATCCCCAATTCGCACTAAAAGGATGAGGGGAAGCGAGACGGACTTGGGTAGAGATAGAGATGAAACGGTTTTGAGAAAGGCGAGATCAAGAGCCAAAATCCGATCCAGAAAGGAAGGGTGAATTGATTTTGCCACGGAACTCAGATTCGGTATCGAATCGGTAGTTTCCATCTCTTCCACGCTTTCCCTCATACGACTAAAGGTAATTAAGCACCACTTTAGACGGTTAGGTCATAAAAGCCAGTAACCGCTTTCCCGCATGGCTCCAAGAAAAGCCCTTTTCGATCCGTATTCGGGCATTTTTTCCCATGGTCTGAGCCCAAGTCGGATTTTTCAAAAGCGATAGTAAAGCATTTTTGAGTTTTA
>JAYVCH010000297.1:0-4164 GCA_043750055.1 Fibrobacteria bacterium
CCAAAGCCACTTCGATAGCGCGCTTGCTTATAGCGGCAATACGCGCAATCTTCTCCACACAGGGTTTCCCAACAAGTAGCCAAGTTCTAATCCGCCTCGGGACAGGATTCCACTTCTTTGAAGCCTTTTTTCTCAATCCGAAACAGGGCGGCATTGGTATTGACTCCATATTTATCATCAAAAACAATTTTCCCCAGTACACCATTGAAAGTGCGAATAGCTTTCAGGCTCGGTATCAATTGGTCGTCCCCAGCGGCGGTGGACATACCTTGCAATAAAAACTTCGTCGCATCATAAGATAGCGCCGCGACCTTGTCAGGAGAGTGCTTCCACTTCGCCGCAAAGGTGCGATTGAAGGCTATCCAAGCTTCGGTTTTTGAATTTTCTTGGAAGTCCACGCTGAAAACTGATCCTAACAGGGCGGGTGCTCCGCTTCGATACATAATGGATTTGTCGTTCCATCCTGAGGAGCCTAGGAATTGAGCACGGAGTTTATTAAACGACGCTTGGGACGCCACCTTATAGGCTTCTTCACCGTTGGTGGCGGGCATAAAAATTCCATCTAGAAATAAGGTAGAGTCGGAAAGGGCTTTGGCATAGGCCTTGGAATCGGGATCCGGACCGCCTGACTCTTTCAATTTCTCGAAAAATATTTTTACCGCTTGCTTGCGAATCTCTTGGTATTGCGGGGCTAAGTCGGACACGTCCGATTCATAAAACTGGGTGGAGACAATGTTCCCTCCCTTTTTTTCCACGGTTTTTTGAAAGGCCTCGGCGAGTTGATATCCATATTCACTATTGGGGGCGACAATGGCAAAATCTTTGAGCTTCAAACAACCCACAGCATAAGAGGCGACTCGTTGCCCTAAGGTGCCGGTGGTGACGTTCAATTGGAATATTCCATCTCCCAAGGCGGCAATGCCATGGGTCGTGGCCGTGGGCGTGACAAGCGGGACTTTACTCTTACGGGCTGAAAGATCCACCGCCACGGCCGCGCTGACATCACTCATAGCAGGACCAAGTACAGCATCGATTTTTTCATCGCGCATCAATTTTCGTAATCGATGAATGCCCACAATGAGGTTGCCTTGATCATCCAAAATGCGAGTCTCAATTCGACCGCCCACGCCACGAGCATTGTTTTCGTCTACGGCCAACATCGCGCCTTCCTTGAGCGCTTTTCCAATTTCCAGGAATTCTCCCGACATGGGAGCCATCAATAAAAGGGTGCGATTGAGTTGGGGCGCATCCACCGCCTGTTTCAACTTGGCCTTTATTCGTGAGGCGCCGTCCGTGGCGCCATATTTTTCCAACCAGTCTTCAAAGGTATTGCGAGCCGCTTGGTAACGACCTTCTCTTAGCCTCTGGTCGCCAACATGCTCCAAGAACCCCGATTTCAAGGTCGGATCTCGATCCAAAAGTTCGGAGATGGCATCGACATCTTCTGCCACCAGTCCGCCATTATCGATGATATGCCAAAGGCCCTTGGAAGCGGCCATGGACAGCGGCGCATTTTGGGCCAGAGTGGCCGCGGAGGCGAAGGACTTGGCCGCTTCATTGTTTTTTCCGAGTCTTAAGTAGGCTTGACCCTGGTAATAATTCATGCGGGGTAAGAATACCGAAGTCGGCGATTGACGACGAAAACGGCCGATGATACCTATTGCTTGCTCGGGATGATTTAGACGCAACTCGACATCGGCAAGAATAACCATGACCTCTTCGGTTGAAGGGGATTTGCCGCCTTGCTTGGCCAATCGGTTTAGTCGGTCTTCGGCATCTTTGAATTGGCCTGCCTGATAGGCCGACTTCGCTTTTTTCAAAGCAGGTTGAGCATTTTTGTCAGCGACACTGGGAGCAGTCGTCGAAGCTGGAGAGGCTGTGCTTGCACTGGGGGATGCTGACGCAGCATTGGTCGATGCCTTGGACGCTGCTGTTGCAGCGTTGAGAATACTGAACGCTGAAGTAACAGCGATGCAAAAATGGGAGACGTTCGTCCATCGAGATTTGTCGATCACGTACTGGAACCTTTCGTCCACGGCGGGCAAAAGCGCCACCGTTTCCTGGCTAAAATAACATCAAGGAAGGGAATTTACACGTGAAACCGAGAATGTGATTTATCCCTGAGATTGGTAGGTCGTTGGAAAGGTGGCCTTTAGCGCGTGAAACATCTCCGTGCAATGGCCATACCGCTCTTCCGGGTTTTTCGAGAGAGCTTTTCTTAGCGACACCCAAAAATACTCTCCCAATTCGGGGATAACCTCATTAATGGGAACGATGTCATTTCTTAAAATCCGATTGCAAAGTTCGGGAATTTTGGTCCCGATATAAGGCAGCTTGTAGGTCAATAATTGATAGATGACTACGGCCAATCCATATTGATCCGAGGCCGGCGTCACAGGTAACCCGCTCAACTGTTCGGGCGACATATACGAAGGCGTGCCTACCGTCATGCCGGTTTGCGTGAGCCCGACATTCTCCATTTTGGCAATTCCAAAATCCAACAGCTTGATGGTCGCGTCATGGTTCACGAGCATGAGATTGGATGGTTTGAGGTCACGGTGAATGACTTTGTGGCTATGGGCATAGTCCATGGCCGAACTTATCTGCTCCAGCCAGGGAGCCACGAAATCAGGTCGAGGAGGAGTAGGGTGATTTCGCATCCACTGAGAAAGGGTGATTCCATCCAGATATTCCAAGACCATGAACGAGACTTCGTTGATGGAACCATTATCATAAACAGTATTGATATTGGGATGGTTCAAGGAGCCGGCGGCTTTGGCTTCTAATTCGAACCTCTCCGCCGCGCGGTCGAAATGAGCCAATGCGTTTTTGGTAATCGTTTTAATGGCCACCTTGCGTTTCATTCCGGTATCGAAACCTTCAAAAACATCCCCAGCCGACCCGAAACCCATTTTGCGGACGATTTGATACTTGCCGATTTTGATCAAACCGCCCTTGAAATCCCTCTCAATATCATGCCCGGATTGAACGGGTGGGGAAGCCTTGGGAACAACCGGCACCGATTGGGTAGGTCTAAGTTTGGGCGCCGATTCCGAGCTAGGATCATCAATAATGGGAGGATCCCTTGGGTCGTAGGATTGAGCGACAACGGGAGCTTGTTCGTTCCGAGCCAAGGGAGCGGTTTGTCGTTCTTTGGAAACTGGAGGGCGAGGTTTCGCCGGTTGAATGGCAGCGGGATTTGAAATGGGTATGCCGCGAGTTGGCGTGGAGGGTGCCATAACTCCGGTGACATTTATGCCGCCGGGATAACTGGGCTTCGAACCTCCATGAGGTTTAGCCACTAATACCGGATCAAAAGCAGGTGCGGGAGGAATGGTCAAGGAGGAAATCCGAATCGCAGGGAATAACCAGCGCAAGGCAAAAAAGGGAATGAAAGAAACGATAATCATCAAGGGCGGCAGGGCCGGCGGCAGCCACCACGAAGATTTCATGAACGCCAGAAAGGACACAGTAGGATAAAGAGCAAATAGCAAAAAGGACAAAATTGAGGCCATGCCGGTCCCAATATCCATCACTAGGGAAAAGATGACCAGCCCGGAGAAGATGAGGCCTACCGTAACGGACAGGGTACCTCCCCAGTTCGGCGCAGTCAAGTTGGTGTTATCCAGAATCCCTGCGGCGGCTTCAGCCCAAATTTCGGTGGCTGAAAGGGGGCCGCTGGCAGTTTTGATGCCACGCGTCCCAGTTTGAACCACATCCATAAAAATAACTTTGTCTTGGATTTCCTCCGAAGAAACTAATCCTTCCAAGACCTGAGTCGCTGGTAAGCGAGGAATTCCTCCAGGCGCATGAAATCGCAAGTACATATTTCCCTGTGCATCCAAGGGCAGAATATGTCCGCCATCAAACAACACTCCCAGACCGTCGATATAACGGATTTTTTCGATCGGTGTCCCCAATGCGCGCCGGGCCGCTTCCACGCCCAGACTCGCTACAACGCCACGGCCTAGTCGCGCAAAGGCGGGTATGGCATACACATCTTTTCGGTTTAGGGGCCAGGAGAATCCGGTCGTAGGTGAGGGCCATTTTAAAAGGCTGTCCGACATCTCCATACCTTCACCCAGAGGCAAGTCCAATCCAAGTCCGGGACCATCAAGAAGGGGATATAAAGATCGGGAAAGCAGGGGTGGATAAGCTTTCACA
>JAYVCH010000298.1:0-3000 GCA_043750055.1 Fibrobacteria bacterium
TGGGACAGGAATTTGGAGGCTACGCTTCCATGGTGGCTCACGGGATTGGTCGGCTCGGTAATGTCCGATGGCACTTGGGTGAGCTCGCCTTGGGGGGTACCGCCGTTGGTACGGGGATCAATTCCCATCCCGAATTCGCCGCGAGGGTGATTGAACAGTTGAATGAACTTTCCGGAATGGAATTTCGCGAGGCGGAAAATCATTTCGAGGCCCAAGGATCACGCGACGCTCTAGTTGAAGTCAGTGGCGCGCTCAAAACCGTCGCCGTCAGTTTGATCAAAATTGCCAATGATATTCGCTGGCTCGGCTCGGGACCGCGCAGCGGCTTAGGTGAGCTGAGGATACCGGCCGTACAACCCGGCTCTTCCATTATGCCAGGCAAGGTGAACCCTGTCATGGCCGAGTCTCTCCTACAGGTGTGTGTGCAAGTTATTGGCAATGACGCCACGCTCACCTTCGGCGGGGCCTCGGGAAATTTCGAGCTTAATGTGATGATGCCGCTGATGGCCCATTCCATATTACAGTCCCTGCAAATTCTGACTCATGCCGTTTCCGCATTCGAAGAAAAATGTGTTCGGGGTTTGGAAGCGAATGTGGCGGCTTGTCGTGATTCCATTGAAGGCAGCCTTGCCATGGTTACCGCCCTAGCCCCACATATCGGTTATGACGAAGCGGCTGCTTTGGCGAAGGAAGCGTACGCTACGGGTAAAACCATACGTCAACTCGCGAAGGATAAAAACGTGCTTCCCAGCCAGACCTTGGACGACCTCCTTGACCCAATGAGGCTCACGCAGAATCGTTGAGACCTAGGCGTCCTGCATTTCCTTAAGAGGAACCGATCAAGGCTTCATAAAGGGCTTTTGCTTTTATTATGTTTTCAAATTTCCCATTTTTTGCCTCGAATGCGATTATAAAACCATTGGTATTCTTGGCGAAGTGCTCTCCCCAAAGCTAAGGCAAGAAATTTGAAAGGGGACCCTCCCCCAAATACGGCTGCAATGGCCAACAGATTTCCCGCCGTAAAGCTCGGTTGATTGCTAATGGCATGGATCGGTTCCCAATAATCCGGCGCAAATTTGGATTTGAAATGTTCCAAGCCCTGAAAGTTGTAAAAGCGACTCCCATGAATCCGTACCCAATGAAAAAGAAAATCCAACCAAAAAGGCTGGTCATTTTTCTCGAGGATGGCCAATGAGAGCGGGGATAACCCCAAGGTGAAGTATTCCAAACCTTGTTTCATCGCAGCGGCAAACGCCGCATCCACAAGTAATTCCGCTGTTCCATTGGGAGCGGCCCAAGCTTGTACAATTTGCTCCACCAAAAAACCTCGCCGACTAGTAATGGGATCGACAACCAGAAATCCCACCACTTCCCCGTCTTGCTCCGCCAGGAAAAGCCGCCTATCCCACAACCTTTCCAAGGTCTGTGGCTCTACAAGAAAGTGCATGGCTGGCATGGGACGACTCGCAAGCCATTCCCGCACACAACGGTTCAAGCCCATGTGACCCTTCACTGCTTCGCCAGAAGGCCAGGTCCGAACAGTAACACCTTTGTTACGAGCGCGATATAATTGGGCTCGCAGCGAAGGGTGTTCCATCAGAATCCTTGGCCAGGATTTAGGATGCCAAACGGGTTGCGCCCCCAATAACACTTTTGCGTATTGCAAAGAATGGCTTACCGTTTTTTCAAGCCGACCTCCCGCCGCGAAATAACAAACAGAAACTCCGGAAACCTCCGAAGCCTCTTGTTCAAATTCACGCAACACAGACTGGAATCTTTCCTCGGCACAGATTGGCGCACCGGCAACGACCCTCACGCGTCCATAGTCCGAATATCCCACCACCGCATCCTTCCGCTTCGAAAACCACAATTTCATTCCCGGATTCAGAATTTGATAATCAGTGGCATTCCAACCATGACGCAGCACCAAATTCCGAGCCAAGGTTAAGGATAGGATTGCGGAGGGTTGTTCCATTTTTTGCTCAAAATCAAGAATAGGATAATTTAACTAACTAACCCATTGACAATTATCGTTGTAACAAATATTGTGTCCTAATGACCCAGGATATTCGATCTCAGATTAAACAAAAAAAGCCCTTTACCTGTCGTGAAGAGGAACTCTACCTGAACATTATCCGAACTGCGGACCAATTGCAATGGAAGGGCATGAAACTACTTGCCGCATCCAATCTTTCGGGAACCCAATACAATGTACTGCGCATTCTGAGAGGGTCCCTGGAAACGGGTCTGCCCTGTGGAGAAATTAGCGAAAGAATGTTGACTCGTGATTCAGATATCACCCGACTTTTAGATCGAATGGAGAAGACGGGCTTTGTCACGCGCAACCGCGGTACAAAAGATCGCCGGGTCGTCACCGCGCGCATTCTGCCGAAAGGACTTGAAGTTCTGAGGCAGCTGGATGAACCAATGCTTCACCTCCATCGATCCCAATTGGGTCACCTAGACCCCAAGCAACAAGAATCGCTCATTCGTTTGCTCGAATTGGCTCGTGATAAATTAACTGAAGGGGATGCGTAACGCCATGATTACCCTGCGTAAAGCAAAAGAACGTGGCCATTTCGATTTTGGCTGGTTGGATACGCACCATTCTTTTTCATTTGGGGAATACCATGATACAGCGCAGATGGGGTTTCGAAGCTTGCGAGTACTCAATGAGGATAAGGTAAATCCCGCTATGGGTTTTGGAAATCATGGTCATCGGGATATGGAAATACTGTCCTATGTTTTGTCCGGGGAACTCAGCCACAAAGACAGCCAGGGTAACGTGGGCGTTATCCGTAACGGGGATGTTCAGAGGATGACGGCCGGGACTGGGATCATGCATAGCGAGTTCAATGCTTCAACAACCGATCCCGTGCATTTTTTGCAGATTTGGATTGAGCCAGTGCATAAGGGAATCGCGCCACGATATGAGGATCGGAATTTTCCGATTGAGAAGCGGAAGAATAGACTTTGCTTGATAGCTTCGCCAGATGAGGC
>JAYVCH010000299.1:0-5971 GCA_043750055.1 Fibrobacteria bacterium
GAAGGCGAGAATAAAATTCCACAAACCCTTTTTGTCTTTTCAAAAATGAAAAAAGGTTCAGCAGTTCGCCGTGACGTCCGAAGAAGAAGCTTTGATTAAAGACCTGATCCAAAAAAAAGCGGTTTCTAAATTCGGGCGAACGGCAACCGCCCTCCACGACTTTTAGGTGATAAATTCGAATGCTGGGATCGGCCTCAATTTGAACTCCCCGTGCCTGAACACGCAAGGCAAAATCAATTTCCTCGCCTTGTGACGCGCCTCTAAAGGCAGGGCAGAAAAAAGGCATTGGGGGAAGGCAGGACTTGGGAATCACAGAAAGGCAACCGGGAAAAAAAGGCACTGGGCCTAAAATGGGACGACTGAAGTTGGTGCGAATGTCTCCGTTTTTAAGATTAACTAAACCTGGGGTGGGCACGCCTTCGGGTTTGTCCTCTTGATCCACAATTCCAGTTAGGATACGGTTGGGTTTCTCTATGGAAAGCCTTCTGATTTGGTCAAGTAAATCCTTCCCTGGAACAATATCGTCGTCGAGAAAAACCATTATCTCATGCTTACAAGATTCGATCCCCAAGTTACGTGCCCGTGTCAAGGACGGGGTATCCAAATGGATCAATCTTAGCCACGATGCCTGCAACTCGGGTGGAGGAAGCAATGCAGGAGAATTTTGATCTATAATCAAAATTTCATCCTGACTCCTAAGTTGAGGCTTGAGGTCGGAAATAGTATTCCATAAAACCGCATCTCGCATAAAGGTGGGAATTAGGATCGACAATGGAACGTGATTTAATTGTGAACTTACAATGTGTTCGATCATGGAATGACCCATAATGGGGATTGAAGGTCCGAGGCCTTTTTAAGTTTGAACCTAAATTCACCTTGTAGGTCAAGGAGAGTATCGGTAGAGGGAATGGAAGTGGAAATCAATTTACATTGACCTTGGATCAACCCTTGCGATAGGGTAGGGTCGGAATTACGCGACACGCGTATCACGAGGGCTATGAGACTATCAGATCGACATGTGAATCCTCCCAGTTTTGAGTTCTTTCCTTCCATCATGAATCGAAATCCAGGCTGACTGCTCGTAAAGGTTTCTTGACCGGAAAGTAATTTGAAGGTGACCCAGTTCGTATCGAGGTTTTCTCGTCTTTGAATCTCGTATTGATTAAAAGATCCTTTCACGAAATTGGAGAGGAAATAAAATCGTAACGTATCCGAACCTAATCGAATATGGACAAAGCTTGCCGCATCAAATCGTTCCAGCGGATGACCAGGATAGCGAGAGGCATCCACTTTGGTTTGGAAAAGATCGGTGGCGCTGGAAAAATATCGGCCTAAATCGGTTGAAAGTTTCACGATTTTTGGAAGGGTGGTATCTATTCGAAATACGGCGGAAATTTCTCCTTCACCTCGAAGTAAAATTTTTCCTGTATCCAAGGTCCAGAATAAAAATTTTGGAAAGGACGTCATATTGGTTTCGGTTTGAACCGAATGATCGATATTAAATTCCAAATCATAAACGTTTCCAAAGTGGTTTATTTGCATCGAACCAAAACTGCGAATACTATCAGTACGCATATGACCAAGCAGAGAACTTATGTCCAAGTCCAGAGGATGAAAACGACTCACTCTTTTATACAACTCAAAACCTGAATCCGAACGGTCCCCATTAAGGTGCCAAATTCTCAAGCTATCGTTGTTGATCATATTTACTTGATAATTTTGATCTCCCTCGTTTGTAGTCCAAGTCCAACGACTTCCCAATTTAAATAGACTACCCGTATCTTTTAAGAAAATTCCGTCCACATGTTTGTCGCGAAGCATTTTGCCGTTTGGAAATCGTAGGTACTGAAAATTTTTGACAAGCGGTTCCAAAAAGCTGGAATCGGGATTGACCCAGTGATTGACCCGCATCCAAAGGCTGTCTTTAAGTAAAGAATCTCGAACGGTGGAATCGATCCACTTCATTTTATGGAAAAATGAAAATCGTTGATCAACGGGATGATCTAATTCCAATCGATTTCCAAGGAATCGAAGTTTGACCAGAAATGTGTCTGGGTTGGCAGCACCATTCAATCGTTTACTTGTTGAGCTGGGTACAATAAATAGGGTATCTCCGGAAAGTCGAATACGTCCCGAAACCCTTCCCGGGAATACCAGTTTTAAACTATCTACGGCATAAACTGAGGAATCAGAAAAAATTTCGAATTGGAATCCCTTGCTACCCAATCCCGTTGATTTCACATCTTCCACGGAAAAGGTGGAGTCCGCGATCCATCGACCTTCCAAACCAGCCAAGGTAGTGGGTAGTACCTTTGCTAACTTTTTTTTGGCGTCCTCTTCTGGATTCTCCAAGCTGACGGCGCAACGGAAAAGGGTGAGGCCAATCAGGGCCCAAAAGACCGGATAAAGTCCCCGAGTTCGGGAATAGGATAAAGAGCGCATGCATCCAGATTTTATCATAGGTGACGACCGATTTCCCTTGGTCACTCGCCGAGTTTCCATTGGTACCCTTCAAATCCCATTAGCTCTGGTTCCCTATACTCAGGCGAATCTGGACAGGGTTGCGGCAATTCGGGGATTTGGAGAACGATTTTGGCCGTATTGGCTAGAAGAATGGGTCGTGACCTATGCTCTTGCTGAAGTTCTTGATCGTTCATCGGATGTGGCCCTACAAGGGCCTGTACTCGATCTGGGCTGTGGATCCGGATTTTTTGCCCTCTTTTTACGGCTAAGGTTTGGAATCGAAGCCTTTAGTTGTGACTTTAATTTTGACGCATGTCGCCTCGCTGCTTACAATGCCAATTCAACGATTTCATCGCCTTCGCCCACTCGGTGTGAATCAGCCAAAGTTTTCTGCTGTGATTTTTCAGCGTTCCCGTCGCATGTTCAATTTGGGTCTGTTTTCGCTGGTGAAATGCTGTATTCGAAAGCCAATCATTCTACCATTTTAACCTTTCTGAAACGACACCTAGCGCCCTGTGGAAAAGCCTATCTCGCCGATTTGGGTAGAATGGCAGCATCGGGTTTTGACCTCGTAGCTCAAGCTGAAGGCTTTCAGGTTGAAGTTGAGCGCAGCCACTCACATCTTCAAAATCGCCAAATCCAAATCTTTAAATTGTCGCTCCAAAGCAAATGACTGGAGTCAATGCAATCATTTACCCGTGAGAATTTTTACTTTTGCGAAAACCGCAGGTTGCGGTTTTCCCCATGAGAATGCCTTCATGTTCCTATGCGGAAAGGCAGTATTGGGAGGATGAAACAGGAAAATGGATTTCGGCGACGCCCCAGGAATTATCGTACCAGCCTACAATTCTGCGATATTTTTGGACACCACCCTGAAAGGTATTTTACAAAAATATCCTGCAGCGAAAATTGTGGTAGTCGATGATGGTTCGGTGGACAAAACAGGGGAAAAGGCTTTGGCATTGGGTGTGAGTTGTCTTGTGCACGAAAGAAATCTTGGCAAAGGCGCCGCATTAATGACTGGATTAACTTGGGCACGAAAGCAAGGATGGAAATGGGCCGTCACCATGGATGCGGATGGACAGCATGATATTTCAGATTTGGAATCCTTTCGGGTCACTCCCTGTACTGATAAAACGGCCATATTGGTAGGACGTCGATCCATAAGGGGAACGAGTATGCCCCTGCATCGGCGGTTTAGCAATTACCTGACTACATGTGTGATTTCACTACTAGCATCCAAGCCCGTATATGATGCCCAATGCGGATACCGGATGTATCGGTTAGATGTTTTGGATAAACTCGTTTTCCCAATTCAAGGTCGCTTTGAATGGGAGGCACAGGTGCTGGTCTTGGCATGTAGGGCTGGATACACCGTGGCAGCTGTGGACATTGCAACGGTTTATACGGACAATGGAACTCATATGCATTTGGTACGTGACACGCTTCGGTTTCTCAAAATGGTTTGGAGATTAGCGTGGACGCTTTAACTACAGCCAGGCGCCAAATGGTGGAGGGAATTTGGACTCGATTGGGGTTGCAAAATGATTTCCTGAAATCTGTGATGTTGACTGTTCCCCGACATTTATTCGTCGACTCCGCCTTGGCAGGGAAGGCGTATTCGGATACGTCCATGCCCATTGGCGCGGAACAAACCATTTCCCAACCGTCCATGGTCGCGATGATGTCGCATTTTTTAGAACCACGAAAGGGAGATAAAATCCTAGAGATTGGAACCGGCTCTGGTTATCAAACTGCCGTACTGGCGAACTATACACCACGGCTGTATTCAGTCGAGAGAATCGCAACCCTTTCAAAAAAGGCCCAAGGATTATTAGAGCAGTTGGGTTTTCGAAATATTATTTTCAAATCAGGTGATGGCAGTTTAGGTTGGGAAAGTTGGGCTCCCTATGACCGAATCATTGTTACCGCGGGAGCTCCGGTTATTCCTGAAAAACTTAAAATGCAACTCGCCGATGGGGGTCGCATGGTCATTCCCTCGGGAGGGAGAGAAACTCAAAAATTATTATGTGTCGACCGACATGGATCCGAATTTCGGGAAACGAATTTAGGTGATTGTCGATTCGTCCCGCTCTTGGGAAAGGAAGGTTGGGAAAAATAATATGAACAGCAGAAGGGGCCGCTTCTGTCTCAATCGGTTTCCCTTGGCTCAATCAAAAATTTTAGGAAAGTCTAAGCAAGGGGAGGCGGTTTTTATATCTTTTTCGCCAGGTTTCAAAGCTAATTGGACTCGATGGTCCAATTTGTCGTTCTATTAGTGAGTTGTCCATTGACAGAGGGTGGAATTGGCTTATTTTGATTATAAGCTTATTCCGGAAAGGTGATCTGTGCGTATAGGATTTCCAGTTTACCTGCTCTTTTCAATTTTTTGTTTCGCCCCTGGTTTCGCTCAATATGAGGATATGGTTGATTTAGAAGATGCCCCCACCCGAACTAAGTCGGAGGAGGGCGTTATTTGCACAATTGAAGGCGTTCAGTTTACCAAAAAGGCCGGCCCCACGGAAGGTTCCAAGGAATTGAGCATCGTATTTCTCCTTACGGAAAAACCCTCCGCGTACTTTAATTATTACGACGTAGTCAAAAAAGCGGTGGTCTTCGATTTTTATGACACCCACATTGGTGAATCCATCATGGAATCCATCCATGAACATCCTATAACCAACAGCACCGTAGAGTTATTCAAACTGGATTTGAACAAGGATGTCGAAGGGTTGAAGCCAGATGTTCGCGATGTCGTGCGCGTCAGTTTATTTAGCCAATTTGACCTGGAATATGATATTCAGGAAGATTATGGTGTGATTACCATGAATTTAAAATGGAACAAGAAACTGGAGCGAAAGTTCACTCGTTCGAAAAATGCTATTTATTGGAAATTTCCGCTTGCATTGGCGTTTTTAGGTGGAGCAGGCTATGGTGCGTACTATTATTTTTACAAACCCCCTGCGACGAGTGTAGATTTTTTACCGTGTTGCCCCTCTCCTCATCCCAACTAGTATATCGTCTTGCGTTGCAGGACAGTTTTGACTTGGCTATGTTTGGACTGCCTCCGGTAGCCCACTATTAAGGGATTGAACCCCGCTTGACCGGGTTTTTCCGGGAATCACAACTCCATGGCAGGATTCGGAGAATGAATATCGATGCCGTACAAAATCAAGACTCTTAATAACATTTCCCAACAAGGATTAAAACTTTTTGGGGACCAATATACGGTGTCCGGCGATCAATTGTCGCCCGATGCTGTGCTTGTTCGCAGCGCGATCGTAGACACCGATGAAATTCCCAGTATGTTGGCCATTGCCCGTGCCGGAGCAGGGGTCAATAATATCAGCATTGAAAAGGCTACCGAAAAAGGCGTCTGCGTTTTCAATACTCCGGGTGCGAATGCCAATGCCGTGGCTGAACTTGTTTTTATCATGCTTGGCATCTCGGCTCGTAAGATTCATAAAAGCTTAGAATTCACACAATCTTTGGCTGCTGAGGCCGATGA
>JAYVCH010000300.1:0-3103 GCA_043750055.1 Fibrobacteria bacterium
CACATGTCTCTTGATAAGACCGCGAAAGGCGTTTATTTCATCCGGCTAAAAACCAATAATGGTAAAGCTGTTACGGAAGCGATGACGCAAATTTCGTTGCTAGACTGAGGCCCGAATCCCCACTCTCGGCCTCTCCGATCCCGTCCACTTTTCCAATGGTCCCCTCCTTGGAAAGTAGGGCGGGGTCATCCTGTTATCTCGAAAGGTTCACTATGCCATTCGCAAGAATGATGACTCTACTAACACTATTGACCACATTGTCCGTATCAGCCCAAGATTGGGTTCCCCTCCATAATCTGTTAATAAAGTTTTACGGCTTTCAACGAGCCGGAGCTAAGACTACCGATACCCACAATCCATTTTATAAGACAGCTCCTTATCCACATTCTCAGGATAACTACCAAGGAACCGACTTAAGTGGTGGCTGGTATGATGCCGGTGATTTCGTAAAGTTTGGACTGCCTTTCGGTTATTCGACCTACACCTTGTTAAAAGGCTTTGATGTTTTTCCCGCTGCCTATGATGATTTGGATTCTTGGGATTACAAGGGCGTGAAGGATGGCATTCCAGATATTCTCGGAGAAACAAAAATTGCCACCGATTTTATGATTAAAGCTGTCCTTTCCGACGCCAGTGTCATCACCGATGTTGGCAATGGAAATAATGATCACCAACAACTAAGCGAAAGTGGCTATTCGAATTCACAAAGGACGAGCCCTCGATCGGGTACAACGGCTACCGGGGCCGATGTAGCAGGATTGTACGCTGCATCTTTGGCATTGATGGCTAAAGTTTACAAACCCTATGATTCCGTTTATTCCAACACCTGTTTAGCCAAGGCTAAATCCGCCTTTGCTTTTGGCTTGGCGCATCCAACCCTCTCTCAAGAACAGGGGAGTTCGGCCACTGGTAAACCATTTTATGAAACAAAAACCTCAGCCGATAAAATGGCTTGTGGGGCAGTGGAATTATATCGGGCTACCATGGATGAAAGTTATTTGATCCGTGCAAAAACCTTTCAAGCTGCAGTAGGATCTCACCAGTTCGTATTAGGCTATGCCAACGTTGGCGATTTATCGGCATTTGAGCTTGCTAGACTTGGATTCGATAGTTATCAAGGAGCATGGTTAACGGATGTGGATCAGGCTATGTCCCGAGTGGTTACAGCCGCGTCGGCTCCCGAATTGATTAAGGGTGCCTTCATTCGTTCAGACTGGGGAAATGCCGGTCACGCTGCCGCTGCCGCATTTTCCGCGGCCCTGGCGTTTCAAATTACCGGCTCCACTTTGTACAAGGACTTCGCGATTCAACAAATTAAATGGGTCGCGGGTATAACGCCCTTTAAACAAAGTTACGTTGTTGGGTATTTAAATGGACCAACAAATCCTCATCATCGCAATGATGTCGCTTTAGGGGGAACGGGCGTACGTGTGAAGGGGGGGATCGTTTCCGGGCCCACGCCCGTTGGTGCATATGTTGATGGGAAGCCTGAGGCAACGGGATGGACCTTTAATGGAAGCGATGCCAACAATTATAAAAATACCGAAATGGCCTTGGATTATAATGCCGCTGCGGTGGGCGCAGTTGCCTTCATCCGCGATTACCTCAATCCCCCAGCGGGTCAAATTCGTATTACCGAAGCGATGAAAGTCACTCCGGACAATGTAGATTTGAATACCCAAACGGCAACGGTCACATTTGTCCTTGAAACGGCAGCAGCTTGGAAAGTTGTTTTCTTCGGTAGGAATAGCAAGGCCAAAAAAACCTATATCGGGACTACAGCTGCAGGCTCTATAAAATGGGGTGGTGAGGCGGATGAAGGTGCTTTTTCTGCGGGAGAAAACGTCGATATTCAAATGGTCGATATGAATATCGCAAGTTATCATTTGGCAAGATCGAAGGTGTCGCTTTTCATCAAGGCCATAAAGAAAGAGCCCTTCAAGCCAGAAGACATCCTGGTGGATGATTTTAATGATGGGGATACAGCTAATGCGATGACCGGACTTTGGTCCGTGTTTACGGATAAAGCAGCTACAGGAAAATCATACGCTAATCCTGCGGGTTTTTCTGCATCGGTGGGTACAGGGGGAGCGGATTCTTCCAAGGGTAGTTCGATACGACTTGTCGGGGTCGCAGGAGCACCAAATCCTGTAGTCGGCATTCGAACAACATTTAATCTTGCCGGCACGGCTGTGGGTCTAGGCGCAGTCAAAAGTGTGGTTTTTGACGTGCTCTCTAGTGTGGGCAGTACGTTTTGGGTCGAGCTCGAACAAAGCGATATCACCGACGGAGCCTATCCCGCTTTTCAAGTTGCGGTTGGAAATGATCTTTGGAATCGAATCCGAATTCCCATTTCCGCTTTTGCTCAACCCGCTTGGAAAACGACAACGAAAGGATTGAATACTGGCTCGGTGAAGTCACTTCGATTCAGTTTCCATGGCGAAGGTACAGTACGATTCACATTGGACAATGTCCGCATGGAAGGCTTGAAGCTAAGTTCTGCAGGCACTTTGAATACGCGACAACTTGCGCGTTCAAAACTTGTCTCCCAATTGCGAGCAACGCCTCGAGAGATAGCGTATCAGTTGTCGCCTCCATGGAAAGGAAATTTTTCTTGGAGTGTTGAAATAGCAGATGTGACTGGCAAGAATATTTATTCATCTTCATTGAAATCAGGTGCTGCAAGTGGCTGGATTAGCTTACCGGTGCAGTTGAAACCAGGGATTTATTTCTTAAGACACATTGGAAAAGAAACGAATCAAATTCATGAGACAAGCTTTACGGATACATTTTTGGTGAATTAGCGGATATTTTAGCCTAAGCTGATGGTCTAAACGTCAAAATCACCGTCCCCATCCATATCAGAAAATACAGGAAGGCTACGTCTACCCACTTGGATACCTTGAAATACACTTTCTTTTATTGCGAACTTTGGCTCAATAGAGGTTCCGAAAAATTAGAAATGGAAAATGCGTAGGGAGAAAACTGGAATCCTCCGACGGCTAAGATTTGTCCATATGAATATCCCGGGGATATTGACAATACCCATAGTTGTAAAAAAATTAAGAATTAAAGATTCAACGCAAGTTTTGAAAATGCGGAT
>JAYVCH010000301.1:0-9759 GCA_043750055.1 Fibrobacteria bacterium
AGTCCACCGTCCGATATGAATTTATGTGCTAGATGGTATTCTGGCAGATAGCGCATATTGAGCATCGCCATTAATTTGGGTGCATTCGAATTTTGAGCAAGACTGCGAATTTCCGCCAGTTCAATGGCATTGATTGCGAGGGGCTTTTCCCCCAAAACGGCAATGCCTCGTTCTAGGCATTGCTTGATCACGGACCCTAAAAGATGAAAGGGCGGATTCACGACCGCAAGTTCCGGTTTTTCAGTATCCAGGACATCGCGCCAGTCCGAAACAAACCGATTCGTTTGGCCACGGCTTTCCAGCGCTAACAAAACTGGAGTCATGTCCTCGGATAAAACCGGGGACACGATCCATTCTAATTTCGGATGGTTTGGCGCTAAGCCTTCCACTGCTAAGCGCCAGTGACCGGAGCAACCGAGAATAGCTGCCTTCAGCTATTTTCCTTTCGCGAGTACTTCGGTTAGGAATTGGTTGACTTTGCTAACGTAACCCGCTGGATCCTTGATTTCAGATCCTTCCGCCAACAAGGCTTGATCCACCAACAACCCATACCAATCTTTGAGCATAGGATTGACTGGGTCGGCAGCAAACATTTCAACCAACCCTTTGGAAATGGCATGGTCCGGATTAATTTCCAAGATGCGCTTTCCAGGAGTGACCTTTTGATTGGCCATCTTCAAGATACGTTCCATATTGGCCCCAATATCCTGTTCATCTGCAACTAGACAGCAGGGGCTTTCTTTCAATCGCGTAGTCACACGCACTTCCTTCAGCATTTCGCCCATTTTTTCTTCGAAGTCTTTCATGAACTTCTTGTACTTCCCTTGGGCTTCCTTTTGGTCTTTCTTTTCTTCCTTCGTGAGATCGCCCAGGTCCAAGTCGCCCTTGGTGACGTTCATCAATTTTTTTTCGTTGAATTCACCTAGGCTTTGTACCACCCATTCGTCGATAGGATCGATGAGATAGAGAACTTCCACATCTTTAGCTTTGAATACTTCGAGATGGGGGCTGTGCTCGACGGCTTGACGGCTTTCACCGGAAATGAAGTAGATATCTTTTTGTTCCGCTTTCATGCGCAAGACATAATCTTCCAGGCCCACAAATTCACCTTCGCCGGTTTTATTGGATTGGAAACGGATCAACCGCTTCAGTTCATCCAGATTCTCCCAATTCATATGGAAGCCTTCTTTCAGAACATTTCCGAATTCTTTCCAGAACTTGGAATACTTGTCCTTCTCTTCCTTAGCCATGGTTTCCAATAATTGCAGAACCTTTTTCGTTGCCGATTTATTGATTTTCTGGATGACGGCATTTTTCTGCAGTATCTCGCGAGATACGTTAAGCGGTAAATCTTCTGAATCAACGATGCCGCGTGCAAAGCGTAAATAGGTCGGAAGCAATTCCTTGCAATCACTCATGATAAAAACGCGTTTGACATAAAGGCTTAAGCCATTGGCCTTTTCAGAATGATATAGATCATACGGTGCCTTGGAAGGAATGTATAACAGAGTGGTATATTCCATCGCGCCTTCAACTTGGTTATGAGACCAACCCATTGGAGGCTCCTCATCCATCGTCAAATGTTTCGCGAATTCTTCATATTGCTCCTTAGTGATGTCGTTCTTGGAGCGACGCCAGATTGGGGCTTTATCGTTCAGGATTTCTTCTTTGCCATCTTTGTCAATCAAGGTAATGGGATGAGTAATATATTCGCTGTATTTGCGGATGATGGAGCGAATGCGATAATCCTCAAGGAATTCTTTTTCATCCTCCTTGATATGGATTTCCAATTCGGTGCCGCGATCGGATTTCTCAGCTTCTTCCAAAGTATAAGTGCCATCCCCAGTCGATTCCCAGCGAATGGCAGGTTCGGAACTGTTGAGTCGTTTGGTGGTCAAAAGAACTTTGTCCGCAACCATGAATACGGAATAGAACCCAACCCCGAATTGGCCTATCAAACTCATGTCCTTTTTTTGATCGCCAGACAGTTTTTCTACAAATTTTTTGGTGCCGGAACTGGCAATGGTGCCGATATTGGCAATCAGTTCTTCCCGCGTCATACCAACCCCGTTGTCAGTGATTCGCAAGATTTTTTTGTCTTTGTCCAGAGAAACCTTGATGCGGAAAGATTTGTCCTCGCCTAGGATATCGACTTGCGTCAATGATTCGTACCTGGCTTTATCAATTGCATCGGAGGAGTTCGAAATCAATTCTCGAACGAAGATTTCCTTGTTGCTATACAAGGAGTGGATCATCAAATTCAGAAGTTGTTTCACCTCCGCTTGAAATTCCATTTTTTCTTGTGCTACTACGGTCATAATAAAAACTCCTTTTAACCAATGAGAACGGGGATTTTAGCCCATGAAGTGGCTGTTAAATTAGATATTCGAGGGGGGGCTAGTCAAAGGGAGAGTTTCAGAGTTCCCTAATTCCCAAAGCAGTCCCATTTTATGGTCTAAAATGGGACTTATTCCCAACCCTTCCAGGTTTCAGGCTGAAAGCCCAAGGTTGCTTGAGGTCCATTTCGGACCACAGGAGTTTTAAATAACAGGGCGTCTTCCAGTAAGACTTTTGGAATTCGGGAAGGTGACATGAACGCCAATCCTTTCTCCTTGAATCGACGCGAGTCTTTGTCCAAAAGATTCTCATACCCAATCGGGCGAGCAACGCCTTCCAGCTCACGAGGGCTGAAGTTTTTTTCCTTAAGGTCGATAAATTGAAAGGGGATTTTCCTTTCCTTGAACCAACGCTCTGCCTTGCGGCTTTCAGAGCAGTCTCGTCGTCCAAAAATTTGAACATTCATTTCGCTAAAGATTGCAAGTATTGATAAATGGCTGGGTAATGCACCGAAACGAAACCCATCAAACAGAGGAAGGACAATCCGGCTGCCAAAATCGAATATGCGAAGCTGAGGAGTATTTCGGTTATGAGCCAACTCCCAACCACTACGACCAAGGTCAAACCATATAAGCACATGGCCGTAAAAGGCTCGTGGAAAAGGCTAAAGAAGGACGCAATTAGGGTTCCTACACCGTGCGGCAGCTTTTCGGGGAAAAAATCCGATCTCCATAACAAAAAACCGCTGAGCAATATGGAGAGAGTCGATATGGTGCTAAAAAGAAAGCGAAGCATGCCCTAAAACTAGAATTTTGACTAAGCGACCTTATTCGGATAAGAATTATAATTTAGCCTTAGGCGATTTATTACCCAAGGAGTTCCCCATGACTAGACATTTTTTCTTTTTGATGCTGCCTTTGATGGCACTACTTTCTCAATGCTCTTCACCCGGGGTGGATAACCGCTTAGGTCGGGTTGAGGCTAAACAGGACTCCATTCTAAAAGTATTGACGGCCATGCAAGAGAAGCATGAATTTATGGCTACGCGTATGGGATGGCGGCCACAGGCAGGAGAAATACCTGTCGGAACTTCCTTTTTTCAGGGCCCGGCCAATGCAGCCCTTACCATTGTTGAGTTTTCGGATTTTCAATGTCCCTATTGCGCCCAATCCGCTCCCATCCTAGACTCCTTAGCAAGGCTCTATCCCAACGATGTAAAAATCGTTTTCAAAAATTTTCCATTGAGTTTCCATCCCCAATCTCGTCCCGCCGCAGCCGCTGCCCTCGCTGCCGGAAAACAAGGCAAGTTTTTCGAATTTCGGTATAAGGTTGCTCCTCAATTTCACAACTTGACGGACTCGGTGTATTTGGCCGTGGCCAAGGAATTGAACTTGGATATGGTTCGATTTAAAAAGGAGATGGTTTTAACACCCGAAGTAAATGGAGTACTGGAAGCGGATGTCATTTTAGGGCGTAAAATTGGGGTAGAAGGCACACCTACACTGTTCGTGAATGGCAAATTAGCCAGTGACCGTTCCTTCGAGTATTTCGTCAGTTTGATTATGGCGAATAGAAAAGGCTGAAAAGAGGACGGCGGCTCCTTACGGAGCCGCCGTTAGTGATTAGGCCGTTATTACCCGCGCAACGGACACTAATCGAGGGAATGATTTAAATATAGTCCGGAGTCAGAATTTGGGAAAAAATAAATCAGCTAATTTCTGGCAAAATCTTTGAGGGTTCGGAACACTTTGTTCCTTTTCAAGATTTCTTAATCGTCCAGACCCTGTTCGCGACGAATGTGTTCCCGCTTCTTTTCCAATTTTATTTCGCTGTCATGATTTCGTTTGGCATCTATGAACCAGCGATCCCGTTGTGCGAAAGCAGGGTGGACGGGTAGCTCTCCAGGAAATTCTTTTTCGAGGTTACGCATCGAGAGGTATTCGTCTGGTCCGGCAAAACTGATGCAACGACCGGCACGACCTCGCCTAGCTGTTCGGCCCGTGCGATGGACATAATCTTTGTAATGTTTTGGAAGATCGTAATTGACGATCAAATCAACTTGGGGCATGTCTAGTCCACGTGAGGCCAAATCCGTGGCGACCAAGACGCGGAATTTTCCCTGTTTGAAATCTTGATAGGCTGCCGCTCTTTGCTCCTGAGGCAAATGGCCATGTAGGCAACGAACTTGCACTTGTTTATGCAATAACAAGCCTTGCATGTGGTTGGCCTTGTCGCGGTTGCCGACAAAAACAATGGACTGGCCTTTGGTTATGGCCAATTCCTGCATCAGAAGTTCGCTTTTCTTTTTATTGCTTTTAAGGAAAAAGAACGACTCTTCCATGTTACGGCTACCGGTTTCCCGTTCCGTTTTTAACAATGGCAGCCCTACCATCCCTAGTTTTTCTGATGCACCGGTTTCTTGGTCGGTGGCTGAAAGCAGGATTTTCTGGGATTGAACTGGAACATGCTTCAAGATGGCTGCGATCTGTTCCTCAAAACCCATCCCGACTAGTTTATCGAACTCATCTAGAACTACTAAGGCAAGGGGTTTTAAGGAAATGTTTTTTCCCTCCAGTAAATCGAGCAGTCGCCCGGGCGTGGCGATGAGAATATCCCAACCTTCCCTAATTTGCCTTAGCTGGCTGTCCTTAGCATGCCCACCAATGGCAAGGGCGATGCCGTCACGAAGTGTGGGCTCTAAGTCCTGTAACATCTGTGATACCTGATAGGCCAGTTCCCGTGTGGGCAGAATGACAAGGCTTTTGGCTCGGGGACGTGAGCGCAGGTTCCAAATCGGAAGTAAATAAACGAGAGTTTTTCCTGTACCTGTGGGTGCGATGGCGCGAAAGCTGTCGCCGGCCATGGCCTTGGGAAGCGTCGCAGCTTGCACCGGAGTGGGTGCTTCGAAGCCAAGTCGGTCCAAGGCATGACGAAAGCCAATGGGAAGAAAGGACCAATGGCCACCTGATTTCAAGCTGCCGCAACCTTGGGCATATAATGAGCGGCACTGGCATGAATCATTTTGGTGTCTTTCACGAGTTGGGCGAGAACATCGGGAGTGATGGCTTGTTTGGGATCATCGCCCATTCCCTTCTTGGGTTGACAGTGCGTTTCCACCAAAATACCATCCGCACCATAACCGGCAGCGGCCAAACAGGCATAGGGAACATACATCGCTTTACCCACACTATGGGATGGATCAACAACCACTGGAGCCCACGTTTTTTCTTTGAGCAATACCGTGATGCTTTCATCAGGAGAATTTCGAAATCCCTCGATGGTTGGTACGGTTCCACGGGGACAAAGCATGATGTTGGGATTGCCTTGAGCGACGACATACTCAGCGGCAAGAATAAATTCTGAAACCGGCCCCATATGCATGCTGCGCTTGAGTAGAACGTTGATTCCAGTATTCTTGGTCATTTCCCCAATTTGCTGCAAGAGCCTGTAATTTAACGCGCTGCGCGCCCCCACTTGAAGACAATCCACCTTGGCCTCGACACAAAGTTTCAACTGATCAAAATCCATGACTTCGGTGTTGATGGGCAACCCAGTTTTTTCCCTGGCCTCAACTAGAATATCTAAGCTACGGGCATCGCCTTGAAAAGAATGCGGAGAGGTACGGGGCTTCCATACGCCGCCACGAATCATATCCGCGCCTGCCTCTTTGATAGCATAAGCGGTTTCGAAAAACATTTCTTTTTGCTTTGGGTCAATGGTGCAATGACCCGCTATGACGCAAAATTCACCTGGAATGGTTTTGCTTCCTACTTTGACCCTGTGATCATTTAGTTTACTTTCCCGTGACATGAGCTTGTATGGCGTTTGGATTCGGTCCACCCGTTCGATATAGGGTAGGCCTTCAATCCGATTGATCAGGTCCTGGGAAGTTTCGTCCCCGAGGATGGCATAAATTGAACGCACAGCGCCATCAATGGGTTGGATCCGGACGCCGAATTCAGCAATGATTTCCTCAAGTTCTCGAAGTTCACCCTCAGTCAATCGGGAATGTAACGGAATAATCATGTGGAAACCAAACTTTGTAGGGGAAAATAGGGAAATTAGCCTATTTTCGGCAAATTTCCAATTCAAAAAGGGGAGGTCTCCTCAACTTTTTGCTGTCATTTGGGGTTGTGTCGAGTGTTGTTGGTAATCCGGGTGTAAGTTAAGGGAAGCTATATTTGTGCATTTCGGCCGGAATCCGGTTCGTTAGTAACTGAGCATTTTAGGGCCGGGAGGGCTTGTTAGTGGCAATTGGCGTTAAAGATTCACAAGAAATTATCAGACAAGCGGCAGTCTTGTCTCGCAGTCAAACGACTCTTCCCACCAAACTGGATCCTCATGAGATTGGAATGGCAACGGGACCTCGTCAAACAAACCGGTCACTCCTACGTCCCGGTTCTTTACCTGATTATTTAAATCCCGAGGAGATGCTCACGGATGAGTGGGGAAAATTGGATGATGACATCTACAAGTTCCTGCAACTTCGTAAGGATCAATTCGCTAGGCAGGGTTCGCCACCCTCTCATCAGTTTATAGCCGAGATGGAAAGCCAACTAAAGTTCAATGATCCAAATTATGAATTAGGATCTTATCTGGCGCTCATTCGACAAGCTGCAGACTTGGATCAAACACGACAGACTTTTGTGACCGCTTCGGAACGCAGTGCATTTCATGCCTTTGCGCGCAGGTTAACCGAAGGCAAAAGGCCAGGCGAGCACTTTGATCCGGCCATGGTCAAACGATACAAGGACTTGTTGGACTCCAACCAAGCCACCACTTTTCGTGGTTTGGCTGATCTTTTCCGCCTCATCTCAAGAGCATCACGGCAACCCTTGATTGGTGCAATGCGTGACGCACCGTTCCAATCCATCGATGTGCTACTCAATGTCGTTGATGCAGCCATTCGGTTCAATCAAAATGCTTTGGGAAACCTGGAATTCCAAGTCGGACCGATGGATGTTTTTTTGGGAGCACGCACGGTTTTGTTCAATCGAAGTGTCGTGAACCCAACTCTTTCCATGGTCAAGGAATTGGTTTTGGAGGAGTCGGGACTTTATCATGAAGATTTAATCGAATTGTTAAAAAACGTCGGTGTGTTTGGATCCGAACTGACCATGCTGATGCCGGAGAGTTTGGCTGAAGAAGGGTTTACCCTAAAAGGCGGCTCCTATACGGCTTTGGAATTGGTGATGGCGGCCGGTACCCGCTTGGTTAATTCTAGTGTAGCCGTTGACCGGGCCATGGCGACCTTGGCAGATGCGATACTGCACAAGGTGCAACAACAAGACACGCATAAGGATCGACAAATTCAATCCATCCTTGGAAATTTTAATCGACTTTTGATAGGAGAGCGACGTTCTGCCGCAAGAGTGACACAAGAACGTCAACAGGCCCGGTTTGATTACATGACCGCGATTCGGCGTGCAAGTCAATTAGCCAAGGGCATGAAGACGGCACAATTCCCGGCAATGTTACCTGATGGATTTGAGTCCCCTTCCCTCGAATTAAAAATTGAACCCTTGCCGTCACCTGGATCTCAAGCTGCAGCGGCCATGGTGCTAGGTGGCCTTTCGGTTTCTGAATATGAAAATCTCCTCGGTGTTTGGGATGCGTTGCTGGGCCGAATTCGGAAAAAGCTCACCACTAAATCACCGATTTTTAAATCCCTGGCTTCGCAGCTCGCGCGCATCCGTGCGTTGGATACTTGTCTCGCCTATGGCTTGACTCCAGCAGGTGGTCGTTGTACCGGACGCTTAGCGAAGCTCATTCAAAGTGAAGAGCTCCGATCGAAATTGGGAATCCCTGAAGAAATTGGTGATGCAATGCAAGAGGCATTCAGTCGGGATTATCCTGGCTTTTTGTCATCGATAGAATCTTTGGTGGCGACGCTTTATGAATTTAAGCCGATCATGCATGGGCTTCAATTTCGCTTACGCGATCGGAAAAATGTTTTTGTTGGGAATGGATCCCAAGCGGATCTGGAAGTTGAAGGGGGTGAACTCGATTTAGTGCTGATTCAACTCCTGATCGGCACCTTATTCTTGGCACAAGAAATGGTTACGACAAACGGGAATCCTCCTAACCCAAAATTTGATTCCAAGGGCAGACTTCAATTTCCTGATGCAGTCAGCTTTGCTACGTTGGGCAACAGCGACCCCTTCCTGGCCTATTGCGCCTACCTTTGGGCAGGTAAGAAAACCTTACTCAATGCCCCGATTTCGGATTTGGAAACGAGCTTGAGAATGATGTCCAGGTTAACGCTGGATTGGCGTGATGGCATGGCGAGTAAATACCGAGAGTTGAAAGTTTCAGCGAGTAAGAACCGAATGTTGCCGGGCCTTGGCTCTGCCCATGTAAGGGTGGGATGGGAACGAGGTTTTGAAAAAGGATACATGGCTGAAATCCAGGCCGTGGTCGATGAAGCTGGAGGAGGGCTGGGGTTAGATGGCCGATTGTTGGAATTACTCGATATCATTCAATCGGATATTGACCGGGCCTGTGAGTCCGTAGAAACAGAAAAGTTGCGTTTGACCCGTGATCGGGTGATGGGTATTCTGGATTGATTAGCGGACGAGGATTTCCAAGCCCCCTGAAAATAATCATGGGTTCCTTGTCGGTTACGGTATTGACGGGTTGGGTTTTGGCTGGTTGTGGAGGCGATTTGCAACGTGCTCAAGAAAGTTATCGAATCGGGGATTATCCTCGGGCTAAACGTCTTTTCGAAGCCGAACTGGATAAACATCCCGTGTCCTTTGAAGCGCGTTATGGCTACTCCGTCGTACTTCAGGAAATTAGCTTAAAACGAAAATCGCAGGGTGAAGATCAAATTGAGGATTGGAAGGCCGTGATCGACCAATACGAGATTTGCAGTCGACTTGGGGAAACGGAATCTTTCTCAGAGAACTACGCTATTTCCCTCTTTCACCTTGCGAATAAATTGTACTTAGACGGAAAATTTCTCGCTGCGCACCAGTACCTGGATCAAGCTCGTCGACTGGAACCTAAAAACAAATTTGTCCTAAACCTCGCCGGTATTGTCGAGTACAGCCAAGCAAAGTATAGGGATGCCCAGGAAACCTTTGAATTTTTGATCGCCCTCGATCCTGATTTTGTGAGTGCCTACTTGAACCTTGGAAACGTGCTTTGGGAATCGGGTCAAGAAGATGCTGCCTTAGTGACATGGAAACAAGCCTTGACGCTGAGCCCAGATAATCAAGCCATTATTGATCGACTTGAATCGGCATTGAAGAAAATTTCGGAAAATTAAATGTCCTTTTCGCCTGGTGATTATTCAGATTGGTCTTTGCGCGGCGAAGGAGGCGAAGCGGAGATCTTCCGTGCTCGTCAGATCAGTTTGGATCGCTTGGTGGCCATTAAACGTTTGAAGTTGTCCTCCATCGGTGACGCAGAAGATATCCG
>JAYVCH010000302.1:0-6325 GCA_043750055.1 Fibrobacteria bacterium
CAGAACGAGGCGGATTTTGGAGGCTATGCCGCAGGGAACCGCAAGGCATATGACTTAGGAGATTATAAACTGTCTATCTTCAGTTCAAACAATGCAGGATTAGGATTAACCTGTTTTTTGCGAACATTTGCTAGACAACATCCGGACCGGGATTTCTTGATGAACAGTTCCATATCGCTTATGTACTTTCGGTATTTTAACGATACGGCACCGAGTAATTTTTCAGCGAATGTGTTGGAGACGAGGTTGAAGTTTACATTTTGAAGGTATTGGGAGAACGTTTCATTGTTAAAATCGAAATCACCCATTCATCCAATTTGGGTATGGTTATTTTTTTTCGTCCCAACCTGGGTATTATTAAAAACTTCTTTCGGAATGCTAATTTGTGACGACGCTTATATCACGCTTTCGCATGTAAAATCCTGGATTGATCTGGGTCGCCCAATCATGTCTATAAACAATCCAGTTTGTGCTACAAGTACCCCTTTATACACGATGGTTTTATCCCTCTTTTATATTTCGCTTAGAATTGAACCATCGTATTTAGCTTTTGCCCTAAATTGGATTTTAGATTTTGGAATATTGATTCTAATCTTTAATATCAGCAGGGTTTTCGGTATAAATTATTTTTTTTCGGCGCTCTCGGTAACCCTTTATGCACTGAGTAGATTAGCACTCAGCACCAGTGCATCGGGAATGGAAACGCCCCTGTATATCTTTTTAATCCTTTTCAGTTTTTATAATATTTTGAGTACCCCAAAATCAAAAATTAATATTTTACTTCTATTTTTATTGGCACTTACTAGACCTGAAGCCATTTTGGCTTGTGGATCAGTAATATTAATATGTCTGATTAAAAAGCATAATTTACGTTTGATTTTCCAGTTTTCTTTAGCCTCAATCCTTGGATTATCCAGCCAATTCGTCTTTTATTTTTTCGCTTATGGTCGATTTTTGCCTCATTCGGTTATTGCTAAAAATGGGTCCAATAACTCCGCTATTCTCAGTGCATTAAGATACTGGTGGGATTCCCTTTTTTTTGGGGGCCCGGTTTATGGTGGGCTAAAAACAATTATTCTTTTAAATAGTCTTGTCTTAATTTTAAGTCTTATAGGGCTTTACCATGCTCGAAAAAATTTTCAAATTCGATTTCTTTTAATTTGGCCCACGTTTTATTTGATTTTTTTCCTAATCACTAAAGCAAGTAAAGACGTTTTTACATGGTATTATTTACCCTTACTTCCATTCTTAATCATTGTTATTTCCTTTGGCCTTCAGTCTTTCTTTTCATCGAATAATCTTTTACGATTTCAAAAATTTGGGTGGATTACGCTAGTATTATTTATGGGAATTGTCTTATATCGAAATTATTTTTGTGATAAAATTGCTTTCAAATACCAGAGATTAAATATTCAACGAGAAGGCATTTATAAAAAATCAGCTGATTTTATTGCTTTAAATTCTAACACGACATCCGTTGTCTTGATTGAGGAAGTGGGAACTCTCGGGTATTTTCTTCCCAGGAAAACAATCGACCTTTGCGGAATCGTATCACCAGAAATAGTGGCAACGAAATTTCCTTCCTTGGAATTAGCAGTGAAAAAATTTTCACCTGAGTGGGTGATTGTTGCCACCCCTCCCGATTTGGTCCAATGTCATTTATGTTGGCAAAAAGATTATGAGCTAAAGGAATCTTTTCCAAAATTTAATGAGCACTTATTATTAAATCTTTGGGCCAAATCTCTAAAAGAAAGTTCTCCACTTCGACCTCAAGTGTCGAGATAAATGCCTTTCTCTGCCAAGTATGTCAATGGTCCTGTTCTGTACGGTGACTTGCTGTGGTGTTTCAGCTTTTTTGATCACCGGCGTCCGAAACCCATTTATTCCATACCCATCAAGATGAGTTGCTCGCCAAAACCATTGCCCCATCCAAGGGGTTAAGTTTGTAGGGTTTGATTCATCGTTGATGTGGTAGCCCGCGTATTGATTTATTCCATCGGTTAAGCGGAATCCATCTCCGGGATCCCAATGCCATGCGAGCATTCCCACTCCGAACTCCTTTAAGCCAATCTCATAAGCCATTTGCGTTGTTCCGATAAATCTCGTGGCACTGGTTGAGCCTACTTCTCCAACAAGGATGGCAAGACTGCTATCCTTCACGCGTTGTAGGTAGTCACGAAATTTATTGACTCTCACAAACCCCGTGTCATTGGGGCCCCATTGATCGTAAAGGTGAACGCTAAATACAATGTTCTGAAACCCTTTAGAGAGTTGTTTGCCATAATGCAAAATTCCGGAATTTCCCTCCCAGACGGAGTCATCGTTCCAACTATACGAGTCCTGTCCATATGCAGCGCCATCTACAACGATCACATTTTCCACTTGAAGTGTATCTCGGATCAGGCGTATTAATTTCTGGTTCACAGAAAAATAGTCTGGAGAGACGGGCGATTCCCAACCTGGCTCATTCCACAGATTAAACCACACATATGGATTTGCTTTATACCTGATTGCAGCCCAAGACCAAAAGTTTCTAATGGCCAGATAATCACTCGCCAGAGATGGATATCTGCCCAACCAATCATGAACTTCAAGTATGACAACCGCTTTTTTTGGTGTCAACGAATCGACCACAGCATCAATGCGAATTCGGCTACGACTGCTATCTGTGGACCACCCCGTTCCTAAGACTACGCCATCCCATTTAGATTCGCCGATAACTAAGTTGGCTCTTGCAATATTGAAGCGCCATGACTTTGTAAAACTTGATACAGCATTGTTCTGCGCTAAAAATGGGTTCCATCCGTAGAAATTGTCTACTGAAATATTTGCGCCTACTGGTATAAATGGAATTCCATCAGGATCTTTGATGGTAGATCCTTGAATTTGAAAATTGGCGGCCCACCCTTGCATACTCAACAAGAAAAGCAATGCAAATGGCACCGAACTAAATTTGCTCATTGGGTAAAATTAATGCAATGTCTAAAGCTTAGCCTTAGACATTTTCCCAATTTTCGTAAGTCGATTATGGAAAGCCCAACCGATTAATTACCCCATGACGACTTCCACAGAGTGGGTATTTCCATCCCCGAAGTAGGGTACTTGTGCGCCCGAGGCCAAAAGTTTTCCGTCCACGGAAATAGATTTGATACCTTTGTTAACGTTCGCAGGATTCTGGACCACAATGGTATAGGTAGCCCCGCGGCAGCGTCGTGAAACCGAAAAGCCATTCCAAGCTTTGGGAATACAGGGGTCGATGAGAAGCCCTTCATGCTCGGGCCGGATTCCCATAATATATTGGGTCGCGGCTTGATAGCTCCACGAGGCCGTTCCCGATAACCAACTGTTCCGTGCTAGGCCAAACTGCGAATGTTCATCGCCAAGAATATTCTGGGGATACACATACGGTTCGCATTCGAAGATTTCGATTTGATCATTGCGAGCCGCGGGATTGATTTGATTGTAGTACTGCCATGCGCGTTCGCCGTTTCCCAGCATGCATTCGGCGATAATGACCCAAGGATTGGAGTGGAGAAAAATGCCACCGTTTTCCTTCGCTCCGGGTGGATAGGTTGTAACTCCACCCTTGCGCGGATCGAAACCATCATAACCGGGGGCACTGAGTTTGATACCGAAGCTGGTGTTCAACAAACGGTGTACCGAATCGAGCGCGGTCTTGGCGCGATCCGCCGGGGCAAAACCTGAAATGACCGGCCAGCTTTGGCCATTGGTCCAGATTTTTCCTTTTTCATTTTGATCCGATCCCACGGGCGATCCATCCGAATCGAACCAACGTATCCACCAGGCACCGTCCCAGGCATGTTCATTGACCTTGACTGCCATCTGTTGATGCCAGGCGCGATAGGTATCTCCTGAGTTACTATCACCGAGATGCTCAAGAATGCCGATGAGTTCGAGCAAGGCCTTGCCATACAGGTTGGCATTGAACAAGGATTCCGCCCCCTTGGGAAGGTTCACTGTGTCATTCCAATCCGCGAAGCCAAGATGCGGCAAGCCATGACTGCCCACATCGGAGCGCGAAAAGGCGACGGAGCGACGCAGATGATCAAGCACCGTGGCTGGAGCGGAGAGGTCGGTCACGCCTTGACTAAGGTGAATATCATAGAAAGGCAAAACCTCTTCCAGAAACGCATAGTCTCCCGTTTCCTTCACATAGGAAGAAACCGCGAGTACTATCCATAGATGGTCATCGCCGTAATACTGAGGACGGTCCTCGCCCTCACGTGCATCTCCCATGCTCGCTTCCATGGTGGAGGCATAAAACTGATGCATCGCCTTGCCTTCGGGTAATTGGACACTCAGTAACTTTCGTAATAAATCCTTTGCGCCTTCGGGCATATGACCCATCACCGCCATCGTGTCCTGCGAACTATCGCGAAAACCCATGCCGCGACCGCCAAAACCCAATTGATACAAGGATAAATCTCGCGACCAATTCTTGGTCATAAAGCATTGGCGAGGATTGTGTACGTTCACCATGCTGTTAAACGCGGCATCGGGAGTTTGCACTTGCATTTGCTGCAAGTAGTCGTTCCAGAAGGTCGAAATCCCTGCCAGTTTGGCATCCACGGCACCGGTTTTGAAATAAGGTTTCACGCGAGCGTATGCGGCCGCATCGTCTTTTTCCTGTCCAATGAAAACCGTGAATCGTACGCTTTGTCCTTCGGATAGGTCACCGAGTTTGAGAAGAAGCACGCCGACATTATCTCCCCGTTCCGTTTCATAATTGGAGAGCTCGTTGTTCTGTAAAGCATGTGGTGCAGAAAAGTCGCCGTATTCATTGTCGCCAAGAAAAATTTTCCGATCGCTTTCAAAGCTGCTGATGGGCAGACTAGCGGTCATGAAATTGACGGCCGTTTCCCTTTTCATAAAAGCATACTGGGTGAGGATTTTCCAGCCATCGGGTTGTGTCTTCAGGCGACTCTGCATGGTTTGCGGAACCCAATCGGCATTGGTAAATTGCTTCAAAGCATCGAAATGCGTGTACTCGATGGCGGGAATAGCCGACACACTTTTGCGCGCACCGGATTCGCAAGTGACCGTGATGTCCATCAGATAAATAGGATCATCTTGGGGGACAAACATCACTGCCTCAACTTTAAGTCCGCGATAACGCGACGTAATACGCGTATAACCCATGCCCACACGGCATTCAAAGCTTTCGAGCGGTTTTAAGGTGGGGGTGAAAAATGGTGAAAAAACATGATAGTACTCCGCCCCAGGCTTGCCATCGGCGCCTTCATCGCGCCAACGGAAATACAAAGACTGACCTTTGAAATGACTCGCGGGAGCTTGCGGTAAATATTTGGTGATGCGGTTTAGAGCCGGGTCTCCCTTACACAATAAAAGACCACCGGTATGATCAACGAAGCCTCCGAATTGAAGAGTGCCGAGATAGTTGATCCACTTGACGGGAGTTTTCGGGGTAGTAATGACATATTCGCGACGTTCGTCGTCGAAGTAACCACAGCGCATGTAAATCCTTTTCAGACGGGAGTTTTATTTTTCCGCCAATGATTTAGTGGCGGATTTTCCCAAAAAAGTTCATTTTAAGGCTGACGAGTCCGTGAACCCCATACAAATAATATCCCAAGCGCAACTGCGCAAAATGCGGAGCATACAGTGAATACCATCCTGAATCCAAAATTTGAACTTATAAATCCAAACAGCAAATATCCCAATATCGCTCCGATGCGCATGGCATTAGAATAAAGATTGGTCGAACTGCCAGGCTGGTCCGGTAGCAAATCCTGAAAAAAGGTGATAGCCACTCCGCTCGTCACCGCCACGATAGCGGCACTGACGGCCTGTAAGGGAAAAACCTGCCAGGGGGTGCGAATCAAACTTAATCCCAAATAATAAAGGATGGCTAAACCCACAGCACCGCGGATCAATTTTGCTGTTGGCATTTTGATAGCTAGAAAGCCCAGATAAAACATAAAGGGAATTTCGAAAATCGGCGCCAAACTATAGGCAATACCAACATCGCTCTCCCTCCCGTTTAACGTATTCAAAATTAACAGGGGAAGATTCATCATTCCCATGGTAGAGCAACTGAAAAACAAAACGAAAGCCAGAAAATGTGCCAAGATTCCCGGCAGTCGAAAGACCGTAAGGAATGGCGTCCTGGCCGCAGCCAGAATACTCTTTTGAGTGGGAGGTAAAGCGGGAACCCCACCTGCCACGACAATCACTAGCATCAAAAATAAAAAAGCCGCCACTAAAAACGTTCCACGAAAAGAATAATGCTGCATGATTAAAGCTGCAAGAGCCGGGCCAACGGTCCAGGACAATGCAAAGAAAA
>JAYVCH010000303.1:0-8851 GCA_043750055.1 Fibrobacteria bacterium
AGAGCCATTTCAGCCACCGCGTCTGCATTTTTCCCAGGACAGTTGCTGACTTGAATTCCACGTGCGGCAGCGGCTACGACATCAATGGTATCTATACCCGCTCCGGCTCGGATAATCAGTTTTAGTTGAGGAAAATCCGCAAGAATTTCCTTTTTGACGAGAGTAGAACGGACAATGAGAATTTCACAAAGGACCGCATAGGAGGGTAGATTTCCAGGCGCAAGTCCCTTGGTCTGGATGACTTGGAATCCACCAGTCGTTAGATCTTGAATGACTTGAACATCGAGTTTATCTGCAAGGAGAACTTTCATAGACAGCGATACTCCATGTCCCCTATCGCCCCATAAAGATGAAGTAATTCATGCCCGCCTGAACAATCCCAATCAGAACCCCAAGAAACAATCCTATCAGGGCGATTTCATTGAATTCCTTATATCCAATCTGTTCGATAATGGTATTCAAACGCTGTACATCAAAAGCCAGAATGTTGCGTTTGATGGTTTCGCGCAAATCAATTTTCGTTTCCAAACTTTGCACCAACAGCTCGGTGTATTTTTCCGCCTCGGTGGAAAAAACATCCGCGACCTTATCCCGTATTTTGGTCAGCTTATCTGCGGAAACAAACATACTGATCACGGGCATGGATGATAGCACCTCGCCTACTTTTTCTTCCCACTTATCCAATATCAATTGCCTCATCGCTTTAGCTGGATCCACCTTTTTTAAAAAGCCTAAAATATCTTCCTCCCGAAGAAATTCTTTGGCGATGGCTTCGGAGATCCTTTCCGCTAAATCTGCCTGCCGTCGTGGTAAAAGCCCCTGAATCTTGAACCCCAATATGTTAATGGGATGAACGGGTTTAAGCAATAATTTGATGGCGAGCCAGTTTGTGAACCAGCCGTGAAGCCCGGCAAGGATGATTGGAAGCAATAGAAGCGTGAATATCTGTTGAAAATGCATATCCTTAAAGGTAGTTACATAGCCGATTCCAGGATTCCCTTGAATTTGAAGGGGCGTTTACCTAAATTCACGCACCTACCTACCGATTTTTCTGGCGGTTTTCGTCGGTCAAATTGGGTTGCAATCGGTGCCTGATAGCTCAGTTGGTAGAGCAAGCGACTGTTAATCGCTCGGTCCCAGGTTCGAGTCCTGGTCAGGCAGCCAACCCTCTTCTCAAAAATCCCAACACATTTTTGAAAAAAATCCATTAGCTCATGGCTGCTAAGGGTTCATAAAATCATATCCGTGAGTATCGGTTAAAACATAGTCAGTCCGCCCCCAAAGACCCAATCTCCCCTTCGTAATCTATGCAATTTAAGCGGTTTCACCCAGTTTCTTCTCCCCAGATCGGAACAGTCCCAAAGTCCCGGGTAGAATAATTAAGTAGGATTAGCTGGAGTCAAATGGGGAAGGAAAGTCGAATTATGAAATTTTTTGTTTTAAGTATGTGGCTATCACTTTTTGTAGAAGGTATCTACGGGAAACCAAATCCAACTGATATGGTCGCCTTTGCTGGAAACCTTGGGCACTCGACTTTAAATAACGGGATCAAACTTTCAGACGGCTCCTTTTTAGTTGCAGGGAAAACTAACGATTTATCTTGGCTACCAGCCACGGTCCCCAAAACTATTCTACCCAGCTTTGGAATCGACAGCAAATGTGATTCTTTGGTCGGTTTTTTATTGCATTTTTCTGCGGACCTGCAAAGCATGAAAGAAGTTTTTTACTTCCCAAAAGGCACGGTCAAAGATATTTTCAAAATTCGAAGTACCGAAATCCCAGGTCAAGCCACGGGGGAGATTTATATTTCGGGCAGTCGCGAAAATCAAATTTCTACCAAGGGTATTTATAAGGACGGCTATTTTATCGCCAAATTGAATAATAATTTTGTGCGAGGATTACCCACGGGCTTGTCTTGGTTAGTCAATGTCGATGCGGCCGGTGATATTAAAACGTGGCAGCCTTGGGATCTTACATCGGAAGGTTCCGTTTATTATGTCCTTGGGAAAAGCTTTGATGCGAGTTGGTCCGCTATTTATAAGCTTTCACCCTCTGGAACGGATACAACCGTTGCCGGGTGGACCACGCATTGGATTGACGATGGTGCTGGCGGGCAAAATGAAATCAATGTTCCTGATTTAAGTTTTTATAATCGGGCTTCTGGTAATATTTCACAAGTATTACCGAGTTCCAACCCTGTAATCAAAAGCGGTATTGTATTAAAGCCCGGTAGAGGCGGATTGAGATCTTGGACACAAAATACTTATGCTAAAATTCTTCAAGATGGCAAGGATAGCACCAAGCAAGGTAATGCTCCGAATGACTATTTCTATTCGGGTCCAATTCGTTTCGACTCCACAACATTTTCTGTAAGCGAGGTTTCAGGCCCAGGATATACTGGGTATAATGCAAAATCAACGACCCATCGGTGTGTTGCCATCACCGTCGATCGCCGAAATAATCATCTGTATTTTGGCTATAGTGTGCAAAGCATCTTGCCAGGCGGCAACCCAGATTTTGAGCCCGCCATTGTCGCTATGGATCAAAATGGAAATTATAAATGGTGGAGTCGGCTTTACCGCGAGAATCAATCAAATTCTACTCCAGATCAATATGTCGATGATATAGCCATCGATTATTCTGTACCAGTTTCAACCCTCGCTAATACAATTGAAGATAAAAAGGGTGCTTTAGTTGTAGTCGCACGTTCGCATGGAAATAATGTGGTCAACTTTTGGTCCATGCTCAATGGATTTCAAAAGGGATTTACTGGTACCAATGGAAATATTCATGTAAGCTGGATAGGCCGTTTCGCCTTGAACCAAGAAAAACTTTTGTCAGCCACTTATATGGGTGAATTGAATGAAGGGCAAAATCCTGGTGGCACAAATGAGAACACCCTATTACAAGGCTGGTATAATGTGAACACTGGATGGCCCCAATTAAACAGCACCAAGGTTTTTCCGGGCGACGCCTTACAGGTTGATTTAGCAGGTAACATCTATGTAATTGCCAGCGGTCGCCAGCCCATCACCACTTCCAATGCTTATATCGAAAATTTAAAGCCCGGAGAAGATGTGAATGGCAAAGCGCGCACTTGGAGTAATTTTGTCCGCGTATATAATCGTGATTTAACCGATGTTCTTTATTCTTCCCTTTTCAATAATACCGACGCGCTAGATACCTCTGCGGGCGAACAGAATTCCAACTTAAGCCTTTTATTGCCTATTCAAGGCGGGTTGCTGCTCGGCGGATCCATCTGGCAATACCATGGCTTTGCTCCACCTTCGGCCAAGGTTCCCAGTTGGGGTAAGGCTACCGTGAATGTGACAGGGGAAGATTTATTTCTGGCACAATTCAATTTCGAAAATTATACCAATGCAATTATTCAAAAATGGACCTTACAAAAAAATAAGAGTCAACCGAAGCAAAAATCAAAATCGCGTTCGGCTAACTCGGTACTGTGGAATCTCCCGACTTCGACAGACCGTTCGAATGCATTGGGTCGGACCTTACCAATACCAAACTTATCCGAATAACCTTCACACGCATTTTAATCCTCAGGTTGATTCTGGAATGAAGGGGCAGGTTTAGGGATTTTTTGGGAGTTGGATCCGGTTGTTGGACTGCCTCGAATTAACGATAATCCGCCTGCGGCCTTCCAGATTGTAAACTTTATTTGCTCCGGCATTAACCAGAATCCGATTATCACTCATCCGAATGATCCGGGATGCGACTCCAACACTATTCAGTTGTGAGGGGGATTTGAAAGAATTAGTTATTACCGTTCCCTGCATCACAAATTTATACGCCGGACAGGCCATGCGTGTTCCATAGATGGTGTTGTGCACTGGATCCCAGGAAAATCCTCCGAACCACAGCGGGTCAAATGTGTTTCCGCTATACGAGGGTGGCAGGCCGGCGACGTTGGTCCAGGTGGCCCCGGCATTGGTGGTTTTGTAAATACCTTGTGTATTTACTATGACCATTGTGTTTTCGTCCGCACCAAAAAAAGGCCCCTGGCAGATTTCGATTGGTTCACCCTGCTTGGTCCATGTGGCACCTTTGTCACCGCTTACCCAAAGCCCGGTGGCAGCGCCGAGGTAGTGTTTAGCTTTGAAGAGAACTGGGATTTTGGTACGCGCAACAGTTGTGGAAACCTGCGTCCAGCTGGCACCCTGGTCCGTGCTGCGCTGAATTCCACCGCTGGCGCAGTAGATGAAGGTGTTCGCATCCATCACGCCAATCATGCTGCTATTGTTGTAGGATTGAGCATTCACGGTGATGGGCAGAACGTTCCAAGTCAATCCAGCATCAACGGTTTTATAAACCTTCCCACCATCCTCATGTTTGGCCGCGATCATAACCATCGGATTGGCCGCTCCCCAATCCACGGATCCAAAGTCCCAGTTTCGCCCCATGTCGGTCCACTTGTGCCACGTGGTTCCATCCGGAGTGAATCCGCATTCTCCATCAAGGGAAAAGGAGGCGAGCCGAACAGGATTGTCCTGGTCGGAAGTCATGGCCACGCCCGTTTCACACCGGCCGCCTACGGTTTTCTGGTCTATCCGCAACCATGTACTTCCTTGGTCACTGCTCTTCCAAATGCCGTAACTTATGATTTTGACATACACATCACCGGTTAGTCGATTCACGGTCACACCGGAACATCCGCCTGGAAAGCCGGGACTCATATTCTGGGCTGCAATGACCTCCGATGTTATGTCAGTCCAGTCTTTTGCGGAAACGGACAATGATAAAAAGCCGATGATGCCGGTAACGAGGTAACGAAGCTTTCGATAGTCCATAGTGACTCCTCTTAAGAAAAAAAGAATTCTTATCTCACGATTCTAGTAAATAAAAATCAGATTCCGAGCCTGACAATCCCCGCTTAAACATGCCGTCGCGGAATAAAGACCAGGGGGCATTTTGTTTCCATGGCTGTCTCGTCCGTTCCAGGTAAGTAAAAGCCTACCGGGCATGAACTCCGCATCCCGCAACGTTTTTTCGGAAAAGGTTGCTACCACTCTTCCGGAAAGGTTATGAAAAACTAGGCTCGGCATCTGGCTCATCCTTGGCAATTCCAATTCAAGTCGATAGCCACCTGGCGCGGGCACATAGGTTACGGTGAATCGTAATTTGGAACGCGAGTTACTGTGTGGCCCCAGCCTGGCCACGGATGAGCCTTCATCCAATTGCTTGAGGTAGGCAACGAGTTGTCCACGTTCCCGAATGCTGAGCTGGCTAGTATGGCCATGTTTATCCTGGGGATTGGCCGTGGTCAGCAGGTCTTCGAGTGTGGCTGCGGATCCATCATGGAGAAAAGGGGGCGTTTCCCAGATGCCCTTCAAGGTCGGTGTATCTAATCCGCGCAGCGTATCGTTAAGCCTTCGACCCGATGCGGGTTTCAGGGTTCCAACATCATGGAGTCGGAATCCTTCCAACGTAAAAATATCTCCGGCGACAGAATCTTGCTTTCCGCGCACAGAATCTGGTGAAGGGATCAGGCGGCTGTCCGTAAAAAGAGGAGGAACATGGCAGCGAACACAGCCCACATCCTCGCGATTGAAAATCATTTCCCCCTGGCGGCCCTCATCGGTCATGGATCCGTCCGGTTGCCTAAAGGGGCTGGCATGCACTTTTTTGAGAGATGTCACATAGGAAGACAAAGCATCCAATTCCTTACTCACGCCCGCTTTCCGCCCTCCCAGAGTCCGGTCTCGTCCGTCGGAATGGAAATCTTCATCCTTCATAAATCCCGTGCCCCCAAAAGGGCCGCGTATATCATTTTCAAAATCCTGGATCTCGTCAAAGTTAGCGCTCCAATGAACCGGACCATGGCCCATGCCAGCCCGTCCTAGCAACGAGACGGTCTTGCGCAAACCCTCTCCTCGGTCCGTGAAATCCCAGACCCGACGATCGCTACCGCCGTCCAAATGGCACGAGGCACAGCTCAGATAGCCGTCCTTGCTCATGCGCGTATCGGCAGCGTTATAAAATATCTGTTTTCCTAAAAGGATCTGATCCAGTAACCGTTCCTTCTCCACTGTTTGGATCACCTTGAGTTCCGGCGCGGTGTATTCCCGGCCGGATAAGAGGGCGCGGATGTCATAGACGGATACGGTTCGAGACATGAAATTCTGTACGAATAGTCTTCCACCTGCGCTATCGACAACCAGTCCTTGCGGCGCCAGGCCCACGGCGGGGATTGTCATAATTCGGACATTGGCATTAGGATCCCAGACAGCAACCTTATTCGATCCTTGAAAGGCGATGAAGACCGGATCTCCCAAGGGCCCGAAGGCAAGGGCCGAAGGCATTTCGCTGTCGTCCATGTCCAGACGAAGCGCCATGTTTTCCTGATCGGTAGCAAGGTCAATGCGCATGACAATAGCCCGCACCGTGCTTTGGAAATCCAAGGCCCGCCCATCCCGGAACAGACCCCGACCTGTATTGTCCTTTTTCCCAACAATCCAGGCCTGCCCTCCATCCGGTGCAATAGTTATTGAGGACATATAATTTGGAATACCTCGACTGGCATTCTCGGCATCGGGTGTTTTATCCTTGGCCAGGGTTATCTTAGACGTTACCGTCATGTCTGCAGCATTGACATCCGATGCCTCACCTTGATCTGCGGGCGAGATAAAGCGGGTCACCAGAATTCGCTTGGAATCCGCCGTAACGGCTAAGCCACGGGGATCATTCCCCACATCGTTTTCCGATCGGGTCTTGCCGGTCACTGGGTCGAGCTTCAGGATTTTTCCAGTCCCTTGCAAAGAGATATATGCGTCCGATCCATCGGGACTGAAGGCCACGGCAAAGGGAAGCGAACCATATGGCAGGGCCAAGGTCCTATGCGCTGCGCCCGTTTGGGGATCCAGAATACTTAGGGTAGCATCGTCTTCGTTGACTACCCAAATCGACCCGTCCGGAGCCTGCGCTAGAGTGCGAGGATGATCGCCCACCGGTATTTCAAAAATCCTTTCCATTTTCTGGACATCGATGCAGCTAACAGAATTGTTGTCAGGATTGACGACCCAAATCCGATTGCGCCGCGCGTCCAGCAATATGGTGGAAGAAGCCGTAGGACGGGCCTGAGTTAATGGAGTATGGACCAACAGAAAGAAGGACAAGACATTGCGCACTTGACCTGCCTGCATGCGAATCAGAACGGCATATCGGCCCGGCTGGGTGAAGCGATGCACTGCTTTGGGAAAAGGATCGAAAATAGTGCGTTCCGAACCGTCACCGAAGTCCCAGGAATAGTTTACAGTTGCACCGGAGTTGTCCAAGGCATAAACGTTGAAAGTGACCTCGGCGCCAACCGCAGCGGGGCTTGGGGATGAGGAAGGCGCTTCCATGATCCTGATTTGATTAGACTGCGCCAAGGCGGGAGCCATTGTGAATATCAGTCCGGACAATACCAGGACAGCCCCATTCCGAAATTGGATCAGGAAGGCAATCAAGGGGCTTCTGGGATTGGTCGTAAGTTGCCCCTCGGCTTCGAGCCCATCGACCGGCTATTCCTCTTCCCGGTCGGAACGGTCCATCGGCCCCGGACATTCCAAATGCCTGCCCCATCGGCCCAATGCTTCTCCTTCAAGCCGGAATGCTGGAGCGCCACTACACCTCCCGTAGAAAAGCGGATCAGGGTATCTCGCGAGATACCGTTACCTGCAAGATCCTTCAAGCCACCGGAAGGCAGAAGGACTTCATAAGTGGTATTAGACATCAAAGGCGCGTCCGGGGTAAAATTCACAACCGAGGCCCCGGCCATGGTTGCGTACTTGCCCGGGAGCTGTTCCCCGCCTACTGGCCTCACGATCAAACTCGCAGGCACCACGCTGCCGAAATCAATATTATCGGAAAAGGTGAAGCCCACCCTCGTTGATAAGGCCTGGTTGACGGCTTCCGGCTTGGGATAGGACATGTTCACGACGGGACCCATCTTGTCCGGATCGACTTGGTGCGGCACCAGCACACCCGTTGACGCTGGTCCATCATCGTCCCCAATGAAAACCATATTGCCGAGTGTGATTACCCAATCATTGTCACCTGGAACGGCATAATGGCCCACTGCCACCGGGAGATTTCCACGCACATCGTACTTTACATAGGAATCAGACATGCCGGTATGGGCGAAACCATCTTGGATCATGCCATAGCCGCCCCGTCCCGCCTTCTGCTCGGCCTGTCCTATCCTTTTGATATGGAAGGGATCGGCGACGTCGAATATTTGCAAGTAACCGGTTGTGCCCTGACCGTAAATACGATTGCCATTCAGGTAACTGGTATAACCACCCTCGGCAATCAACGCGCCCTTGTAGGAGTCCATCAGAACCGGGTTGGCTGGATCGCTGATGTCGAAGGTGGAAATGGCTCCCGGCGACTCCATGTCCTGCATGGTGGTGACATACAAGATATTGCCGACGGCGAATACCCCGCCCATCAATTTGCCGTTTACCGTGCTATTGGAAATTTGTTTGACCAACTTCAAGGCCTTGGGATCCCGTGCATCAACAACATAAAGACCTGTATTCATGCCGCCGCAATAAATATAAGGAGGCTGCCAAAAGGCGGAAATGATCCCGTTATAGATACCCTGCCCACCGCCTTTAGACATGGATAGGGCGCTGACCGATTTGAGATTACCGATATCGCTGAAATCCCAAATCTCAATGCCAGCATGAGAAGGAATGGCGACATAGTCAGGTCCGTAACTTGAAGTAAAGGAATATCCCTGGATTTCTCGCAGCCGCTTGGACTCAGAATCGTATTTCTGATGGACCAATTGGGGGCTGCGTGGATTGGAGATGTCCCAGAACTGGAGGCCAGCGCTATCCTCGTGCAC
>JAYVCH010000304.1:0-7409 GCA_043750055.1 Fibrobacteria bacterium
GCATAGGCCAAATGCTCGACGGGGTGGGATCGACAGGCTTCTAAGATATTGAGAAAACCAACAATATTAGCGTCAATATAGGCCCGGGGGTTTTCCAAACTGTAGCGTACCCCGGCCTGGGCGGCCAGGTTCACAACATGGCTGGGCTTATGGGTGGCAAAAAGGCCCTGGATGGCGGAAGCATCCGCCAAATCCATTTTTACAAAAGTAAAACCGGGGATTTTATTTAGTGCGTCGAGGCGAGCTTCTTTAAGCCTGACATCATAATAGTCGTTCAAACTATCGATGCCGACAACGAGGTGCCCGCGTTTCAGACAGAGGCGAGCGAGATGAAAGCCAATAAAGCCGGCAGCACCGGTAATCAAAATGGATTTTGGTGTGGTCATACTCATACACTTACATACGCCAGAGCGTAATGCCCTCGGGCTTTTTCTCGCGAGACAGCACGCCCTTCAAATCGGCGACTACACCTTTGCCGCCTTGCAAAAGACTGACGGGTAAAGCCCATCCCTTTTTCTTAAACTCCTCATGGGCCACGGCGAACACAACCGCCACCGAAGGTTTGAATTTCTCGATGGGGATGATATCCAAGCCATATTCATGTTTGGCCTCGGAAGGGTAGGCTAAGGGATCGGCCACTTGTACCTCGAATCCGAAGGACTGGAGTTCACTAATAATGTCAGTCACTTTGGTGTTACGTATGTCGGACACGTTTTCTTTAAAGGTTAGACCCAAAATCGAAATCATGGGCTTTCCGTCTGTGAAATTGGCCGTGCCTAACTTGAGCAACTCTTTGGTCACTTCGCGCCCTACATAACGACCCATGCCGTCATTGATACGGCGACCTGCGAGAATGACCTGAGGGATATAGCCCAATTGCTCGGCCTTATGCGTTAAGTAATAGGGGTCCACGCCGATACAATGACCTCCTACAAGTCCTGGCGTGAATTTCAGGAAGTTCCATTTGGTGCCGGCGGCATTGAGAACATCTTGGGTGTCGATTCCAATGCGATGGAAAATCAGGGAGAGTTCATTGATGAGCGAGATATTAAGATCCCGTTGGGTATTTTCGATGACCTTGGCGGCTTCGGCTACTTTGATTGACGAAGCCTTATACACGCCCGCCGTGACAACGGAAGCATAAGTGGCGGCTACGATTTCCAGGGTCTCGGCATCCATGCCGGAAACGACCTTGGTAATTTTGGTAAAGGTATGTTCATGGTCGCCGGGATTAATCCGTTCCGGCGAGTAGCCGACTTTAAAATCGACACCACATTTGAGACCCGATTCCTTTTCTAAAACTGGAACGCATTCTTCTTCGGTGGCGCCGGGATAAACGGTACTTTCATAAACGACGATGGCGCCTTTTTTAAGATTTCGTCCCACAGTCGTGGAAGCTTTTATGAGTGGCGTGAGGTCGGGACGATTGGAGTCGTTGACAGGCGTGGGAACGGTGATGATGACGAAGTCCGCTTCTTTGAGGCGCGCGGCATCCATGGTGAATTCGGCCTGGGTTTTTACCAGTTCTTCCACGGGAAGATCATGGTTTCGGTCTACACCTTTTTGCAGCTCATCGATACGCTTCGCATTCACATCAAACGCAATGACCTTGCCGAGTCGACCGAAATAGACGGCGATGGGTAAGCCAACGTAACCAAGGCCCACGACTGCGATTTGACGATTCATACTCATTTGGGAATCCTTTTTCGATCCGATTTTTAGAGGATGCTAATTTACGAAAATTTGTTTCTTACTGCCTTACGTCTCTATGATAGCTAGTTTAATGGCCGAGAACTATATTTATCCCCGTCAACGATAGGGTGATGGTGAACATGGCTGTAATCACGGAAAACCAAGTCCTCGAGGCCTTGAAGGTCGTACAGGATCCAGATTTGCATCGCGACATTGTCGCTCTCGAATTTGTTAAAAACATTAAGATATCTTCCGGGGCCGTCAAATTTGATGTGCAATTAACAACGCCGGCTTGTCCTGTTAAAGAGGATCTTAAGGCTCAGTGTCTCGAAGCGGTCAATGCCATTCCAGGGGTAACGTCAGTCGATATTACCATGACCGCACAGGTTCCGAAAACCGCGGGCAGCAAAAAAACAGATTTGCTTAAAGATGTTCGCCATGTAGTGGCCGTGGCTTCGGGTAAGGGCGGCGTGGGAAAATCCACCGCTACCGCCAACCTCGCCGTGGCATTGGCTCAAACCGGTGCCCGCGTTGGCATTCTTGATGCCGATATTTATGGCCCTTCCATGAGTATGATGTTTCAGGTTTCCGAATCCCCCGTTCTCGACGATAAGCAAAAGCTGCATCCCGTGATAGTGAACGGCATTAAAATTGTGTCGATGGCCATGTTTGCCGATGATGAGAAACCGGTGATTTGGCGCGGCCCCATGGTCTCGCAAATGATCCAGAACTTTGTTCACAATGTGGTTTGGGGCGAGCTGGATTATTTGCTCATTGACATGCCACCGGGTACCGGGGATGTGCAATTGACTCTGACACAAAGCGCTCCTTTGTCCGGCGGTATCATCGTGACTACGCCGCAAGACGTCAGCGTTTTGGATGCGAAAAAGGGACTGAAGATGTTCCAAAAGGTGTCCGTACCGGTTTTGGGCATCATCGAGAACATGTCCTATTTCATTTGCGACAACTGTGAGAAAAAGCATTATATCTTCCGCCAAGGCGGTGGAAGGCGCATTTCCAATTCGCTCGGTATTCCTTTTTTAGGTGAAATCCCTTTGGAACCGGAAGTAGCAGTTGGCGGGGATGCGGGTTTGCCCATCGTCGAGAAAAACCCGAGCTCTCAATCCGCTATAAAATACCGTGAAATCGCCGGACTACTGGCTCAGGAATTGTCGATTATGACAATCGCCCAAACCGGTGTTTTAACCGATTATGACTATTCTTGGGCCACGATTCCCAAGGTAGAGGAAAATTCGAGGATAAAGGCATGATTAAGGTGAATGCTCCCGTCGCCCTGTTTAGAAAAGGCAACGATACCCTACGAATTTCCTGGAATGACGGAAGCTCCTCCGAGTACAATGTGCTAACGCTTCGATCTTCCTGTCCTTGCGCAGTCTGTGTGAATGAATGGACGGGCGAAAAGATGTTGGATGAGGCAAAACTGCCCAAGAACATTGTTCCTGAGCGGTTGGTATCGGTAGGGCGTTATGCGGTTGCGATTCATTGGAGCGACGGACATAAGACTGGGATTTACAGTTATGATTATCTAAAAACCTTGAGTCCGGGCAGCGCGGAAGGGAAATAAAGCTGTCGTCCAATCTTGCCAAGGGCTTGAGTTTGGCCGACTTGGAATGCTACATTCTTCATATATCTTTGTTTTTTGAAATGGGGTTTTTTCTTTGGTCGATCAGAACGAGCAGCTTTATTTCCGGGACTTGCACCGGCATGCCATCATCACCCCGGATGAAGAGAAAGATTTGGTCGGCCGTATTAAACGCGGCGACTCCAAATCCATGCATCGTCTTATCCTGGGAAATTTACGCTTCGTCGTTTCAATAGCGCGTCGTTACCAAGGTAGGGGTCTTTCGCTTCTTGAGCTAATCAACGAAGGCAATTTGGGCCTCTATAAAGCAGCCAAACGTTATGATCCTGCGCGTGAAGTGAAATTCATTTCGTATGCCGTTTGGTGGATTCGCCAATCCATTCAAAAGGCATTGTTTGAACAAGTGGGAGCCGTGCGCGTCCCACCGAACAAATTGGCCATGGTCAATCGTTTCAAAAAAGCCCTTGTTCAAAACGGCGGCGATTATGACAAGACCATCGCGCTTCCCGAATTCGCTGAATACGAAATGGAAATCGCTGAGATCATGGAGAAAATCGCCGATGTCTCCTTGAATGCGCCTTTGGGCTCTGAAAGTGACGGACGCGATCCCGTGACCACCTTGATGGATGTGCTTGGGAATGAAGCCAATCAGGAAGTCGATAATGAGAAAGCGGAGCTCTCTCGTGTCATCGACTCCGTTCTCGGGCAAATGTCCGAACGGGAAGAAAAAGTCTTGCGTATGTACTATGGTATCAACTATTCCCGGGAATTCACGCTTGATGAAATCGGGAAAGAATTAAAGCTGACGCGTGAACGTGTACGCCAAATCAAAAACAAGTCGCTCCGAAAATTACTTCGATCTAAGGATTCCAAGGACAAGCTCCTTCCCTTTGTCGCCGAGACTTAACTGACGCCTCAGGACGAGATACCAAGCGAAGGGGTAAAAACCGGGATCCTAAACGGGGTCCAAATCCTCTACCTGGTGCTGGCCGGCGTGTTGGGCATCGTTCTTGGTTTCCTCCTTTCCAAAACGTTTGAGGTCGGAACGGTTAAGGTCAAGGAGTCGCCTTTTGGGCTTGAGGCGGGCACGCGAATTTCCAAAGGCCGTGACTTTGGTGGCATCTCCGAAATCAAATCGCTTTCAAACGAGGATAGGGAAAAATTCCGAATGGCCTCGGCCCTGGCGGTTTCCAGTAATCCCAAGTCCGCGTTGGATATTTTTGAGGAACTGAAAAAAAAATACCCTAATTTTTTTCTTGGGGAAGGAGCACGGGCCTTTGTGTATGTCGCGTGCATGGACACCAGCACAGCAGATGGCGCCCTAGCGGATGCATCCATTCACGCAGCGTTGTCCAAGGATCCCGATCACCCTTGGCTGCATTATGTGGCCGGACTTTATTTCGATAGGATGCATCGTCCCGATTCTTCCATGGCCCATTATCGGAGTGCAGTGAAGTCGGCTCCGCATTTCGCCTATGCCCATCTTAGGCTTGGGCGTGTGCAAATGGAGATGGGTGAGATAGGCCCGGCTCGAACCAGTTTTCACAATGCATTGGGATTGATGGAGTCAAACCCTGAATTGTACACCCCTGGACCGAAATTTGTGTTGCCGGTTTCGGAGGTTCCACCCTATGATTTTCTCGCCACTTTATTTTTTCAAAACGGGTCCGAAGATAGTGCCCTTATGGCCCTGGAAGTTTCTCAGGAAAAAGGGTTGAAGTCTGATCAGATGGATTTGGTGCAGGCATGGCTTTGGGAAGGACATGGTTTTCTCCGTAAGGCAGACTCAGTCTATCATCGCTTAGTCGAAAAAAATCCCCGCGATCCTAATTTCGCCGAAGCTCTTGCGACATTGGGATGGAAGCCTGCCAGTCGCAAGGGCACCACGCGCCCTTCTGATGCGGAAGCGATTTTCGCCGTTTCCCTGCTTGATCCGCTCGCGCGTCAACACACCCACAATGCTCCGCTTTGGATGGCTCTGGGTCAAGCCTATTTCCGTCGTGGTATGTTTGGGCTTGCTACCGAATCGTTCGACTCCAGTTTAAAATATGAGCCAACCCTACCCGCTTTAAATGAAAAACGCGACGCCGCATACAATGCCCTGATTCGCGAAAATGATCGGCCGCTCACGGCAGAGGAAGCCAAAAAGCAGAGGCCGAGATTCCATGGCCCTTCGATGGAAGACCAAACTCCCGTTGTGATTCCAGGAAGCATTGCCTTACTTGGAACCTATAGCGTAGCGTGGGGCAGCTCTCAAACCCAAGTGCGGCAGACCTATCCTAAAAAGGAATTTGTTAATCTTCCCGGGGGTAACCTGCTGGATACCTTCGTTCAGGATGGTCTAAAGCATTCTTACTTTCTCGCCTTTCGGGATGGAAAACTCTGGGGGATTCGTGTGCTCGTTTCCGATAGCGCGCGCAATACCGGCGATGTCTTTGGTCGAACGATTCGCACCAAGGTGAAAATTTCCGGCGAGGGTAAGGGAACGGGAGAAGCGTCGTGTCCGGGTTCGACTTCGTTTCAAGGAGTGATTTGGGAAAACGATGATACCTTTGAATTCATGGCGCAGTTTAAGGGCAAAGAAAACCAAGTGCATTTGGTTCGTATCGGACATGACTACCTTCCGTCTAATCGGCGGCTGTGTGATATGGCGAAGTATCTTTCGGACGCGGTTTGGCGGTGAGCTTCCCTGGAAGAGGGCTGGTCATAGATGGGGTCGGTGGAGCGCCCACCCCGCCCTTCGGAACTCGCGCGTAGATTGACCCCTGGTTTAATTTCGCTGGACGCGCTCAGACATGCCTACGGGCGGGGTGGGCGCTCCACCGAGCCCCTCTTTAATCGGCCGCCCAAACAGGGAGGGGAACGCTTGCGCGTCGGAGAAGAATGGGGAGAAGAATCGGAGAAGAAAAGGGGGAGGGAGGCGGAGAGTGAGGTGCAGTGGAGTTGAGTGGAGTGGATGGGAGGAGAAGGGAGTACGGCTAGCGCCGTTCCTTGGGTCTGAGGTTGTGGGGATGAAGTGGGATGGGATGAAGTGCGTTTAGCGGCGGAATTGCATGATCCCCATTTGATCTTCATCCTTTTAATTCCCAATTCCTGAAGTATTTGCTCGCGTTGGGTTTGCCTGGGTTGCTGGGCGAATGCTTTTTGTTGACGAGAGTAGATGGCCAAATACTGTTAGCCATTCTTCCGTTCCAGGCTAGTCCCACACGGAATAGGTCCTCCTCTCATCCTGCAGCTTGCCGCGAATGGACTCTTCCACCGCCATGGATAATTGTTCGGCACGGATGTAAGTGTCGATAAGATGCCGCATCGCTCGTTCGTCTTGCTTCGGAGGCATATTGCTTTACTTCGCCTTCCAGACTTTTGAAAAGATCCTTCTCGTCGACGAAGTATCCGAAATCCTTGTCTTCACCAACAAGGCGATTCACACGGCAGATGGCTTGGAATAAACCTTAGTCCCGCATCTGCTTGTCGGTCACGCCTTTGCCGGTTTCCTCGCCTTTAATATCGGCGATGGTGTGCCTGTAAATCCAATGAACATCGCATTGGCCTGGATGGCTTTCATGGCCTTGTACAAATCACCGCTTTGGGTGCGATGGCATTCGTCGACGAATACGTACACAACTTTGCGATCAGGTCATTGCCGTTCTTAGTCCGGTGTATCGAATCGTCGACCCCGGTAAATACTTTTTCTATTTGATCATCTGATTCAGTTCGATCCGTGATGATGAGCACGCGGCCACAGATCACATTGCTCCGAATCCATTTCGCCAACCACACTATGATAAAGCTTTTGCCCGAGCCCTGTGTGTTCCAGATGATGCCGCCACCAACACCGTGGATCGCTTAAACTCCAACAAGCCCAGCGCAATTCCGTTCACATACAGGACAATATCCGGGCACTTCTCGAAGGGGTTGGGATTGGCAGCCTGGATGGTCACAACCTTCAAATCCTCGCAATGCGATACTCATTAGAGAAAAAAGGCCTAAAGGGCATTGGAAAGCTGAACAATTGATTGATTGTAACTAGTTATACCCCGGAATAATATCTATTATCCGCAATATTCGTTTTTTTGGAAATTTGCGCGCAATTATCAAATAGTTTGGGAGGAGA
>JAYVCH010000305.1:0-5316 GCA_043750055.1 Fibrobacteria bacterium
CTTCGCGGAAGCAACACTGCCTTCAAGCCATCCGATCTTGGTTGGGATGAATACCTCACCAAATTGACCTTGCTGACCTATCATCTCGCTTCGGGAAAAGCGTTAGAACTCTCGTTGTCCAAGACCGGACCTGACCTATTTGAAAATCTGGCGGCTCAATTCGAGGTGCCGATAAAAATTGACCGCAATGAAGTGCCTGAAGGCGATGAGTTGGCACGTCGCATTGCCCGCCAAATGAGGGCCGCGGGAAAAACGGAAGCGCAAATCCGCATCCACCTGGCGATGGATTCAAAACCCAAAGCGCAAACCTATTCCATTCCCGCCGACATCACCCAGGTCTCCGCGTTCTGTTTGGCCGCAACCTTGATTAAAGGCTCCGATATTACCTTGGAAGGCGTTCCACTCAATCCCTCCCGCAGCGGATTCATCAGCGCTTTGCGTCGCATGGGCGCGGATATTGAAGTCGTCACGCGCCGGGAACGTCATGGCGAAGGGTTTGGCAATTTGCGCGTCCGCTCTTCCGATCTATTAGGAAAGCGTTTTGGAGCAGATAATATTTCCGCCATGCGTGATGAAGTATTCCTACTTATAGTCGCAGCGGCTTTTGCTGAAGGTGAAACTGTGATTCGCGATATTTCGTTCTTACGTCAACACCGTCACGATCTCTTAAAAGGTTTTGCGGGCAATTTGAAATCAGCCGGAGTAGAAATCGGCGAAATCGAAGATGGCTTGGTCATTCGAGGACGGGCCGATTATGACGGCAGCGCATATGATGCCTTGGGTCATCCTGGATTAGGACTGGCTTGCCTCATCATGGGATTAAAATCACATGGATCGTCCCTGCTTTGGGGGACTGGAAGTCTGTCGAGAAAATATCCGGCCATGGTGGAACAACTTGCAGAGCTTGGAGTCGGAGATAAGCCATGACCCAAAAACGCGTTTCCTCCATCATTAGGAAGGGTTCCACCCCAGCCAAAAAAGCGGCTCCGACGACGCGAAAAAAAGCCAGTAAGCTCATCATTCCAAAAACGGCCGTGCATGATCCGCATATTTCCTATCCCGACCAGGATGTTCGCAAAATCGGCATTGTCGCCTTTGCCGAGGACATGACTCCGGCTATAGAAATTTTACAACGCTGGGGTGAGAAGAATCCTGCCATCCATTTGTTTTTGAATGGGCATCTCAAATCCTTTGTGAGCAATCGATTGAAGATCAAGTCTGACGCTTTCTTACGCACCGAGGTGGACCTGTTGCTTTCTCTGGGCGGGGACGGCACCTTCTTGTCAGCCGCAAGACTCGTAGGTGGAGAAGCCGTACCTATTCTGGGCGTGAACATGGGACGGGTGGGATTTCTTGCCGACGTGGCACTAGAAAACCTCTCCCGCATTCTCGACGAGATCCAGCGTCGCGAATACAGTTATCGAAAACGAATGATGTTGCAAGTTGAAGTATTCAAAGGGCGAACGCTTTTGCTGGAGGACATAGTACTCAATGACGTCGCTTTCACGGGGCAAATGGGCCGTCAGATGGTGGATCTCAGGGTAACGGCCCAGGGACGGTTCCTCACCGATTACTGGGTAGATGGACTGCTTGTTTCTACCCCAACCGGATCCACTGCCTATGCCTTATCCGCCGGAGGCCCCATTATCCATCCTTCTGCCGATTCGGTCCTGCTCACCCCCATGAATCCCACTTCCCTTTCCGTACGTCCGCTAATTCTTCCCGATTACATGACGGTCAGCGTGCGCAGCAATATGGGTCGAGCCAAAGAAGCCAACCTGTTTATCGATGGCCGCAATCAATTCAAATTGCAACCTGAACATACCGTCGTCATTCGTAAACACAATCAAGGCGTGCGATTGGTGCGACCCAAGGGGTCTTGGTATTTCGAGTCCTTGCGGAACAAATTGGGGTGGACGGGAACGCGTCGGTCGCGTGACGCCACGCCCACCCTCTGAAACGGTTTTTTCTGGAGTAGCCTATGCTGCGTGAAATAAAGATCACAAACCTTGTCATCATCGAATTCGCTGAGCTTAAATGGGGTCCGGGGTTTACGGCCGTTACCGGTGAAACCGGGGCAGGTAAATCCGTGCTCATGGGCGCGCTCAAATTTATCTTGGGTGCCAAGGCGAAATCCGATTTGATCCGTCAGGGTGCGGATAAGGTTAGAGTAGAAGCGATTTTTGATATCCCGCCAGCTAAAACTTTCCGCTCCACATTGGACCGGCTCGAAATTGATGCGGACGGAGATGAAATCGTTTTAGAGCGCGAACTTTCACTGGCGGGAAAGAATCGATGTCGCGTAAACGGTTCCCTGGTGACCACTTCGGCCTTGGAAGAAATTGGTGCCCATCTGGTTGACCTTCACGGCCAACATCAACAACAGTCCCTAATTGACCCGACCACACATTTGGGGTTTCTGGATGGCTTCGCGCATCTAGAAACCGAAGCGGATACGTATCAGGCACGTCACCTGGAGTGGAAAAAGCTGGGTGAACAACTGAAGGATGCGCAGGAGCGGGCGCGTCGAATGCGGGAACAATACGACTTTCTAAAATTCCAAGCCAAGGAATTGGAAAAAGCGCCCCTCGCATTAGGTGAAGAAGAGCGAATTGATTCGGAACTCAAGATGCAAAGCTCCATGGAAAAAATTACCGTGGGATTGCAAACCTCCCTTTCCATTCTCGATGGCGAAGAGTCTGATATTCTAGGCGGAATTGCCAAATTACAACGCGAAATCCTGGGCCTTGGAAAATTCCTTTCGCCCAACCCGTTCGAAAGTTATGTGCAATCCATGGAATCGGCTCGGGAGGGTCTAGCTGAATTGCGGTCTGCGCTCCGCGCCTTTCGCCTGCCCCAAAGTGCCGATGCCGCGCGCTTGGATGAACTCAATACCAAACTGGCTTTAATCCAAAGACTCAAAGCAAAATATCACACCGACATGACAGGCTTGGTCGAACTACGAGACAAGCGCGTCCGCGAGCTCGCTGCTTTTGAAAGCTCCGAGTCCGATATCAAGGACTTGACCGACCGTTTATCCGCCGCTTATGCCCAGGCTGCAAAACTTGCCCGCGCCCTAAGCCTGAAAAGAAAGTCTGCCAGCAAAACCTTCGATCAGGAAGTTAACCGTCGCCTACACGCCCTTGCAATGGAAGGGTCCGCCTTTCAAACACGAATCCAAACCAGCGAGGCAAAAACAGACGGGCCAGAATCTCTCTCCACCTCCGGTTTCGATCATTTGGAGTTTTTCCTATCCTCCAATGCCGGAGAAGTTGCCAAACCGCTAAAGCAAATCGCCTCGGGCGGGGAAATCTCGCGCATCATGTTGGCCATCAAATCAGCGTTGGCCCAAACTGATCCCAGACCCTTGCTGGTTTTCGACGAACTTGACACTGGTATCGGCGGAGTTACTGCGAATCGGGTGGGTGAGGCCCTGAAAGAGTTGTCCAGCCACCATCAGCTTATCGTCATCACTCATCTACATCAAGTGGCGGCTCAGGCAACGGGGCATCAAAAGGTGATTAAGGAACTCGAAGGAGGACGTACCGTAACGCGCGTGTTATCTCTATCGCCGAAAGAAAGAGTGAACGAGTTGGCGCGGATGATGGGCGATGACACCTCTCAATCCGCTCTTAAACATGCCAAAGAATTGCTGGCGCAACATTGACCTTTTCATTTTTCCGAGTTGCCTTAATCGTTTTTTCGCAACTTGGAATCACGGTGGCTCAGTCCGATTCCGAGGGGGTCAAAGCGGTTGAGCCCCTGCCCCATAAAATCAAATCCGATTTGTTCCTCCCGATCCCGTCGGTTTTTCTGCCCGGTTTCGGCCAATGTTTCCAAGGCGAAATGAGTTGGTTGGCTTATAGTGGAGCAGCATTGGGAGGCATCTTTCTGGCGGTGAATGGGAACTCGGACTTAAGAAAAGACTCTGTATATCGGGAAGGCAGAACCCCAGGCCCAACAGATGGGGTGAAGTCCTGACCGGTTCGCAAAATTTTATTGGGTAGCCTCGCTTATCAAGGTGCCGGCTTCATGAGCGCCTACAGTACGTTTCGACGTGCGGTTCCCGTGTTCCAAAGGGAGGATAAAAAATATTTGTTTCTCAACAATCAAGAGCCCCTTGGCAATCTATTTAAAGCGCCGTTTCAATTATCCTATCTGGCCAAACCAACAAGTAGTATACCGTTAGGATTACTCACTGCAGCCATTGGATACATAGTCATCGACCAACGACTTAACCATAAGAATTCCAACTGGCTTTTTTCCTTTGATGATGGAGTCTTTTCCAGTATGCTGGCGTACAATGCTGGAGTTTCTGAGGAAGCGCTATTCAGGGGTTACCTACTCCCATTGGCTTATCAATATACCGGTGAAACTTGGATTTTGGCGAATGGGCTGCAAGCGACTCTTTTTGGATTGGCCCACTATAGCAGCAAAAACCGTTATCCCTTTCCCCAAGCTATCATTGGGTATTATCTCGGCTACCTTACTCGGAAAAACAATTGGACCTTGGGCCAATCCATTTTCACCCATTTCTGGTGGGATGCTTTGCTTTTCACAGGCCAATTCCTGACCTTGCGTGAAACCTCGGCCAACCTAAGTCTTGAATTGCCCTTACCGTTGTAGTACCCCTTTTTTACCCCGCATTTTACAGATGTTCTTGATGGTTTGAATTTTGGAAATTCCTATACTTAAAGCTATGGATCCCAATAGCGGAAGCTCTGCAGAGGCGACGCCAACCGCCTCCGTTGACGCACTTGAACCCAAAATAATTGCCGGTCGAATCTGGGTGCTCATTAAAATGGGTACCTTTGTTGTAACCCTAGTTTGTCTCTTCCTCGACCAAAACCTATGGGCCACCCTCTTTCTTTTCCTAACCATGATCATGGGTTTCTACGCCTCCTTCCAATTGAGCCATGATGATATTGAACGCCCCTTGGCCCTATTCTGGCTAGAGTTGGGTGAAAAACTTTTGGGTAATCTTATATTTCTGGTATTATTCTTACGCCTGGTTTGGGCCCCGGATGAACCCTTTCCGACCATGCTGTGCGCGGGTTTGGTGGCCCTTACGCTTCGCAATGTCTTTTATTTAATTTTCACCATTGCCCTTCTCAAAGAGCATCGTGCCTTGCCACTAAAATCTATTTGGGGCAAAATCACGACCTTATCCCTTAACATCACCATGCTTCTGTATGTCTGGAATTGGGAACACTATTCCCGCATCATGATGGTCGTGAGTCTGCTTTTAATCATAGCTACGAGTGTTGGGTACCTGTATTTCTATTACCGCGATGAAGCCTCCCGCAATCCCGTATC
>JAYVCH010000306.1:0-7362 GCA_043750055.1 Fibrobacteria bacterium
CGCAAGATATGGAACCAGAAAAGTCGCACATTGCTAGATCTGAACAAATCAGAAAAAGGATAAGACCGTGGGATTTTCGGGGCTATTTATGGTAATATAGAGAGTGAGGAAACAAAGAGTTGGAGAAGGGCTTCGTTCTACCTATTCTCTTTACCATCTATATAGTTGAGGAGTTCTTTTAGGAGAAAGCAATTTTTAAACTCCATCTAAATAAAAAAATGAAAAGAAACAAAATGAAAAGAAACATTATCCTATTAACTATTGGTCTATGTGCTATGCAGCTAAAGGGAATAGCTCAGATTCAACGGTCAACCTCTTTTATGCCACTGGGTGTATATTGGCCGGGTGAATATACTTATTCCAATCTTTCTCCCGAATTAAGATGGAATAAAATAGAAACCGACCTATTAGTAATGCAAAAAGATAACGTAAATGCTATTTGGCTTACGCATACAGATGAGTTTTTTGCTGCAGAACTAGCAAGGCGTGCTCAACCCAGAGGAATATATATAGTGGCATCTTTGGCATATTTTGATGCTTCGGAACCAACCGTAAGACAAAGAACGGACGCTGATCACAAAAGTAAAATTGAGTCAGTTTTGAAAAATTGGGGTGATGCACCCAAATGCATTGCTTGGGGATTAGGCGATGAATCCGACCCATCTAATCCTGATGTACAAAGATGGATAAACGTATGGAAAACTTATTTTCCAAATGAGTCTACAACTGGGGTTCATATGTATAATCAGGTTGACGCGGCAAAAAATCGCAATTATACCGCATTAACTTCTGATGTTTATCCCTTCTTTGTGGCTCCATACGGGTACAATGGATTTGGTAGTGAACCTGGACCTGAAGCTTCACTAAGACTCGTAACAATGAATGTTACCGATTCTCCAACTCCAACAAGGCCTTGGATGATGGCACAAGGATATCAAGAAGTTAATAGTGGCCCTACAACATTTGATCAGGAGGGGAATTTACTTTATCGGTCCGGTGGAGCTGCGACCAGGGGCATGCCAACACCTACACAATCGAGTTGGCAAGCTTGGCGTTCAATTGCAAACGGGGCAAAAGGTATTTTTTATTTTCTTTATAGAACAGACAGTACCGGAATGAATGCATCTGATCCTCAACCAGAAATAAGTCAAAAATCATGGAGGTATTTATCTGAATTTAATACTGGTGCGCCTTTGGGGTTAGTTTATGATCAAGGAACTAAAAGAAATACGCCTTCAGTTCAATTTGACTCTATTGGCAGTGCATTTAAAAAAATACAGAATTATATGTCAATCATCGGTGGTGCAGAATTGGTAAAATCACCTGAGGCATGGTTTGCTGCAACACAAGGTACGGCTGCACAAATTTCAGTATTTAAAAATTCACAGACAAAAGCGAGGAGTATCCTAATCATATCCGATTACGGAGGAACGAATAATACTATAACTTTTAAGGTTGGACCTCATATTCTTACTATGAAGAATTATATATCAGGTGCAAATGTCCCCCTCAGTATGGATATTGAAGGCTTTAGGACTGGCACGGTTACACTCAGTGCTGGCGATGGCCAGCTTTACACTTGCACAATAGATACAAACAATTTACCTGTTTCGTATTTTGATAATTTTCAGACAGACAAATTCGAGGCAGATGCAAAGCAAACAACAAATCTTACCACATATTCAACAAATTATGGAAGGATGTTGTATCCTACAATTGCTGGCCAAGATTTAAATTCCGCATATGCGATATATGATGTTGATAATATACTTGCTCCATTGCCGACCGGAGGAGTAAGAGTATTAGAATATAATGCCACAGGAGAATCCACTACTATTCGTGGTGTTCATTGGTGGAAATCAAACATTTATCCAATGCAATTAGATACAGCATGGATTCCAGCAACAATGAACCAATATAATTTCGGTAAACCTTTTACAGAACGATATATTCGGGTTGGGATTAGTAATGGAGAAATGAAATACTTTGGAGTATCTCAATGGAAATCTAAAGCCACGCTAACAAATACAAATATTACAGAGGAAATAAAAATGCCAGTCTCTGTATCTTTTTACCACAACCCTGCCAATCGGTTATTAACAATCAGCTACTCATTATCAAAGAGCTCTATAGTACAGATTTTTTTGTTTGATGTAATGGGAAAAAAGGTTATGCAAGTTTTAAATAAAAATCAAAATGGTGGAGAGCATAAATTAAATATGAACACAGAAAGTTTAACTAATGGAATTTATTTTGTTAAGATGATTGTAAATGATGAACTGCTAACCCAGAAATTGGAAATTTTTAATTGATAGCGGAATCACCGATTACTTTGCGTCTTTTTCCATAACCTATAAAAATACGGCAACGGCAATATTCAATCACCCTCTTCCCTGTCGGGAAGCCATACTATATTTCTCATCATGGATGGAAAACACCCCTCTTCTAAAATGAAAATAGGTCCTTGGACCCGGCTTTCCAGCCGGGATACTTATGACAACCCTTGGATCCAAATTCGTGAAGATCAAGTTCTTCGCCCCAATGGGTCCTTGGGGATTTATGGAGTGGTCCATTATAAAAATCTAGCTGTCGGAGTTGTTGCCCTCCATGCGAATGGCCAAGTCATTCTCGTGGGTCAACACCGATATCCGCTGAACTATTATTCTTGGGAAATTCCCGAAGGGGGGTGCTTAAGAGACAAGGAAACGCTGGAGGCTGCCGCCGCGCGGGAACTGCGGGAAGAAACCGGCTATACAGCAAAATGCTGGGATTATTTGGGTGAATTTATTCTCTCCAATTCCACGTCCGATGAAGTTGGTCACCTTTTCCTGGCGCGTGAATTGACACCGGGGCCAAGCCAACCCGACAGTACTGAAGAGATCCATGTTAAAACGATGGAATTCGAGGAAGCATGGCGACAAGCCATGAGCGGCGAATTAACCGAATCCATGACCATTGTCGGCTTGGCTAGGGCTAAATATTTTCTTGCGATGGAAAATTCCGCCGAGTAAAATCCTCAGCAAACATTTATTTCAGGAGAATGGGAAATGGCTTCACCAACCATGGAAAGCAGCGCTGCCGCACCGGAGAAAAAGGAATTTCAGGATTTGGGTTTTGGCTCCAAGATCAAGGCCACTCGCACACGCTTGTTAAATCGAGATGGCACCTTCAACGTTGAAAGACGGGGCGTGCCCAATCATTTTGCGCTCAGTGGCTATCAAATTCTGATCAATATGAACTGGCCGACCTTTATTCTCATGGTCGTCTTTGGATACACGATTGTGAATACGCTTTTTTCTTTTCTCTACATTATGGCAGGCGTGGAACATTTAGTAGGTCACGATGGCTTAACCTTAGTGGACAACTTTTGGGACGCCTTTTTTTTCAGCGCCCAAACGATTACTACGGTGGGATATGGACGCATGGCACCGGTAGGATTAGCAACCAGTATGATTGCGGCGATTGAATCCTTGACTGGATTAATGGGATTCGCTCTGGCCACGGGAATTCTGTATGCCCGCTTTGCGAGACCGAGAGCCCGCTTGTTGTTTAGCGAGCATATTCTCATATCTCCATATAAAGAAATCACCGGACTCATGTTCCGTATCGCCAATGCCCGCAAGAACCAACTGATTGAAAGTGAAGTACAGCTTTCCATGACCATGGCCGATGTGAAAGCCGGGACGCAGCAATTTTTCGATTTGAGTTTGGAGCGAAAAATGATCCATTGGTTTCCCTTGAGCTGGACAATCGTGCATCCCATCGATTCCAAAAGTCCACTGTATGGAATGACGGAGGAGGATTTTCGGAAAAGAGAAGGTGAGTTTTTCATCCAGTTCAAAGCCTTCGACGATACCTTCGCGCAAATGATCTATATCCGCAATTCCTACCGTTTCGAGGAAACGGTTTACGGAGCCAAGTTCGCGTTTATCATTGGTCAGTCCGACACCGGTGCGACAGCGATTGATTTACATCGCCTGGACGAACATGCTCGCGTCGATATGCCGGGAAAACAAACTCTGACTTCACAAGTTGTAGAATAACAGAGCAACCAGGATGAAACCCGTGCGCAAGTTTATGGAAGTCGCCATTGCCCAATCCTTGATTGGCATGCGTCGAGGGGAAGGCGGTCCCTTTGGAGCCGTGATTGTGCAAGGCGAAAAGGTCATCGCTCGAGGATATAACCGCGTTCTTGATACTCTAGATCCAACTGCTCATGCTGAAATTGTCGTGATCCGTGAGGCTTGCTTGAAACAAAAAACATTTCAATTAGATGGATGCGACTTGTACACTTCCTGTGAACCCTGCCCTATGTGTTTGGCCGCCGCCTACTGGGCCCGCGTGGATCGGATTTTTTTTGCCAATACACGAAAGGATGCGGAGTCCGTGGGCTTCGGGGATAATTTCATCTATCAAGAATTAGGGAGAACCGTTTCGAAAAGGAATTTACCCCTCATTCCTTTCCTTCGCAAGGAAGGGGGGCTGGCCTTTAAAGAATGGCGGGATAAGCCCAATAAAACTTCATACGGACCCACTCTTTAATAGCCTATCAGTCTCGTGCGACTCTGCGCCACATTTCAAAGTTATAGTCATGAGCCGGAGTGCGCAGGATAAAAGTGGACACATAGCCCGCATAGAGGCCATCTTCTCCTGGATACCATTGGCCTTCGTCTTTTTTGAATCGCATCGCCAATATCCATTCAGGGTCATAGCGTTCTTGTAAAGCTGCCATGCGCAGAAAATAGGACTCGTCACCTCCGCGTAAATAGGGCAGGGATTCCGGTGACAATAATCCATGCGTATCTAAAATACCGACATGTGAATAATATCCCAAAGCTCCTACCTCATCGATCATAACTAGAGGATGAATATTGGGTCCTGAAATGGAATCCAGGATTTGGCCCGCCCGACGATAACGGTCTTCACGAGCTTCCTGAGCAAATCGGTGCTTCGCGGGAAGGTGTTGCCGAAAAGTTTGCAGGGGAACATAAATCAGAAAAGCAAATACACCGACCCAAATCCAATGCTCATTTAGGCGAAGGGAAATCAGAGCATGCAATCCCGAAAAGAGGAACAGTAACAAAAAGGGAAGCACAGGAAGATAATACCAGGTAAACAGTATATAACTCGATCGCGTCACCATGAAAAACAAAAAGTAAACCAAGGGCCAAACCAGGATTTCCCAAGGAATTAAACTTTTCATTGGGCTAGATTTTCGCAGCTTGAAAAAACCTAAAGTCGCCCCAACCAAGCCCAACAAATTGCCTAGAGTCACCGCCGTGATACCCCCAAGAGAAGGGCCTTTGTAGAAGACGTTCACGAGCCAGGATCGCAATCCTTCCAGGAACCCAATGTGGAGCTCCATTCGCTTGGCCACAATCGAGTGAGGAAGCCAATGTCCGTAGGCATATTGATAGAAAGCAAAAAAGCATCCCAAACCCAAGACGGAAACCAAGGAGTAAAAGAATGCTTGCCGCCACAGTAAAAAACCCTGAGCAGAAGGCCGTGAGAAACCACGACGCAGGTTCAGAAGCACAAGCACGGCGGGAAGCAAAGCGCCTTCGGGCCTTGCAAGTGGTGCGAAAAAACAGACGAAGTATAAACCCAGTTTAGGAGCGGGAGAATAATAGGCGAACCAAGTTCCCATCAGCGCCAAAGCCGTGACCATGGGCGTCTCCATACCATAGGCAGATACGGCTAAAAAATTTACACTCATGGCATATGCTGCCATCGTAGCCAATGCTATTGGCGCCGAGAGCCCAAGCCCAATGGAGGCGATACGGTAAAGAAAGAATAGACCTACCAAGTCCCAGAATAAATTGGTGGTATAAGCAAGCACAAGATAATTTTCCGTATTTAATACTGCGCCTTCCAAGGCCAGAATCATGGTATGTAAGGGGGTGCTTGTTGCGCAAACGGGATTTAACGCGGACATAATAGGACCCAGTCCAGAGTTCCAAGCCCTAGCATGAGATAAAGTGATGTAGGCATCATCACAAATCAAGATCCCAAATGCGAATTTGAGAGTTACGAAGGCGCAAAAGAAAAGGAAGAGACCCAAGATAGAAAGCCCAAGGTTGCTCTTTTGGGTAGAACCCGAAGAGCTTAGTCCCGTCACATCTCGGCTTGAGATACCGACACTACTTGTTCAATGGTGGTAAGGCCAGCCAACGCTTTTTCCAGGCCGTCACGACGCAAAGTTGCCATTCCCAGTTGTCGGATGGCATACATCTTTATTTCTTCACTCGACTTGCGCTCCAAAATCATCTGATGAATATGCTCGTCTGGAACCAGCAATTCAAAGAGCGCCAAACGGCCGCGGTAACCAGTATTGTTACAATTATTACATCCTTTACCCTGATAAAACTGCGTACCAGGACGAATGCCGATATTCTCAAGCACTAAATCCGGCACTTTTATTTCTTCTCGACATTTCTCGCAGATTTTTCGAACCAATCTTTGTGCTAACACTCCCTTAACGCAAGAAGTGACAAGAAAGGGTTCCACACCCATATCCAAGAGGCGAGTAAAGGCGCCGGCGGCATCATTAGTATGCAGGGTACTTATCACAAGGTGACCCGTTAGCGCCGCCTGAACGGCCATTTCCGAGGTCTCTTTGTCACGCATTTCGCCCAGCATAATCACATCCGGGTCCTGACGCAAAATGGCACGCATGCCGGCGGCAAAGGTGAATCCCGCTTGATTATTGATTTGCCCCTGTGAAATCCCGGAGATATTTTTTTCAACGGGATCCTCCATCGTAACCACATTCACCGTGGGAGTTGAAACTTGTTTAATGAAGGCATAAAGGGTGCTGGATTTACCGCTACCGGTGGGACCCGTCGTCAATAAAATGCCGTCAGGCAAATCAATGAGTTTTTGAATAACGGCTAAAACGGGCGCCGAAAATCCGATTCGATCGATCGATTGGATTTCCACATTAGGATCGATAATACGAATGACCATTTTCTCAATCACACCCCTTGAGCGGAGTAGAATGGGAAAGGTGGAGAGGCGCAGATCCACTTCTTTACCACGATATTGAATATGGGCGCGGCCATCCAGTGGTTTGCGCCTTTCGGCAATGTCCATATTACCTAAAACCTTGAGGCGGGAAATAATTTGAACCATCAAGCGGGATGGAATTGGATTCTGTTCGCTCAACTCTCCGTCAATACGATAACGGATGCGCATATTTTTTTCTTGGGGCTCCAAATGCACGTCCGATGCGCCCAACCGAATGGCTTCACTTACGATTAGATTCACGATTTTAATGATCTGGCGACCCTCTTCATCGCCGATCAAACCTTCTTCTTCTCCTTCTTCTTTACGGCCTGATTCCAAGACCAAGTCGTTGTCTTC
>JAYVCH010000307.1:0-3248 GCA_043750055.1 Fibrobacteria bacterium
CAATTCGGTAAGGCCAAAAAATTGGGACAAGCGTCGTCAAAAATCAAAGCCATCTCGATTTAACTATGGCTCGCCCAACTTCTATTCGACGGGTCAAACTCCTTCGGAATTGGTAAACCTTAAGGGTCGAATTCTCCTGCCATGAGGCTACCTCAAAGCAGGTTGGTCAAATTAATTTTTATCCGCTCTTGCTGAAATGGGATCTGATTTTTGCACCGAGTGCCGCCACCTTTTTTTGACGATGGCAAGCAGGTTGGAGCGATTTAAAGCATTTTCCGCGGTGACATGTACCATAGTCACCGACTTGCGAACCAGATTAGTAAGGAGCAGGGTTGATGTTTGATTAAACAGATATAAGTCCGATTCCTTCCAGTTTCGATCCGCATATCGTCGTTTAAATTCTGCATCCCCGAATCCGAAATCGATACCGCGCACGGCATGGGTGTTGCAAAGATGCTCGAGCATTTTAACAAACAATATTCGGCCCGGACTGTATAGATGAAGATCGGCATTATATCCTGTGTAATCCAGGTATAAGACACCTTGGTATAATGTTCCCAACTGAAACGCGCAAGGTTTTTGATTCGCGTATAAGACGAAGCCGCACATCCAACCTTTTTGGGATGTCAGTTCCAATCGGTTGCGCATTTCCTGGTTATCGTAAAATCCCGCGCCCAAGCCTCGTAAATAGGTTGTCTGCGAGATACTCTCGGCAATGGAACAGAACTCAGGCACTTCTTCAGGTGTTTGAAATATTTTAAACTCGACTTCTCCGTGTGAATAATCCGTGAGCTGCCGTTCTTTCTTGCGATCTCTTTTATTGACTTTGCTTTTTAATAGATCAGGTGTATCTGCCACCTCCGCCCACCAATGAAAATTGTCATTGAGGGGAATGTGACGTAGAAAAAAAGGCGCGGAATGGAGCGCGGCTTGGTAAACCGGGTGCTCCTTTTTCATAGGAGAAAAGTAAACGGCGTCGATTCGATCCGTTTTGATCCATTGCCGTAGATACTCTATCAGTACGGCCGCGCCTTTTTCGTCCCAGGCGCCCATCAATCCCCCGTACACAATCGAGTATTGCAGGAGAGAGGAATTAAGAATCTTCAGATAGCCAAAGGTGGAAGGTAACTGCGTTTTTTCCAAACGCCCAACCGTCAGCGCCACCGGGGCATCCTTGTTATAAAGCACCATGGTGATGGGACAGACCACGGAGGAACGGCTCTCCACTACGGTTGCAAAAAAATCAAAGTCTGCGTTGGGGTGGAATTGCCACTGATGCCAAAGGTCTCGGATTGCCTCCAGGGATTTGGATCCCTCCAGTGCTTCAATCCGGTATTCTTCAGCAGGCAATGACATGGCGATCTTCCTTCATCCTGTGAAATTAAATGGGTAACCTTGCAATCCAAAGAAAATATTCATTTCCATGAAATTTCAACTCCTTATAGCTTCAACTGCCGAAGCCGTAAGGAATTCCCAATCACCGAAACTGAACTTAGGCTCATGGCAGCGGCGGCCAAAATGGGGCTGAGCAATAGACCCGTGAATGGATAGAGGATGCCGGCCGCAATGGGAACGCCAGCCGTATTATAGATAAAGGCGAAAAAAAGGTTCTGACGGATATTCCGGATGGTGGCGCGACTCAAATGCCTAGCCCGAACGATGCCATTCAAATCCCCTTTGACCAAGGTGACTCCCGCACTTTGAATGGCCACGTCTGTGCCGGTTCCCATGGCGATTCCCACATGGGCCTGGGCAAGCGCTGGCGCGTCGTTCACGCCGTCACCGGCCATGGCGACAATTTTACCCTCTCCCTGAAGTCGCTTGATGACCTCCGCTTTCTGGTTGGGAAGAACATCGGCAATCACCTCGTCCAATCCCAAGTTGCGTGCCACGGCATTGGCCGTCGTTTGGTTGTCGCCTGTTAGCATGATGATGCGAATGCCTTCTGCATGAAGTTTCCGGATAGCCTCGGGAGTGGAAGTTTTGATGGGGTCCGCGACCGAAAGCAACCCAGCAACTTTTCCATCCACAGCTACGAACATGACGGTACGGCCGTCTTTCCTAAGCTCATCGGCCTTTGTCGACCAGTCTTCCAAGGGTATGCTGAGATCCTCAATCAAAGCGCGGTTCCCCAAGGCCACGTCTCTGCTTTCCACTTTTCCCCGAACTCCCATTCCGGTCAAGGAAGTGAACCCTTCCACCTTGGGAATAGCCGCCCCTTTTTCTTTCGCCCCTGCGACAATGGCCGCTGCCAAGGGATGTTCGCTGCCTTGTTCTAATCCTGCTGCGAGGCGGACCAGTTCCTCTTCTTTCCAATCTTTCGCGGGAACAATCCCCACAAGTTTCGGTTTACCTTCCGTCAACGTGCCGGTTTTGTCAACGACCAGGGTATCCACTTTCCGGAAAACTTCGATGGCTTCGGCATTGCGGAATAGGATGCCGGCCATCGCTCCTTTGCCGCTCGCGACCATAATTGACATGGGCGTGGCCAGTCCCAAAGCGCACGGGCAGGCTATGATAAGGACGGCGACAGAATTGATGAGCGCGTAGGCCATTGCCGGTTGTGGTCCCCATATGGCCCAAACAACGAATGTGAGGATCGCGGTCAACACCACGGTTGGAACGAAATAGGCCGCTACCTGATCTGCCAGCCTTTGAATTGGAGCCCGACTGCGTTGCGCTTCTGTTACCATAGTCACGATTTGTGATAGTAACGTATCGGCCCCGACCTTTTCGGCGCGGATGATCAAAGAACCCGTTCCATTCACCGTAGCGCCTATGATACGCTCCCCTGGCTTCTTTTCAACTGGAATCGGTTCACCCGTCATCATGCTTTCATCCACCGAGCTAGTCCCATCGAGGACTACTCCATCGACAGGGATCTTTTCTCCCGGCCTTACTCTCAGTTTTTCGCCAACTTTGATATCGGCAAGCGGTGCCTCTTCTTCACTACCATCCTCCCGCACCCGCCTAGCGGTTTTCGGTGATAGGCCGAGCAAGGCCCTTATGGCCGCGCCGGTCTGGCTCCTGGCTTTCAATTCCATGACCTGGCCCAAAAGGACGAAGGTGACGATGACGGCGGCGGCTTCAAAATAAAGTCCCACTTTTCCATGTTCATCTTTAAATGCATCTGGAAAGAGGTTTGGAAAAAGAACTGCAGCCACACTGTATCCATAGGCCACCCCGGTGCCCAAAGCAATGAGCGTGAACATATTCGGAGTTCGATTCAAAATCGATTGCCAACCCCT
>JAYVCH010000308.1:0-10483 GCA_043750055.1 Fibrobacteria bacterium
CGGCGACTTCGCCGTGATTCCTTTGAACGACAATGACACTAATTTCGGATTCATTTGGATCGCTTGTACCATTGGCCAAGAAGATATTACCGCTGAAACCAACAAACTTATCTGGGTGCTTTCCAGTCACGCTTCCATAGCCATCATGAACTGCCTGCACAGACAAAGGATGGAAGAAAAAATCAATGAATTGAAATTACTCACCTCTATAAATACTCTCAAAGGCGATATCCTTCGACAGGGATTGCCGCGGGATGCGACGCAATCCTCACAGGAAGCGAATAGCAAGACTCCTTCCAAGGATGAATCCGAAGGAAGCTTGCAATCGTTTTTCAAACAATTCAAAACCCTTATTTCCCATGAATTAAAATTGAAAACCGGATATCTTTTTCTGGGGGGTAAAGAAATTAGCGATCAAACGGTTTCGCTTGCTCAATTGGAAGACATGCCTTTTATTGATCATGTTGAGATGCGGAAATTATTACGCGTGTCGGATAAGGAACAGGTGCGTCTGGAAGGCGGTGATTTTTTTAAATCCTCCTATCCTTTAGTGTCCAGGGCATTGGGCTCGGAGGGCATGGCCCTGCTTTCGCTTTCGCCCTCAGACATGAAAGGTGCTTATCTACTATTTCCACTCTCATCTGAAGACATTCAACGCATGCCCATGCTGCAAAGTTTATTGCAAGCCGTCGCTTTGCATGCGCGGGCGATGGCAGAAAATATCGACCTCTATGACTCCTTACTGATGGCCAACCGCAACCTCACCGCAATGCAATGGCAATTGGTGAACTCAGGAAAAATGGCAGCCTTGGGACAACTGGCTGGGGGCGTTGCCCATGAAATTAATAATCCCTTGCAAATCATGCTGGGCCGCATCCAAATGATTCAGCTCATGGCCGAGGGAAAAAAGGAAACCGGAGAGAAGGAAAAAAACAACATCAAAGAAGAGCTTGGACTGGTCACCGATGAGATTCTTCGCATTCGTGATATCGTTCGCAACTTGCTCGACTTTTCCCGTCAAGGAAAACGAGAGACCTCCTTTGCTCCCGTTTCCCTTAATGACACCATTCAGGAAGTGTTGGCACTTTTGCATCACCAATTCATTTCCAACCAAGTCGATTTAAAAATCAATCTATCTCCTGAAAATGCTCGCGTGCTGGGCAATAAAAATCAAATCAAACAGGTCCTGATCAATCTGATAATCAATGCTGTTCATGCCATGGAACAGGAACCCCGGATTTTGCAAATTGAAAGCGGAACTCATGATGGCCAAGTGTATGCTGCGATTCGCGATAGCGGCATTGGAATTCCCCAAGACAATCTTCATCGGATTTTCGAACCTTTTTTTAGTACAAAGACCAGCGGTACAGGGCTTGGACTCTCGATTAGTTATGGATTAATCAAAGACCATAAAGGAACTCTTGAGGTTGAAAGCCAAGTCTGCCAAGGGACTTGCTTCACAATTCGGCTTCCAAAAATATCTGAAGAAAATCTCGGTTATAGCCTTATAGTCGGTTAATCGGTCCAAATTCCCCCCATTCCTCCCCCTCAACTTTAAAGAATCTCTGGCTTGTGTTTTACTCGTTAAGGTAAGATGGATGGAGTATGTCAATTCCTCATTTTCCCCACCTTCTCACCGAAGCAGGAGGACAGGTTTTCCTGGTTTCCGGTTTAATTGGCGGACTAGTTGGCTGTTTAATTGGCGGATTGTCCAGTACCCTTCTCGCATATATTTTTGGAAGACGTCTATTTACAAGTGGTGTCATGGATCAGGCGCGGAAAGATGTGACCGTCCCTCTTTCCGCCTATGTGGACTGGCTGACAACGGTCGCTGGCGAAATTTCGCTTTGGAAAATCGAACTCTTGCCGTCCTATTTGGCCGAATCTTCTAAGCATCAATTCGAATTGAACCGCATGCGAAAACTATTCGTGGATCAGCGAAGTACGATTTGGCTTTCCAAACTCGAGGAATACGATACCCTTCTTTCCAAGTTCAATCCCGCCCTGAAGGCCATGTGGATACGGCAGATGGAAGTTCACGACGCCTTCACCCGAGTTTTTACAAATTTGGAATTCGATTCCCAAGAAGCCTTGAGCGCTGGAAAGCGAATCGAAACCTTAGTTTTTGAACAAAGCCAACTGGTATCCGATTTACTTTATCATCTGCAATACGAATGCCTTAAATCAATCGCAACAGCCAAACCCCGAAGCCCAAAAATACTTATGAAGCCCAGAATTATTCGTACTGCATTCGGACGTATCCGCCTGGTTACCCCGAAGGAATCGGAAAGATTCACCATATAAAATTAGGTCGAAGAAGATGCTGAAGCCATTTAAAAAAGAAGGGAAATGGGGATTTTGTGACGAGCATAATCATCCCGTCATTCCTCCTCGATTCGACTTAGCCTCCCGCTACTCACAAGGACTCGCCGCCGTTGCTGTTTTAGGGCCCGGAAGCAAGGCTTGGGGATACCTCAATGAGAAAGGCGATTTGTCTATTGCTCCTCAATTTCAAGAAGCGATGGATTTTTCTGAAGACCTGGCAGCCGTAAAGGCAGAATCAAATCAGGGTAGTTTAGGTCAGACGTCACGTTGGGGTTACATCGATAGAAAAGGATCCATGGTCATTGCGCCTCAATTCGAAAAAGTGGGCGAATTTTCCCAAGGCCTCGCCGTCGTTTGGAAAGATGGCAAGGCCGGTTTCATAGACCTTACCGGAAAGGTGAACATCGAACCTCAATATGCCCATGCCGATGCGTTTCGGGAAGGCTTCGCTCGAGTGCGGCTGTCCGATGGCCAATGGACCTTTGTAAACCAACAAGGCAAACCCATGGCTGCTAAAGGCCAAAATGATCTGGACTCTTTTTCAGAGGGGCTGGCCGCGGTAAAAGCCACGCATCAGGCTAAATGGGGATACTTGGATATGGAAGGACGGATTCGTATCTCTCCATCCTTTGACAAGGCCTTCCGATTCAAAGAAGACCGGGGTCGTGTGCTGGTGGGCTCCTACCCACATGGCAAATATGGTTTCATCGATAAGGACGGAAACTTTATCGTCAAGCCAGAATTTGACGAGGCCGAGGACTATAGCCAAGGCGTAGCGAGGGTAAAGTTTTTAGGTGGAGAATGGCGACATCTAGATTTAAATGGGAGCATGCTGATCCCTTCCGGAAGTCGCGAAAACTTGCTTTTTTCCGAAGGCCGGGCCCGTACCTTGGTGGATGGAAAATGGGGCTACGTGGATCGATCTTATTTGTTTTGCGTCCCGGCGCAATATGAAGAGGCGGGTCATTTTTATCAAGGATTGGCCGCCGTAAAAATAGAGAAGGAAGGCAAATCCGAAAAAAATGGGAAGTGGGGTTATATCGATCCCCAAGGCGCTTTCGCCATCCCCCCCAAGTTCCTGATGGGGGGTTCCTTCAATGAAGAGTTGGCCGCTGTCCGCGTCCCGTCATGGCTAGGCTTATCCACCCGATGGGGCTATATCGATCGCTCCGGTACTTTTGTGATCAAACCTGCTTTTGATTTTGCTTATCCCTTTGCCGAAGGTCTGGCGCGTGTAAACATGGGCGGTCAATGGGGACGAGCCGGCGAAGTTACGGGTGGAAAATGGGGCTTCATCGATAAGACGGGTCGGTATGTCATGAAACCCCAATTCGAATATGTATCTTGGTTCGCCGAAAATCTCGCCGTGGTGCGCGTGGGTACCCTATGGGGTTACATCGATGGTACGGGTAAAATGGCCATTGAGACTCAATTTGACGAGGCCTACAATTTCTTCAAGGGGTTGGCTCGGGTTCGTTCAGGTGAGTCCTGGTATTATGTCGATTCCAAAGGCAGAAAAGCGCCTTTGGAATAATCAGTTGAATGACAAAATCAATTTCCCAAATTGTCCGCTTTCGTCCATGCGATCAAGCGCAGCGGCAGCCTGTTCAAAGTGAAAAACTTGATCGATCACGGGAATAATTTTTTGATCTTCCACCATGCGAATCATGGCCGAAAATTCTTCCGACGAACCCATCGTAGTTCCGAGTAAATTTAACTGCTTCCAAAATATTTTTCGCAACACTAATTCCGTAGGATTACCGACGGTGGCCCCGAAAAAAACCAATCGTCCCCCAGGTCTTGCCAAATCACAAAGGTGAGTGAATCCAGCGCCCCCAGCCGAATCCACAATACAGTCAAACGCAACGGCCTGCTCCGCCAAAACTTCAGCCCAACCTTCCTCGCGATAGACCGCGCCCCCTTCAGCGCCGAGCGAAATTGCGCGGTCCAACTTCTGCTTAGATCCCGATGTGACGAAAACCCGAACCTTCGCCGCCACAGCGAAGCGTAGCAGGGCCAAGGCAACGCCGCCTCCAATTCCCGTTATCAATAGTTTTTCCCCAGCCTTAATTTTGGCCCGGGTAAACAATGCACGATAGGCGGTTAAACCCGCCAAGGGCAGAGCTGCGGCCTCCTCTAAGGTTAGACCATTTGGAGTGGCAACCAGATTGGATACAGGCACAATCACGTATTCAGAAAAAGTCCCCGCATCCGGTAAGCCTAAAATTCGAAAGTCCTTCCCCTGCACTTCCAAAGAATTTCCCCAATCCAAACTGGGATTGACCACTACCTGGCGTCCTATCCATTCCGCGTCCGCTTTGGATCCAACAATCTCAACGATACCAGCCCCATCCGATCCCATGATAACGGGAAATTTTAAACCCGCATATTGGCCTTTATATATCCAAAGATCACGATGATTTAAGGCCGCGGCTCGGATGCGAATCGCAGCCTCACCCGCTTGCAATGCCCGTAATTCTCGTTCTTGAACCTCTAAGGGCCCGCCAATGCCAGTCAAAACTAAGGCTCGGTACCGAATCGTCATCAATCCTCCTCAAATGACCCGTCAGGAAAACATCTGTTAAAGTAATTGTCTGGAAAACACCTTGCAATCTATGTGAAACCCAGAGGTTAAACCTTGGCATTTTTTATTTGGATCGAATAGGCTCAAATCGTATTATGAGAAAAGAATACTGATGAAACAAGGCGGCAGGGAAATGAAAACGGAAACCAAATTATGGGAAAAAGGCTCGGTGCCTTTGGTCTCGGTAACCCGTGGCCAGGAGCCCGACCTTTTGCATAGGGGCATGGCATGTCTTGTAGATGCGCGCGGTGAAGTGGTCTGGTCGGTGGGAGATCCCAATGAAAGAGCCTTTATCCGCTCTTCCGCCAAGCCCCTGCAAGCCTTTCCAGTTTTAACTTCCGGCGCCGCCGAAGCGTTCGGTTTAGACCCTCAAGATATTGCCATCATGTGCGGTTCGCATAGCGGCGGCCCCGAACAGGTTTCTCAAGTCAAAGCTATCCTTAACAAAATCGGTTTACCCGCCGAGGCATTGGGTTGTGGCGGTGGTTTGACCGACGAATGTTCGGGCAAACATGCGGGGATGCTTGCCGGCTGCCGCCATTTAGGTTTTCCAACCGAAAATTATCTGAACCCCCAACATCCTTGGCAACAGAAAATTCTGGAGTGTCTGTGTGACCACTGCGGTCTAGAGATAGCCGAAGTGAAGGTCGCGGAGGATGGTTGCTCCGCTCCAACTTATTCATTACCCATTTACAATATGGCCTTGGGTTTTGCGCGCCTTGCCAAGAGTGGAAATGCACCTGGGCCTTCGCAGCGCTTGCTACAAAGCATCTACGATAATCCCCACGGTCATACCGGCGAACCTGATCTACGCGACTTCAATGAAGCAGGCGATATCATTACCAAAGGAGGGGCGAATGGAATCGCTTGCGCTGCGCTGCCAACTTTAGGAATTGGTTTCGCCATGAAAATAATCGATGGCTCCGCATTGCCTCGGTGGCCAGTCTTTATCGAAGCCTTACTGCGCGCTGGTTTCATTGGAAAAGCCACGGGGGAACGAATGCGTCAATCCCTTTGGTCTAAAATAAATTCCCGACGTGGAGTACAAGTCGGGACTATAAGCGTCGAATTTTAAAGACGCTTCCAACCCTTCAAAACTATTTTACGAAGCGACTCTCATCCTCAAAATAACCTTTAGCCGCTCCACATTTGGGACAAACCCAATCCTCAGGAACATCTTCCCATAAGGTACCGGGAGCAATCCCAGAGTCGGGGTCCCCGATCGCCTCGTCGTAAACATGCATACAAAGCATGCATACGAATCGGCGTTTACCCGGATTTCCATTTTTGACAGCACTCATCAGAATTTATCCAAACTTATAAAACAGGAACGCGCCAATTTTCGGCCGTACCCAGATGATGTGCCCCGGCGGCTTTCAAATAGAGAAATAATTGCATGCGATATCCCGTCATCCATTTGAGAGGCAACTCAACCAGGGCTTCACCCTTTTTGAAAGTCAAGCCCCAGGGAACGGTGAAATTGTCATGAGTCAGGGCGGTAACTGGCACGGAACGAATAAGCCGCTCAACCTCATTGGCCTGCCATGTCATCCGGGAAGGAAAATCTGAAGGAGGCATATCTTTACTTGGGGATTGATCGGCGGGAATTCCTTGAGCCCAGTCTCCGGCAACAATACGGCGCACGGTATTGTAAGGGCCAAAGCTTAAGTAGCGCATCAATTCCAGAGTGGAACGCTGGCCGGGAGAAGGACGATAGTCCAAACCCCCGGGAGGAATTTTATGAAACAGGTTGATGGAGATTTGGGTTTCGTGACGAAAGCTCCGAATATATTGGTCTACACTGTACATGGATGATCCTTTTTCTTCCTAAAAAAAACAGTTCGGTATTATCTAACAACAATCAATTCGGCATCGTTATAATACGTGCCCTTATAGGTGGCGATACAATTTTTGCCATTCTTTTTGGCAAAATTTTTGGCCCGATTTGCACGATCCTCCACCTCTCGTTCTGTGAGAAAACAATCCGAGGGTACGAAGAGTGCGCCAATGGAAACGGTGGTTTTTTCCTCAATGCCGCGGTAGGTAATCATGCGCAGTTTATGTTGGAATTCTTTGATGAATCCTACCCCCATGGCCAAACTGAAATTGGGGAGAAGCAAAATGTATTCATCGCCGCCATATCGATACCCTTGACCATGCGTGTAAAGGTGCGATTCCATCAACTCCATAAATCGTGGCAGCAGGTCTCGATCTATTTTGGTTTCACCGTGGCGGGTGTTGAATGCCTTGAAATCATCTATATCCAAATAGGCCACCATCAATCCATTAGAACGCAACTCGCACTTTTCCCGATAGTAACGTAAGTCTTTGACAAACAAAGATGGAGCTTGCAGAATATGAAATTTTTCATCGTAATCACGCTTCTCCAAGGAAAGGGCGGAGTTGTGCATTTCCTCTACAAACTTAATTGCGAGAAATTCGGTGAGATGCGGAACGCGAAGCGCCTGGGCTTCTTGAAACCAGGGGGTTTCCATAATTTTCCGCACCGGCTCCAATTCTTGTTCCAGATTCCCGATCAACTCCGGATGAAAAGTTTTGCTCAAAGGTTCTTCGAGTTTGGAAGCGACGATACGTCTTTGATGAATAATGATGCGTTTGATTAAGGGCGCGAAATCATCGGACAGATTATGCTCGTCCTTAATGGCAGCCTCCGGTCGCCCGGTTCCACCCGAATTCCGTTTTTTAAGAACCTTGGATAACTCGGATAACTTCGCCAAAATGGTATCCAATTCACTTGGAAGCTTATACCCGATTTGGGCCTGTAATTTGACCACAATGTTTTTCTTCAGCCAATCGTTGAAGGCCTCGGAGTACTTCTCAATCATATCGCATTGTTCATTTGAAAAAATAGGCATAGGCATCAAAAGTATTCACATTCCTCTCCTTTGGGACAGATAAAAATGGATGGATTTTTAAAGGAGGGGGTATTCAGAGGTTTAGAATCCAAAAAATCGGAGTTACCCGTCATTTTCCACGAGCTAATTCCCCTTCGACCATATCCATTCCGAAAAAGCATTCCGAAAAACGACATCTAGAATTTTTTTGGAACTCGCTTAGACTGCCGAAGCCATATTTTGTGCGGCCTGTAGAGCTCCCTTTAACACTTCGAGTCCGGCGCCAGGCTTGATTGCATTTTCACTTAAGTACCGACGCCAAATCCGCCCCCCACGAATACCTTGGAAAAGTCCCAGAATATGGCGAGTCATGGAGTGAAGCCGTACTCCCCGTTGCAACTCCGCCTCAACATAGGGCTTAAATAATTCCACCACCGATGCTCGATCTGGTATCTCCGCCCTTCCACCATAAAATCGCTGATCCACATCCGCCATGATATAGGGGTTTTCATAAGCCGCCCTTCCCATCATCACTCCGTCAAACTCCCGCAAATGCGCCTCCGCTTGATCCAAACTAAGTATTCCGCCGTTGAGTGAAAAACGGGTTTGGGGGAAATCGGCTTTGAGACGACGGACAACATCATAACGCAAGGGAGGCTTTTCGCGATTCTCCTTTGGACTTAATCCATGTAGCCAGGCCTTTCGAGCGTGAATAATAAAATCGCCACATCCCGCATTCCCAACCGTTCCGATAAAATGAACGAGCTCCTCGTATGAATCTTTATCATCAATTCCGATTCGCGTTTTAACCGAAATAGGAATATAGACCGCTTCCTTCATGGCGGCCACGCACTGCGCAACCAAAGCTGGTTCAGCCATCAAACAAGCTCCGAAATTTCCGCCTTGCACTCTATCGCTAGGACATCCAACATTCAAATTGATTTCATCATAACCAAAGCGCTCTCCCACCTTGGCACAAGCTGCCAAATCCGCAGGGACACTGCCACCGAGTTGAAGTGCAATAGGATGCTCGGCCGCGTCGTAAGCCAACAGACGTTCGGCTTTGCCATGCAAAATGGCGCCAGTCGTGACCATTTCTGTATAAAGTTTCATATGTCGCGAAAGCAAACGAAGAAAAAATCGGCAGTGCCGATCGGTCCAATCCATCATAGGCGCAACGGATACCAAGTCCATAGGTGTTACCTATATATAAAAAATCAACTCGTTTTGAGTTTTTTGGCCATGAACAAGCTCATGAGAATGGAGAGTACCCCGAGCATTCCCACACGAGAATAATAAAGTAAATGCCCATCCAACGACCTCGCAACCACAGCCGCTGAAATCACGGCTCCGAGGCCAGAAGCGAATTGTTGCATGGCAGAATTCATACTCATAAACCCTCCTCGATATCGTGCCTCTACACTATTGGCCACCATCGCCATACCTGGAATGAATCTTCCCGAAGTAAAAACCATAAAGCAAGTCGTAACCGATAGCGCCACCCATAATGGAACCGTTGGTAAATTGCTGAGTACCAGGATGGGCCCGATGGCGAATAAGCTCACTCCAGTGAAGACTTTGAGATGTCCCATCTTATCGGAAACACGTCCCAGCCAGCGCATGGAAAAAAATGTTGCGACGCCACCACATAGATAAATGAGCCAAAGGTGTTCGTTCTTGATACCGGAGTTGGAAACCAGCGAGGGACTGATGTAAGGGATAAGCATAAAACCGGCCATGGTCATAAAAATCGTTAAACCAAAAGCACGCCAATGATTCACTTGTCCGATAATCACTTTCATCTCTTTCCAAGGATTAGGTTTTTCCTTAGCAAGATGGTCCCGCAGGGAAGGAAGTTGGAATCCAACAATCACAAGAATTACGGTACTGAGTGCACCTAACAGAAAAAAGGGCGCATGCCAACCCAAATGATCTGCGAGAAATAAGCCGGCGGGAACACCTGCTACCGAAGCAACTGAAAAAGAAGAAAAGAGTGTTCCCATCGCTTCACCTCTCCGTTTCGGCGGAATTGCATCGCCGATCACCGCCAGAATCGTCGCCGAGGTAACGCCCCCAAATCCTCCGGCTATGAATCTTGCCGCCACCAAAAAATGAAACGAAGGCGCAAAAGCACAAGCCAAAGTCCCAATACCAAATCCGGCATAAAGAAACATCAGTGCTTTTTTTCGATCAAAACGATCCAAAAACCAAGCTGCAACAAGCCCGAATCCTCCAGCGCTAAAAGTATAGGTTGAAACAATTAATCCGAATTGAGAAGGCGTTATTTTAAAAATGTCCATCAGACGCGGGCCCAGTGGCATGACAATCATGAAATCTAGAATATGGGTGAATTGCATGATGGCCAGCATATACAGGAGGATCATCTCCTGCCTACGCTGTAATGGGAATTGGGAGATGGGGGCTTTAACCTCAGAGCTTGGCTGATTCAATTTCTCTCCAGAGTCGGCTGCAGCAACCTAGTTTATATCTATGGGGAATTCCAACCCCTCAGTCGGCCCCTTTATTTGACGGGCTTCGCGGCCGGAGTTAATTGCCGGACCCCTTCAAACGCGAGTACCAAATCCACTTCTTGTGACACCACCAGCGCGCCTGCTTCTAAGGCTTTATTCCACTTGAGGCCGTAGTCATATCGGTTGATGCGACCCGTTGCCGTAAAGGCTGCTCGCTCTCCGCCATAACCATCATGAACAATCCCACC
>JAYVCH010000309.1:0-4733 GCA_043750055.1 Fibrobacteria bacterium
CAATGCATTCTCGCCCTAGGCGGAAGCAGGCTCGCATCGCTTCTCACTTCGGAAATGCTCCTTGGCGCGGCAAATCCGTTTTTTAATTTTAACATCTTAGCCATTTCCACCGCTTCATTCAGAGTTTCAGCCGATACGATGAGGTAGCCGCCGACAAATTCCTTCGATTCAGCAAAGGGTCCATCGGTAACCGATATCGGCGGACCTCTTACGGTTTTTCCAACAGCCTCTAAGGGATCGCCGCCTTGTCTCGCCCTGCTTTGGCCAAACCTTGAATCCTAACTCCCCGCTCTTCAATATGCTTTTGCATTTGATCAGAGGACATTTTAGAATGGATGCGCTCCTGGCCTTTGAATAAATACAGGAAATCTTTTATTTTTTTTCTCCTTGAGTTGAAAGTGGAGCCGGTCTGATCCATGTTAAATCTAACTGCTTGCTCGGTTTCATTTCAAAGACGAACGAACGGTTCTATTTCGGAAAGCGAAAATTTTTTAGTCGCTTGACTAAAATTACCCCAAACATTATCATCAATCACAATGCATGCAGCTAGTTTGAATTCTAAAAATGGGGCGGTTTTGGCGCTTGTTTTTTTCCTTACCAACTTTGGGTTTGGGAAACCTTTGGAAAAGGATCACCTTTCTGCAAAAACGAATTCTAGCTCTATCTCACATTCAGAAAAAATCATAGATTCGCCGGTCCTGGCCGATTTTTTGAAACCCTCTCCTTCGCGGTCCTTCCAACCCGGGACTCACATACCATTGAATCGCAGGACCTTTGATACACATGAGCCCGGTCCCGGAGATTTTCTTGATTGTTCAGGAAGTTCGGGCAAAAATCCTCATTGTGATGCCGTTTTAATTCCCCGAGTCGAACCGGATGAAAAGGTTACCTTGCCTCGAAATAAACCGTTAGCGGATCTTCGTTTTCTTTCCATCAAAGGGCTTCGAATACAAGGTGGGGATCCCATCTTGACCTTGGCATTGAATAAGACCTCGGAAGGGGATTCCGTTTTTGCCGACCTTAACAATGATGAAGACCTAGTAAATGATGGGCTCTCCCAGTTTTGGCGGAAGGGTGACTCCTGTGTTACCCTGGAAAGGACGGGGGGAGGAAGCGACCCCATCACCCTATGCCGGTCAGGATTCAAGGCGGAAGCTTGGAAGAGCCGTTGTGAAGATCTCAAGAGCTCTATCCCTTGGGCCCTCTGTCAGGAAGATCCCGTGCGTCTAAAAGTGGAGGATATGGCGACCGGGTCCCTTTCTCAAGGTGGAAAGGATCGTTTGATTGGGATTTGTGATTTCGATGGCGATGGAAAATTTCGGATGAACGGGTCCGACCGATTCCTAATGGACTGGGATGGTGATGGTGTATTGGATAAATCCTTGGAGGGTGACGGCTTTGTCCTTCCCAGTGGCGATAAGCCCTTCCGCTTTTCCATTAACTCCGAAACTTATGAACTTTTATCCGTGGAAGAAGATGGATCCGGATTGCAATTGAACCGTCTTCCTAAATACGATGCGACTGCTGCGACTTTCAAGGCTTTGGAAGGGCATCCCGCCCCTGATCTTCGCTTTGTGAACCTGGATGGAGATACTATGCGTATTTCTGAATTCCGCGGAAAGAAAAAAGTCATGATTCAATTCTGGTCTTCCCTTTGTAAAACGTGTTTGGAAAACATGAAAGACGTCAGCGAATTCAACAAGTCCTTTCGAAATAAAAATTGGCAGATCCTGAGTTTAACAACTGACACCGAGTTATCGGAGGTGCAACAATCTGTTATGAAATATCATATGGATTGGATGGTGGGGATGGTCGGTCCGGAAGTTCGTGGTTATTACTCCAATCGACCTTTGCCCCTTAATATCATTATCAATACCGACGGGATTTTGGAAAAAAAAGGCGTCAACCTGGGAAAGCGCGCCTTCTGACGAAAGCGCGCCTTCTTACGAAAGCGCGCCTTTTGACAAAGGCGGCCCTCTAAATTTTTTCCAGGGCGTTATTTCGTGAGTGTGGCGATTAACGCCGCAGCTTCCATGAGTAGGTCACTTTCCAAATCCGAAAACTCATAGGGGATTGGCTTGGCAACGCCAAGGGTTCCCTTTAATTCCCCTGCAACAAGCATGGGGACAGTTATCGAGCCCTCCATTTTGGTTTCTTTAGCACCGGGCTTGGCGACTCCGGATGCATCCGTTTGTAAATTGCAAATCTGAACGGGTTGCTTTCTTTCTGCTGCAATACCGGCCATGCCCTTTCCAATTGGGATCGCTTTAACCTTATCTAGAATGAAGTCAGGAATTCCTCGGCGAGCTCGAATGAGTAAAAGAGAAGAAGCGTTGTCGAGAATATGAATTGTTCCGACTGGGCATTGGAAGGCCGTGAGGATTTTTTCCAATGCCGAGTCTAATCCTGCATCAGGATTCGTGGCCTTGGAAATACTGTCGCGAATGTCGGAGAGTAAGGTTTCACGGGAAAGAATATTGGACATTTATGATTTCTCCTAAGCGATAAACCAAACATAAAAATAGTCACATACCCTAAAACAAAGGTACTTTTAGTCAGAACAAAAACAGGATCCGAATTCCCGAAAAAGGGACAGGATCTGGAGGCCGAATGAGCGTGAATTTTGAATTGGACGCGTGGATTAAAGAAATGACAGAACTGTGCCAGCCTGATTCGGTGGAATGGTGCAATGGATCTCAAGATGAATTTGATCGACTTGCCGAAGGGCTAGTCAAAACTGGCACTTTCACACGCTTGAATCCCACCAAGCGCCCAGGAAGTTTCTATGCACGGTCCCATCCCGAAGACGTTGCTCGCTCGGAAGAGCGCACATTCATTTGTTCTCGACGCGCGGAAGATGCGGGCCCGACCAATAACTGGCGGGCTCCGGCAGAAATGAAAGTGAAAATGGTAGGATTATTTCGTGGATGTATGCGGGGAAGAACCATGTACGTCATTCCGTTTAGCATGGGCCCTTTGGGTTCTAATATTGCCCGTATCGGGGTGAAGGTTACGGATTCAGCCTATGTGGCATGCAATATGCGGATTATGACGCGCATGGGCGATGGGGCTATGAAGGTTCTGGGTAACGGGGAGTTCGTAAAATGCCTTCACTCTGTTGGTCAACCGTTGGCTGCAGGTCAGGCAGATGACGCTTGGCCTTGTAATCCGGCTGAAAAACATATTGTTCATTTCCCGGAGGAACGATCGATATGGTCCTTTGGAAGCGGGTACGGCGGCAACGCCTTACTCGGAAAAAAATGTTTCGCTCTTCGTATCGCTTCTGCGATTGGTCGAGATGAAGGCTGGCTCGCGGAGCATATGCTCATCTTGGGTGTGCAATCACCTCAAGGCGAGAAAACGTATGTGACAGCGGCTTTTCCAAGTCAATGTGGTAAAACTAATTTTGCCATGCTTGTGCCTCCTAAAGAGTTGTCAGGCTGGAAAATTTCAACTGTCGGAGATGATATCGCTTGGCTCAAACCCGGTTCAGATGGGCGCCTCCGTGCCATAAATCCTGAGGCGGGTTTTTTTGGCGTGGCTCCGGGAACCAATTGGGAGTCCAATCCCAATGCGATGGTCAGTCTTGCTAAAAATACCATATTCACCAATGTGGCGCTTACGGCTGATAAAGATGTTTGGTGGGAAGGCATGGGACCAGTACCGGAGGGTGAGATTTTAGATTGGCGTGGAAATCTCTGGAAGCCTGGTTCGGATAAGCCTGCAGCGCATCCAAATTCACGCTTCACCGCGCCTGCATCGCAATGCCCTTCCATCGATCCCCTTTGGGAAGATCCCGCTGGTGTGCCTATCAGCGCGATTATTTTCGGGGGCCGCAGGGCATCGAATGTGCCCCTAATTTTGCAAGCCTTCAATTGGATTCACGGAGTGTATTTGGGAGCAACCATGGGCTCGGAAACGACTGCAGCAGCCGAAGGAAAAGTCGGTCAGGTGCGCCGTGATCCCATGGCCATGTTGCCCTTCTGTGGTTATAACATGGGGGACTATTTCGCTCACTGGCTTAAGATGAGAAAGTTAATCCGCAATCCGCCTTTGTTTTTTCACGTGAACTGGTTCCGTAAAGGAGCTGATGACAAGTTTATGTGGCCTGGTTTTGGGGAGAATATGCGTGTGCTTAAATGGATCGTGGAAAGAAGCCGAGGTCAAAGAGCTGCGGCCGAATCTCCTTTGGGTTGGATGCCACTCGCAGAGGAGTTTGACATTTCTGATATGGCGGGGTTCGATCAGAAAAGTTTTGAGGCCATTCAAAACATTGATATCGATGCCTGGAAACGTGAGGTCATATCCCAAGACGAATTATTCGTACAACTCTATGAACATTTACCGAAAGAAATGATTTTTCAGCGGGAATTATTGATATCTAGACTATAATCCGATTAGTTAACGTTCTGGATCCAGGTTGTCCCATCCCATACCTTGCCAGCTTTTTTAAGCATTAACACGGCAAGGGTACATTCTTCCCAACTCTTGAACCTTTCGAAATAGCCTTGGGGTGCGCCTGAGTTTGGTGAACCTAAACCATATCGAAAGGCTTCTAACGAGGCGTTAAAGTCGCCAAATAAATCCATCAATTGATGCAATTGCGGGATCCAGGATTTTGCATAATCTTGAGGAATATTGCCCGAATGCTCGTCAATCATGGAGACCATTCCAGGGGGTGTAAAAGCAGATTCAAAAATAACGAAGTCACCGGCGTGAAATATTTTGTCTTG
>JAYVCH010000310.1:0-7071 GCA_043750055.1 Fibrobacteria bacterium
ACGACAATTCTTCCCTACGGAACCCTATTGGGTATTGCCGTTACCCTTTTCGGATTAGTAAAAATCGCTTCCCTTAAATACCATCCCAAAAACAACCCTAGCCCTCCACAAGAATCTGAAAAACTTGTTTCAACCTTAAGCACTTCTAGATCCAAAAACTTGTCGGTTGAATGGCAAGCGCCGCTTCGAAATTATCCCAACCCAGATACTTTCAGTTTTAAAGGCAATGCTATAGTTGCCACATATTCGCCCGATTCCTTGCTCAATGCCCGCATAAAAGTTTATCTGGAACGCTACCGTCCTGAAACGGGTGTCATCCTGATCTCGGATTTAAAATCGGGCCATATCTTAGGTTTGGGCGAACGGGAAGATTCGACAATAAGTAACAAGCCAAAAATTGCTTTTGGCTCCGGTTTTCCTGCTGCATCCCTCATCAAAATTTTAACCGCTATTTCAGCCCTTGAGTGTAATCATAAATTTGTAACGGATAGTATACCCCAGTGGGGCTCCTACCACACACTCTATAGGAGTCAGCTTCATCTCGATAGGCCGGGACGCCAAGTAAAAATCACTCTCGAAGAAGCATTTTCCAAATCCGTAAATCCAGCCTTTGCCTTGTTGGGATTGTCCATGGGGCCGGCTGCATTAAGATCCCAAGCACAAAAACTGGGCTTCAACCGTCCTTTACTTCCGGAAGGAGTGGCCCAAAGTCGAATTGATTTCCCTGATACTGGATATTCCTTGGCTGAAGCCTCTTGTGGATTTACTACCAAGACTACCATTTCACCGTGGCATGCTCTTGAAATCGCCAGAGGTGCTGGCGATGATGGAAAGTTACGCGACTGCAAATTCATCCATAGCATCACCGATCTCACTTCGGGAAAAGAACTTGAAGTCAATCAAGACAATGGCAGCACCTTTCTCTCCGCGCAAAATCTCCCTAGACTTCAATCCTTGATGGAAGCGACGGTGCGTGTGGGAACAGCTAGAAAAGGGTTCCATTCCACCCTCAAGGCAAATCAAATGGAACGAATTGAAGTGGGTGGAAAAACAGGTTCACTGGATGGCCAAGAAACACCGGGTCGGTTCGACTGGTTTATTGGTTATGTAAAACTTAAAGATAACCCTTCCCATGGATTGGCCTTTTCCATTATGCTTGTGCATAGAGAATATTCCACTATTCATGCGAGTCAACTGGCGGCACTTATCATTCGGGATTGGCTGATTGCCTTGGAGAAAGCAAAAAAATTGGAAATGTCCTACCGTGCAGTATGAGAAACTTGTGATCAGAGACTATGGCTAGAAAAAAAGTTGCATTAATTCTGAGTGGTGGCGGGGCACGCGGCGCTTATCAAGCCGGAATCCTTTCAGCATGGAAAGATATTTTCCGACGCAATGGAAATATTGAAATTATTGTCGGCGTTTCAGCCGGGGCCATCAATGCCGTTCGGCTCATGCAGTCTGCGCCCAATTATGCTACAGGTGTAGAAGCCATAGAAGACCTTTGGTCAACACTGACTCCAAATCAGATTTTCGAATCCGATTTTAGGGCCGTGGCTCGTAACCTGTTTCGACTACTCCGATCCTCGCGACATCAAAAAAATTACCAACGTGATTCAAATTTGATCAATTCTGTCCTCAGCACCGCACCACTCTATGACTTTCTGCGACGCAACACCGATATGGGCCAAGTCCAACAACGCCTGCGAACCCTTCCTGACCACTCCCTAGCGATTAGTTGTTTTGATTATACGGACATGAAAAATGTGACCTTCTTCCAAACGCGAGAAGTTTGCCCCTCTTGGGAGCGCCCCACAGTCCGTGGCGTTCGTACCTCATTGACCATTGAACATATCATGGCCTCCTGCGCCGTGCCATTAATTTTCTCGCCTGTAATTATGGATGGCCACTATTACGGAGACGGGTCATTAAGAAATATGACTCCGCTCAACGCTGCCATTCGATTGGGTGCCGAACGAATCATCAATATCAGTCTACGCGGCGATTCATACGAGCAAAAAACCAATGTTGCCCCTACCCTGGGACGAATCGCCGCCACCATGCTAGACTCTATGTTCTTGGACGCGGTAGACATTGATTCCCAATTTTTGAATCGGATTAACTTACTCGCCACCAAAGTAAATGAAGCTGATCGAGATGTTCGCGTTATCGACTTATGTAGAGTCGGTCCCATGTTGGACTTTGGAATGATTGCCTCAAAATACCGGAAAAGGTTTCCAAAAACATTGCGATACCTTTTTGGAGGATGGATTTCTCAGGAACTTCTAAGCTACCTGCTGTTCGATTCTGAGTACGCGAAAGAGCTTATCGAAAGTGGTAAGCGAGATGGAGAACTTTTCCTCGACATTGTCGAGGATTGGCTACTTTCCAGTTAAAAAGACTTAGGGATCTAATATAGCGGGATCGTCCTCCTCCGTCTCCGGTTTGAGTTTACCCAAGCTTGCCATAGCCCCCAATGAAATCGATATCGAAGCGTTTCGGAGTCCTAAATTATCATGCCAACCAATATTACCGGTAGGACGAAAAGCAATACTTATGAAGGGTCGATTTTTCCCTTTAAAGAAATACTCTACGCCGATGACTCCGCGGAGATGGTCTACAACCCCATTGATTTCAGAAAGTCCAAAGGGTTCAGAGAGGGATGTCCCTTTTTTAGTTTGGGTCCCGTCCCAGGCATAAAATTCCCCCCCAATCGCCAAATTCAATTTATCCCAAATCATTATTTGAATGGAAAGCCCCGCATTGTAAATAGCGGCCTGCCTGGAATTCCCATTCACATCGGAGCTTTTCAAAAAGGCCGCCGAACCAAAGGCGACAGCACGTGTCGTATTATATGCAAATCGTGGAGTCGAGAGTTTTCCTGAAGCACCTCCATAAGGGCTGTAGTCCGTGTTAAAAGAATGAATGGAAGTATCCGCCACCGAGGGATCGGGGACGGCCACATCGAGCTCACCCCCGCCTCCAAACACTCCAACCTGGATCAAACTCCAAGGCGCATAATCGAGGCTGAAACCGGTAGAATTTAAAATTGAGGGATAATTATCGAGATAAAGATCCTGTCCAGAATGATCATAAAAAACTCCCAAGGAAACTTGGGAGGGTCCGAATTCCGACATGGGAGATCCAGGAGGAAATCCGAATCCGAGTGCGGGCAAAAAAAACGCGAGGGCTGTAATGTAATTTTTCATAACGGCCTTGTTTAATTTTCCTTGATGATAGGAAGATAGGTTTCCACAAAAGATCGGATTCCATTCGATTCTGCCGTTAAGCGAACCGATACATGCGTAGCCATTGACTGAACGTAGATTATTTTGGTAACCGCTTTACCACCTACTGTTTCAATTTGGCGTGTGACGCCAACTGAAACTTCTCCTGGGAAAGGATGGCCTGAACTACTGCCAAAATGGGTTTCTTCATACAAATTTCCTTGTGCATCCAATTGTCCCGTGCATTGGCAAATACCGTCGTGGTTGACATCTCCTCCACTAAGGAAGGGTTCCACGGTATCGCGTTTGCCATTTTTATTGAAATCCACAAATGGAACCCGACCCGTCGCGGTGTCAATGGGAGCGTTTGGAACCAAAGGCTCTGCATTGGTTCCATCCCAAACACCGTTGCCATTAATATCCTCGTAACTATCAGGAGGCAAATTGATGACCCCATTTCCATCAATATCCTCTCCTCGTGCGGGTCGATTCGAAAAGCGGACGGATTTCAACTCATCGGGGTCTAGTTTTTTATTGTTGTTATAATCCCCCCATGGTAGCTCATACCAAACCGTATCAAATCCCAGTTCATAATAAGGCGACTTGTCGGTGAGACGATAACTGGGTCCCGAATACCAAGCAGCAATTGGCGTAGTACTGAAATTAACAGGCGTTCCATCCGCAACCAAATTACCGTTGACATCGGTCACAACCGCAGCACAAGGAAGTCCAAACGTTCCGTCATTCTCGTTAATCCCTTTCAAAATATTCACACCCACACTCACTTTACTTGGTGGGCCGGAAATTGTTAATCCAACTGTATCGGATGAGGCGATAACCAAAGTATCGGTCCCGGAAATATCCAAAGCGATAGCGGCCAATTTTACTCCGCGGTACAAACTGATGACACCACCCGCTTTTAGTACGGCCTCTGCTTGTCCAGCCTTGGTGAAATCAACTGGTGGCGTAATAACTTCATCGCCTCCACCCGCTCCCTTGACCAACCTAAAGCTGACCAAAACTCCCGTCATAACATTATTTGCGCTATCAAATGCCTGCGCGATTAATCTCGCCTCACCTATCTTAACAGGGATATTGTCTGGGGTAACCTTTAGCTCAAGACGAGCTACTGCCAACGCTTTAATTGGAATTGTGATAGCGCCGCTTGCGAGTAATGATCGATTGCCACTTCCATCCTTGTTATAGGCTTCTACATTTACGGTTGCTAGGCCCGAACCCGGCGAACTTTTTAGAATAATGCTACCTGCACCATTTACGGTTGAAACAAAGGGTTTGTTGGGAAAAGTTCCAAAAGTTGTAGTCCAACGTAATTCTGCGTTGTTAATGTTGTTTCCAGTACCATCTTTCAAGGTTGCCGTGACACTACCCTGATCAATGCCATCACCCCATAGACTACTTTTAGATGCCGAAAGGGTTAGCGTGTTATTCGTGTAGGTGACTGTATCCTGAGTTTTTGCGCCCAAGGCTCTGGCCGTAATATAAACATCCTTTGCCTCATGACTGGTGATGCTGGTTTTGAATTGGCCTCGAGTATCAGTAATGATAATCATCGAATCCTTTTCCCCTTGAGCAAATCCTTTAAATGCGCCCTTGACGACAATTTCCAAGGAATCACCTGACATGGGAGTATTTCCTCCATCCCTGATCTCAAACAGAATGGGGTCAATGCTATCACGCATTAAAATTCGACTTTGAGGAGCAATGCTAATGGTCACACCATCAAAAGCCACAGTCTGTTGTGCCGTCGCTCCCGTCTTTACAAGGGTCGCAGTCACAATCACAGATCGATTCACTCGTTCTGATTTTAGAGTTGAATTCGCGATGCCCCATTTATCGGTAATCGCTTCCGCCCTGACCACGCCACCCGTTGCGGTAAAGGAAATTTTCTCCCCATCCAAGGGATTGTTATTGTCGTCTTTCACCAAAACCCGTATTTCCGTACTATCACTTCCATCGGCTCTTAAAGTTGACCGAACTGCGGTAAACACCATTTTCCTTGGTCGATCTGTGCCCGTTTCCTCAGCTACAGAAAGCGTGTAGGTGATCTGACGAGATATCCCCGCAGCCGTCTTAACTTTGACCTGAAGCGTGCCGGCCGTTCCCGGAATTAGGGACAAGACCCGGAAGGATAATTTTCCATCCGCCCCTGTGGTATCAGTACTAACGGTGTCACCTTTTTTCGAATCAAAAATCGAAAACAAGGTACTGGAAATCGTAACCACCGCATTGGAGAGCGGTTTGTCGAAAGCGGAATCGACAATTTGAAATACCACGAGAGTCGTTTCCTTGGCAACCAGCTTTTGAGGCAAGATCTCATTAATTTTGGGAGCCACTGGTTTTTCCGTAACCGTAACCGTTATAACTTTATTTCTCTGCGAAGTTCCTGAGACAACCTTAATATTGATACTTCCCTCACCCGAAGTTGACGAAAAGATTCGGAACGATACTTTTCCATCTTCTGGAACCGAATCTAAATCCAAGGCGGTGTTCGATGCTCCAGAAAGGATGGCAAATCGAGTGCTGGTGATCGAAATTTTGGCATATTTTAACGCTGCGCCTGAAAGGGAATCGGAAATAGAAAGTTGAATGGATCCGGTATCGGATGGTAGCACCGTCGTCGGAAACGACACCACTTCTATTTTGGGCGTCTTTGAGGAATCGGTTGGCGCAGGTTTTAAGGTGGGATCCAAAGATTTTCCCGGTTCACACTGCATAAAAACAAAGGCCATCATAAGGACCGAAGGCATTAGGAAAAGAATCCGATTCAGGTTCAAACGTCGCATCACGATCTCCTTTAAGGGCAAATTCCGGCAAGCCGGAATTCACTGAACTAGGACGATTATATCCAATATGCAACCTCCGTTACCGCAAAATATTTTAGGAATTTTAACATTTTTGCTTTTTCCTGAGAGCCTACGGTGCAGCGAGTTTTACAAAAACCGGATCGCCAATGGTTGTGTAATTCAGACCAAAAGCCATTGTTTACCAACAGGGGTTATGCTAACTTTACCCCGTTGGTTTTCTGCTAAAAAGTGGATTTACCATTTTGGAGGGTTAGGCTAACTGGTAAGTCAGCGGTCTTGAAAACCGCCGCCCTAAAGGCTTGGGAGTTCGAATCTCTCACCCTCCGCCATTTTTTTTTAGTTGTCTGGGCTTATATAGAGCTAGGTCAAAAACCCCGTCAAAGCCATCATTTCCAAATCGAAGTCTCCTCTACCCTCTACAACGTCAACTTTGGCCAGGCTAAAAAAACGGACGGATTGGCATCCAGCCTTCCACAATAGTTCACCGCAGGCAGCGGCAGTTGCACCTGTTGTAAACACATCATCAATCAAAAGCACTCTTTGACCTACTAATCGATTTGAATTCGGAAGCGAAAAGGCTTGCTTTAAATTTTGGCGTCGGGCCTCGCGAGTTAATTTTGTTTGGGACTTGGTATTGCGATTCCTGACCAAGAGATCGGTAATGACAGGTTTACCAACAATTTTCGAGACTTCTCTAGCGATCACTTCAGCTTGATTATACCCTCGTTCCCGAAAGCGAATGGGGTGAATGGGCACCGGGACCAAAGCATCCACATCTTCCAAATCTTTTAACAACAAAGGTCGAAACCTAAGATATTGGCACAAAAATGGAATGTGACGCTTTAGTTGCCGATATTTGAATCCGTGAATGAGAGTAGAAAGCTCCGAAGTCATTTGGAATAGCGATTGAGTATTCACAAACTCCAAACTAGGTTGTCCAACCATTTCCAACCCATTTCGTTGACCGTCTTTAGGGTCGAGCGGATCGCGGATGCGCAGCAAACTTTTCATGCAATGCA
>JAYVCH010000311.1:0-3039 GCA_043750055.1 Fibrobacteria bacterium
GGCCAACTTAGATGGGCCCTTCAACCTCGATACCAGTTCACTTGGCGAAAACGTCTGGACTCGAGATAGAACCACTACGGTCCCGAATATGCAGCGTTCAGATTCAAACTCACCTCAGAGTCCTATTCCCCCCGTGAATCGGGAATTGGGAGGGCTGGTTGAAAAAGCAGCCCGATTAAAAATGTTTGAACCCGGTAAATCTCTGGTCAGTAAGTCCATGGTCAAAACGGTGGAAGGAGAAGTGATCTCAGAGTATTTCTACTCCCCATTACATCCCCGCGAAGGCCGGCAATATATTTTTAATTCGTTATCAGCGGTTTGGAGTCTGTTAGCCTTAAAAGCACGAGATATTGAAGCCTTCCAGGATCGAATAGAAACGGTGTTTACCGACCTTGTGAGTAGACTGGACCATAGCCAAAACATCCATATGGAAAGTTTCCTTACAGAAGAGATCAGCAAGAACCTCATGAATAAAATCCTTATGGCTCCCAGAGAAAGCCGGCCGGGTTTATTTGAAGCCATGGCAAATCGAATCCTCAACCGGATTGAATCCATTGGCCCGGGAAGGGCGGGATTAATCGACCATCAATTTCGACAGATGCCTAAACCAGAGTTCCCACCTAAGGCGGGCCTGGTTGCTTAAAATTTTTTGAAACCATTATACAGCCCTTGGATTAAAATCCAGGGGCTTTTTTATTTCTGCCCGATTCTGGCTAGTATCCAAAGTATTGGTAACAGATATAATTGAAATTTGCGGTATTAATGGTTTCCCGTGAAACATAACCTATTGAAAAATAAGGAAATACAAAGTTCACATTCTATTCTGCCTACAAACAAATTTTAGGGTTTAATGGACCAGTTTAAAGGAAAAATAAAGTACAATCCTTGTAAAACCAATTCAGCCTAGCCTTTATAAATGTACGCATAAGATATATTATGTAAACTTTAAGTAGGTTGTGCCTATTTGTTTTCAATGTTGATAGGAGAGTATGCTTTGAGCAGAGAGAAAATTATTCTTATTTTACCCTTAGCGCTTCCGGAGTCCCTAAATGCAAAAAGAAGAATCATTCAACCGCCAATTCAAAGGTGGATCTTGGGATTTACGCAAAGATGAGCGTCGGCTGAAGTTCGAACTGATTGGTTTTCCAGACCGGCGGAATGATGAACGTCGTCTCACAAAAATGCATAACTTTTATGCTCCACGTTTGGCCAATGTCGATTGGGTGAACAAACCAACTCTGGATAAATAAGCTGTTCACCTCGCGTCTCCCCTACGCTGAAACTCATTATAAATTCAAGCTTCCTTGGTCCCCGCTCTATAAACGATGGCCTGAAATTTTTATCGATGGCCCAAGTTTTTGTGTACCAGGCTGTACACCAACTTTTTACCTCATAGTCAAAGATGGCGATTTTTTTCCCACCACGATAAAGTCAATAGAATTGCACCTTCAGGGGAAGGACGGACCGTCCAAACGCCTTAGTATATCCCTTGAGAATCGACCAGAGAAAAACCTGGTCTTCATACCTTTGGAAATTGATTTTTCCGGACTCACTGGTTGCGTCATGGTCAACGGTAGTATTACTGTTGAAAATTCTGCCGGAAGAACCCGTAGGTTTCTCAATTCCAACTTTCCTGGGTTGGCCCCTGACTCACTTCAAATTTTAATTCTGGATCAACCCCTACCCCATCCGGAAAATTGGCATGCCGGAGAATTGCACTGTCATTCGGATTATTCCAATGACCCAGTAGAATTTGGGGCTTCACTTAAAGTCTTACAAGAAGCGGGTCAAGCCCTTGGTTTAGGCTACGTTGTGTGTACCGATCACTCCTATGATTTCTACTACCAGAAAACCAGATATATGGATAGAACAGACCCATCTCTAAATTTTCAATCCTATAGAAATGAAGCCTTTGAACTGAATAAAACGGCGCATAAAACCAAACCTATTCTCATTCCGGGTGAAGAGGTTTCCTGTGGGAATCACCTAGGCGAAAATGTTCACTTACTAGTTGCAGGGCATCCCGAATTTTTACCGGGGTTAGGCGATGGCGGAAGACGATGGCTTAACAATCGTCCGGATTTAACCATCGATCAAGTGCTGGAACGATTGGGTGAAACCCCCTGCTTTGCAGCTCACCCCCGAGTGAAGGTAGGTAGTCTCGAACGCTTTATTTTCCGAAGAGGAATGTGGAATGACCAAGACCTAACCCCTCTCAATACGACGCGACCGATAAACGGGCTGCAATTTTGGAATGGGACTCGCGGTAGGGATTTTGTTGAGGGGCGAAAATTTTGGATCAAACATCTACTCACAGGCAAGCGCCTCTACCCCATTGGCGCCAATGATGCCCACGGAGATTTGAATCGAAATATTGGAGTTAAAACTCCGCTTTTTTCCCTCTATCAAAATCGGAACCATGTTTTCGGAAATGTCCGTACTGTGGTAAAATCCCAGGACAAAACCATTGAAGGGATTCAAAAAGGGCTAAGGACAGGAGCGATATTCTGCACCGATGGGCCTTACTTAAACTTGAGTCAGGAGCTTGGAAAAATATTAATTGAAGCCCGCTCCATCACAGTCTATGGCGCATTTGAAAAACTAAACATTTATGCTGGTCATTTAGGGGCCGACAAAGAGGTGAATGTTGGTCAATGGAACTGGGTTGAATCCGGCCCAATGGAGTTTTCTGATTCAATTACCGCGCCCACAGGTGCGGCCTATATTCGCGCCGAGGCCCTCACGGCAACAAAGAAGTTTGCCTTAACTGCGCCCTTATTCTTAAATTAGATTTCGAGCTTCTAACCCTCACTCCCCCACCCCGTTCAATATTTGAGACCCGATTTTCGACTATGCGACAAGGGTTTGTCTTCTGGTTGGATAACTTGTCCGTCTACGACTTCGGCAAAAATGAGTTCATGATCCCCCGGAAACACAGAACTTCGGAATTCACATTCCAAGGCTGCCAAAGCATTTTTAAGAATGAGATTTCCTCGCGCCGACACTACGGATTCTAGGCCTTCAAAGGGATCGATACCC
>JAYVCH010000312.1:0-6467 GCA_043750055.1 Fibrobacteria bacterium
TTTCCCGGCGATGTGTTTTATCTGCACTCTCGCTTGCTCGAGCGCGCAGCCAAAATGTCGGAAAAAGAAGGCGGCGGATCGCTTACCGCGCTCCCCATCATCGAAACGCAGGCTGGGGACGTCTCGGCGTATATTCCAACCAACGTGATTTCGATTACCGATGGTCAGATTTTCTTGGACACCAATCAGTTCAATGCCGGTCAACGACCCGCCGTGGACGTAGGGTTGTCCGTTTCCCGCGTTGGCGGCGATGCTCAGATTAAAGCGACTAAACAGGTAACGGGTCCGTTACGTATCACCTTGGCTCAGTATCGTAACTTGGCCGCCTTCGCCCAGTTCGCCTCAGACTTGGACAAAGCGACCCAGCGCCAATTGGCTCGCGGCGAACGCATGATGCGCATTTTACGTCAGGGACAATATGTACCCTATCGTATCGGTAAAACCATCATGATCGTCTATGCGGGTATGAATGGTTATGCCGACGAAGTTCCGGTCGCGAAAATGGCCGCCTATGAAGAACAGTTGTTCATGTTCCTTGATACCAAGTATCCCAAACTCATCGATACCATCGAGGCGAAAAAGAAACTCGACGATGATTTAACCGCAGAAGTGAAAAAAGCGTTGGAGGAGTTCGGCAAGCAATTCTCATAAGAGAATAAGCAAAGGTCGCAACTAAGAAAAAACCATGCCGACAATTAAAGAACTCCGACTGAGGATTAAAAGTCTTCAGAACACGAGCAAAATCACCTCGGCCATGAAAATGGTTTCAGCCGCACGTTTGCGCCGTGCCCAAGATGCTTTCAACAAGACCCGCCCTTATTATCAAAAAATGCAAGAATTGTTAGAGCAGGTCACAGCCTCCTTTGACGATCTCGATCATCCGCTGATGAAAGTGCGCGAGCCCAAAGAAGGCGGGGCCCGTCAAACCGTCCGCTATTACGTGTTGGCATCGGACCGCGGATTGTGCGGCAGCTTCAACAATAATTTGATCAAATATTATGTGCGTACCATCGACTCCACCAAGCCTACGGAATCCGTAGGCTTGGGACGTCGTACTAAAGATTTCATCATCCGAAATAAATATCCCGTCGCCAAGGGTACGGATAGTCTCACCAACATCCCCACTTTTTCTGGGGCGGTTGAAATTGCGCAAAATGCGATTAAAGCTTTTATCTCTGGTGAAGTGGATCAAGTCTTTTTGGTGTATAATCGTTACAACTCGATTTTGAGTCAGACACCTGTTTCTGTTCAACTCCTGCCTTTTCCGAAACCGGCCAAGGTGGCAAAAAAGGAAAAACCATCGGGTGGGCTTGAACCCGGACTTTACAAGCTCGACTATATCGTGGAACCGAATCCAGCGGAAGTGTTCAATGAACTTTTGCCTCAGCTTGTGACTATTCAGGTATTTCGCAGCTTGCTTGAAAATGCCGTAGGCGAACACACGGCACGAATGACCGCCATGGATGCGGCCACCAAGAATACCAAGGAATTAATTGGATCGTTAACCTTGAAGATGAACCGCGCCCGTCAGGCCGCGATCACCAAGGAATTGATTGAAATCGTTTCCGGCGCTGAAGCTTTGAAGGGCTAAGCATTCTCGCTGATTGCAGAGCCGGAACATAAAAGGAATTTAGGAGATAGCATGGCACAGAACAATTACGGAGTGATTACCCAGGTGCTGGGTCCGGTCGTGGATGTAAAGTTTGAGGATGGCGGCTCATTGCCTCCCATCCTCACCGCACTGAAAACCACTAACCCGACTATTGGTCCAGGTGAAAATAATTTGACTTTGGAAGTGTCCTTGCATATCGGTGAGAATACGATTCGCGCCATTGCCATGGATTCAACCGATGGTTTGGTTCGCGGCAACAAAGTATTGAATACTCTTGCGCCCATTTCCGTGCCGGTAGGCGAAGGGGTTTTGGGACGCATCTTGAATGTTACTGGAGATCCCATTGACCAATGTGGACCCATCACCAGCGTTCGTCTTGATCCTATTCATAAAGCTCCTCCCGCATTCACCAATCAAAGCACCAAGTCCGAGATTCTCGTAACGGGTATCAAAGTTGTGGATCTTTTGGCTCCTTATGTGAAAGGCGGAAAAATTGGATTGTTTGGTGGTGCCGGTGTCGGCAAAACCGTTATTATCATGGAGCTCATTAATAATATTGCTAAACATCACGGCGGTTACTCTGTATTTGCGGGTGTGGGAGAAAGAACTCGTGAAGGAACGGCTCTGTACGGCGAAATGAAAGAATCGGGCGTGCTTGAAAAAACCTGTCTCGTCTATGGTCAAATGAACGAGCCCCCGGGAGCGCGCGCACGCGTAGCGTTGACCGCCTTGACCCAAGCAGAATACTTCCGTGATGACAAGAGCCAAGACGTGCTTCTCTTTGTAGACAATATGTTCCGATTCACTCAGGCCGGTTCGGAAGTATCCGCCTTGCTTGGTCGTATTCCATCCGCCGTGGGTTATCAACCTACTTTGGCGACAGAAATGGGCGACTTACAAGAACGCGTGACTTCAACCTTAACGGGATCGATCACATCCATTCAAGCTATTTACGTTCCTGCGGATGATTATACGGATCCGGCGCCGGCAACGACATTCGCCCACTTGGATGCCACCACCAATTTGTCCCGTGCTATTTCGGAAATGGGAATTTACCCTGCTGTAGATCCGCTTGAATCTACTTCACGCATTCTCGATCCTTTGATCATCGGAGACGAACATTATAATGTTGCCCGTGGCGTGCAAGCAATTCTCCAGCGCTACAAAGAATTGATGGACATTATCGCCATCTTAGGAATGGATGAATTGTCCGCTGACGATCGCAATATTGTAAACCGCGCGCGTCGTATTCAAAAGTTCCTATCGCAGCCTTTCAGCGTGGCGGAAACCTTTACCTCCATTCCTGGAAAGTTCGTGAAATTGGAAGACACCATTCGTTCCTTCAAAGAAATTTTAGATGGAAAACATGATGACCTTCCTGAAAATGCCTTCTACATGGTCGGATCCATTGAAGAAGCCGTTGCAAAAGCCAAGACCCTTACATGAAGTTGCAAATACTGACCCCAGACAAGGCCGTTTTTGATGGGGAAGTGGATGGAATTCTCATTCCTGGCGCTGCCGGTCCTTTTGAAATTCTGAAGGATCATGCGCCGATTTTAGCAAGCTTGGTACCAGGTGAATTGCGACTAAAAATTGCTCATAAAGAAACCTACTATCATGTAGCCGGCGGCTTTTTAGAATTTCATAAGAATCAAGGCGTAATTCTCGCTGAGGCAATTGAGACTTCAGAAGAAATAGATATGAAGCGAGTAGAGGCTGCAAAACTTCGCGCTCAAAATATTCTCACCAACCCTGCAGAAGCTGCTTTAGAAAAAGTTCAGGCTAAAAAAGCCATTTTGCGCGCTGATGCTCGTCGAAAATTCGTCGAAAAAATTAAACATTAATATTATCAACTGGAGTTTTCAATGCCGATAACCCTTGAGGAAATTCCCGGCATGCTCCAACGCTTTCAAAAAGAAGTGTCTAAGGTTATCGTTGGCCAGGAAGAAGTCCTGGAAAAAATTTTAATCTCCCTTTTGTGTCGTGGCCATGTTTTACTTGTCGGTGTTCCCGGTATGGCCAAAACCACCATGGTCAATAGTTTCTCCCAAGCGTTAAGTCTGCATTTCAATCGCATCCAATTCACTCCTGATCTTATGCCTTCGGATATTTTAGGAACGGAAATTCTTCAGGAAAATAAAAGCACGGGAACGCGAGAACTTGTTTTCATCCATGGTCCTGTTTTTACCCAAATTCTTTTAGCAGATGAAATCAATCGTACTCCACCAAAAACCCAGGCTGCATTACTCCAATCGATGCAAGAAAAAATCGTTACTGTTTTTGGACGCACTGAAAAACTCGATGAACCATTTATGGTTTTAGCAACCCAAAATCCCATTGAACAAGAAGGCACCTACCCCCTTCCTGAAGCACAGTTAGATCGTTTTTTATTCGCCCTGAAATTAGATTATCCTACCTATGACCAAGAATTGGCGATAGTCAAAAAGCACACTGGAAAAATGACTGAAAAGATCCAGCCGGTTTTAGATAAATCTCAAATCCTAGAATTACAAGATAGAGTCATGACCATGTCCGTCTCCGACCATATTTTTGAAATGGCAGTTAAATTGGTTCGTGCAACTCGGCCTACTTCTGATAATCCACATAAAGAAGTTTCGAAATATGTAAAATGGGGAGCTGGACCTAGGGCAATCCAATTTTTTGTTTTAGCAGCCAAAGCTCGCGCGCTCCTACATGGACGTCCAACTCCTGTAGAGGAAGATTTAAGACATCTCTTTAAATCAGCATTGAATCATCGCGTACTTCTCAATTTCCAAGCAGAAGCCGAAAACTTAACCACCGATGACTTGTTGGATATTTTGTTAAAAAAAGTCTAATCCACCGTGAATTAAAAGGGGAGAAGTTCTTCTAAAGAGCGTCCTCTTTTCCCCTTTGTGGATAAATCTTCTTTTAAATCGAAATTAAAAATCAAAGCTGATTTTTGATCCGGAACCCTATAGGCGGCTTTTTTACTTCTTGCCCGTTAGTTGATACCTTGGAGAGTCATTTTAAAGTGCCCGGGAGCTTGGAGAGGGATTAAAACGAAATCAAAGCTTAATATCTGAAAGTTGAGAAACAAGGGAGTAACCCCATCTATTGGTTGTCTCTTCTCCTATTGATCCTTGATCTATATAAATAAAGGAATAGGAATTAGACTCGTGAATTAGCGTTGAAAAGATGTTTTTTCTTCTTTAAGTAAGGAAAATACCTGACTTTATAATAGGTGTGGAAACGTTGAATAAATAAGGAAGGGGCTGAACTGAATATTGATAAATAGAGTGAATAGATAGGGAAAAGATTTTTCAAACATAAACTAACACCCTATTAGGATTTGGACTTTAAAAACCTTACTTTTAAACATAGAGTTGTGAGTAAGTATTGAAAATAAAGAAATAAGGAGGGTATATCAACATTGTAAAAGGATTTTGTTGAAAACTAGTGAATCAAGTCAAATTCAAATCAACAGTATGTGAGTAGAAGAGAGTTTGAAAATTAAAATTTAAGTTTATAACAAATCCTTAAAAAATTCAGTTTAAGGATAAAAAAAGGATATATATGCAACGTTTAATGAAAAAAAGTGCTTTGATAGCAATTGCGGTTTTAACTTCGGTTTTTGCGATTTTGCTGGTAGGATGCGGTGGAGGAGGAACTAAAAAAGTTTTTTTTGGAAACTTACAAGATGGGGCAAGTATTGAAAGTCCTTTTAGAGTTCAAATGAAGGCTGAGAACTTGATTGTGGAACCGGCAACGTTGGGGGTAACCGAAGGTCATGGTCATTTTCATATTATTGTCGATGCCTCTTTGGCATCACCATCGGAACCGATGAATAAAGATGAAAAGCATATTCATTATGGCGCCGGTCAAAGTGAAAGTCTTTTGGATTTACCCTTAGGCAAGCATACCTTGATTCTGCAATTTGCTAAAGGCAATCATGTTCCTTACGATCCTCCTATATATCAGCAAGTTGAAATTACTGTGACAAAAGAGAATAAAGTGGATACGACCGAGGTAAAAACTCCAGATTCAACCTCGGCAGCGATGACTAAACCTGATTCCACCAAGGCTGCAAAAACGGATACGTCAAAAGCGTCGAAAAAGAAATAAGCTCCTCTAAAAGCCTTTCGATTTTATTTCAGACTTTTTTTAAAAGAAAGAAATAAAATCGGAAGCAATACGGTGAGAAGTAAACAGCCGGCCAATAGTTCATAAAAATCTAAAGGAAAAAATTCTAAATCCACGGAGGTGGAATTTTTAAGGATGGGTAGAGCAAGAAAATGGTCCTTAGATTCTGGGGCGTTTTTCCAAGCCCCATCCGCTTGCCGATAGCGCCATCCCCTGTACGCTCTTTCTCGCACTAAAACCGTATCGCCAACTTTAAATATTCCTAAAATTTTGAAAGTGCCGTCCTGTTTTTCTTCTACGCATATTCCGTGATAGCCTGAATATCCGCTTGGGCAGACGGGCTTGATGGTATCCTCATTTACATTAGGATTTTTTGCATCGAAGTTTATTTTTTCGATTCTAGGCCGCCAATTGGATAGTTCATAAGCATTCATGCCTTTAAATTGACCGAGAATTTTTAAGCTATCGCCTTGATAAATTGAAAGGTCGCGGTTAGCGAAAAGATAGCGAGTCGATTTCGTGGCAGGGCTAAGGCCTGGATTCCAATTCCAGATTAGGGGTAAGTGGGCATCGACATGTTTGTATCCGAAAATAGCATGAATACCAAAACTTAAAGCCGACTTCTCCCGTTCCAACAATTCAAAATGGGCCAAAGGATCATTATGCATTTGCCAATACTCAATTCCAGGATATTCCAAATAATGAGCCACTCTCCAAAAAGGAATCGTGTTCG
>JAYVCH010000313.1:0-5601 GCA_043750055.1 Fibrobacteria bacterium
GCCACGCCGAGGCCCTGAAATTTTTCTTTCAAGGATCGAATTTCACCCATCTCGGCACTTTCCGAGAAATTGCCCTCCGCATCTACCACTTCAGTGGAAGCGCCTGAATTCCAAAGAACCTCGAGTCGAATGCAGAGCTCTTCTTTTTGGGTACGGTTTTCCTGCGCCTGCTTTTCTTTTTCTTCGCGCTCACTGCGCTCATGACGCCAGAGTGCATATCGTGCGCGATAGCTGGAAATGGCTTCGCGGAAGCGAGCCAACCTCGGAGCCTCGGGTTGCGAACCTCCGGCCATTAATTCAGCAAGGGCGGATTCTGCATCATCAATTTGGGAGTTGTTCTTTTCCCAATCATGTTGGCTGGCCGGGCCTTCAAGCGAAGCGATGGCGCGGTCAGCGACACTTAGGACTAAGCCTAACTTGGCGCGATTCACCGTTGCAATATCCGGTCCCTTTGGGGTCGCGACGGTTTTTAATCTCGCTTTGGCGGCAATGCGAACGGCCTTGCAAGCGGCATTTTTGGTCAAGCTCTCTAAATGGGATTCTCGCGTAACTTTGGCCAAGGCCATTAAAGCCAAACGGTCATCGGATTCTTTCATCGCAACAGATTGAAAAGCCCCACCGTGTTTTAATTTTGGGAATGCGAGTTTACGGATTTCTAAGGAAAGGGCATTGTGAACAATGTCTTCCAGCGCGCGTTGATCCTCACCGATGGCATCTAAGGCCGCTCCGCATCTGGCAATGGCGGTCGAATCCTTTGCCTCCGATTTGGCGATTTGGATTTGACTTTCAATCCATGCTTTTTGGGCATGGTCTTTGATGCCTTTATCCTGGGTTCGATCGCGCAATTTCTTGAGCAGATCGCCATCCTTGATTTTGCGCGCAGCAGCCAGCCGATTAACTGGATCAGCGTCTTCTAGAGATATTGTGAGCAATAGCGGTTGCTGGTCCTCTTCGAGGGATCGAATTGAGGCTGCGCGAACGGCCGGGTTGCTGTGTTTCCAATGCGGTTTGAAAAAGTCCATTAGTGCCATATAAGGGTAAACTTAGGAAAAAGGGATGGGGGACTGTAGAGGAAAAAAGAGGTCTATGCAGATTCGCAATTATTCAAGCAATCGGCTTCAACACAATGACCAACCTGCAAAGTGAGGTGATTCACGTGGAAATCCCGGGTCAGGCTTTCGGTCAAGGCTGCCATGACTGCCTTTTCGGTGGATTCTCCTGGATCGGTTTCAATATGTGCGCTGAGATAGAGGTCACGGCCATTCATCGTCCACATATGTAAATCATGGACATTTCGCACTTGTTGGTTGGTCAGAATGGAGACCCGTACAGATTCCAACTCTACGCCTTCAGGGGTTCCTTCAACGAGGATATGGCCACTTCGTTGCATCACCCGAAAGCCACCGACGGCAATAACGATGGCAATCACCATACTGAGCACGGGGTCGGACCAAGTCCAACCTCGGGTGATGATAAGAATACCCGCAACGATCGCTGCCAGGGACGCGCCTAAATCACCCAAGACATGGAGGAAGGCGCTTTCTTCATTCAAGGTTTTTTCGTCTTCACCCTGATGTAACCACCAGGCAATGCCGATATTGACAAGTAAACCGAGACTGGCAACCCATAGCATCGATTTGGCATCGATGACTATTGGATGGAAAAGACGTGTGATGGCCTGTACCAAAATCATTAGGGAGAGTAAGACTAAGGTCAGCCCATTTCCGAATGCGGCTAAAATTTCAAAACGTTTGAAGCCAAATGTTTTTGCGACCGTGGCTCTTCGTGCTCCCAAGGAGATGGCAAATGCCGAAAGCCCCAGGGAAACGGCATCGGATAGCATGTGAAAACCGTCGGACATGAGCGTAAGGGAATGAAAGAGCCAGCCACAAACAATTTCCAGTAACATGAATGCCGCGATAATCCAAAAACTAACCCATAATTTTTGATAAGAGCTGTGAGAAGCACTAGGGTGGTCGTGGCTATGATGGGAATGGTCTGAATGGGAATGAGTTTTTGCGTTCATTATATCCTGTCCAACAATTAAGCATAATTCTCGGCAGGGGCTGGCGGCAAGCCTGCCTTACGTTATTTTAGCTGTGGGGCAGAGGTGGTATCCTTGGCGGCTTCGACAACGGCCACCAGATATTGAGTGATTATTTTTACCTGGTCAGGTTTAAGATCAGCAACCTCAGACATTCTCTCAACCATTTCTGGCCATTCAGAGGGCAGTAAGGACGTGGGACGTTTTAGATTATGACAGGCCGAACAGCGTTTGATATACAATCTGCGGCCCATGGTCAAACTGGCCAAAGTCGTAACTTGCCCGTTACGGTTGGCATATTCGAGATGCTTGGGCGTGGGCACGGGAACGGCTCCGATGCCGGAACATCCAAATAGAGCCGAGGCCAAGACTACCAAGGCCAGGAGGCCAAGGATGCTTTTAAATATGGAAGGAAAATAAAAGTCGGGCATCGAGCTTATCATGGTCATTGAGATCAAGTATAGAACCGCCACTTTCAGTTATCAAGGCGGGTAACTGGGGCATTACCGTGAAGCTGACCCACCAATTTTTTGTCGAATAAGAAACATTGGGTCCTAAAAAAAGACTAGAAATAATCATTTCGAAATCTTCCCCTTCCGAGGGTCGTTCCACCACATTTTCTTGTCTGAATTCAAGTCCCGTATGGAATCCTGGCTCGACCTCATAAGCCATTCCCAAGGTCAGCTGCGGAGCAATTTCATGCAGTTTCATTTCATCGGCCGTCGCTTCAAATTCAAACTCCATGATCAGATTGGCAACCAACATCCATGGACCAATACGCTTGTCCAAAATCAGTTTTGGCTCCAAGTCCAACGCATCGGTATTGTATCCGACTTCGCCATAAAGGGCCAAGCCAATCGGGTCCGCGACCGGATCGAGGAGCTTCCATTTCCATTCGTTTGAAATCCCTTTCCATGCGAATTGGGAAGCAAGCGTAGCTGAAGTTGGACCTTCCGTGGTCGTTTGGCTCCAATTCAAATAGAACGCCGTCATCACATTGTCCGCAACCCCGGTTTCAAATTCGAGACGATGGTCCAGGTTCGCATAGTAGGATGATTTTCCTAAACCCAAAGTGTTGGACACTTCGATTTCACGCTCACCAGGGGCTAATACGGCGGTTTCATAGTTATAGGTAAAGTGCCGCTCATTCGCATCTATACCAACGCTTCCCATAACCAAGACAAGTCCTATCGCAAAATTCCAACTAGATAAAGGCTTGCCTTTTAACGGACTGGTTTTTAAAGGTTGGCCATTCTTTCTCAAGGGTATATTTCGAATTTTCATAAAAGTGCTCCAATTAAAAGTTAAGGCATGAATATAATCCAAAGCAAAAATGAAATCAAGACTCAATCTCAATTTGATCTTGTCAAAATGGCATAATGAGTTCAAAATGAGTATTTACGGATTTTTTTACCCCCGGTTTAGAGCAGGATCATTCATCGCGAACGTCGCCAATTTTCCCAGTGCTTTCGCAATTCGCTCGACACGACCCGGTAGGGGAGTGAGTGAGTCTTCATTGAGATAAAGAGCGCGGTTGACTTCGATCATGATACCGGGAACGGAGAAGGGAGGGGCAGAATATTTTTCGAGAATGGCGCCCCCGGAAAAAGGCTCGTTGAGTTTGATTCCGGTGGAAAGTGTGGATTCGTTGATCACATCCTTTAGCAGTTCTCCCATTTTATCACGAAGCCTTATCGCCATTTCCGCTGGGCAAGATAGGGGGCCCGCTTTGCGCTCTCCTTCTTCGTCGCCGAAGTTAGCGATGCAAATGGCGGGGCGGGCTTGGCCCTCATCAGGTCCAATTGCAGGACCATGAGCCATCATGGAATGTCCATCGATAAAAAATTTAATACGTCCACTCGCCAAATATTTTTTTAAAGCGAGGTGATAAGGATCATAATACTGGGTAAGCCGCATCTCTCTCTCTTCAGGGGAAACACTATAGCCCGTGGGATAAAAGGGTCGTCTCTCGAAATCGGTCAACTTGATGACTCCGTTTTCACCCGGTTCCGATCGATCCCGGTTCAAGTCGGCGACAAAACGTGAGGCTGGCGCATTTAAAATAACGTCCGCATCCGGAAGATGAAAAATTTCATCCGTGAACGGATCCCCTTCTCGAAAGATACGACGTCGCAATGCCGTTTCCGATTCGCCGGTCTTGAGCATGCGCGCCAATATCCAATAAGGAATCTGTCCAGAACAATGGGGTGTGGAAATCAATAATGGGAGCATAATTTATGGGATACCCTTTTTAATAGCATTGCGTTTTAGACCGTGGCCTGCCAAGTCGGTCAGTATTTCGAAGCCCATTCACGCAACAAAACGCCAAAATTTTGCTGCATCTCCGAAGCCTTTCCATCAAAATTATTCACGGTCATGGCGAAGGCCAATAATCGTCCGGATTTGGCTTTCAGATATCCTGCTAAAGCGCTGACTCCTTCTAAGGTTCCGGTCTTGACCCATAGGCGGCCTTCCCACCCTTCACCGTAACGTTCCAGTTTGCCCGGTAAACCGGGGGAGCCCAATAAAGAGGCCCTGAAATCGACGAACCCTTTTTGTTTCGAGGCGTAGGCTAGTAAGTGTGTCGTTTGATTCGGTGAGATCCAATTGGACCGTGATAATCCATTACCATCTTTCAAATGAATCTCGTCGCGTTGAAATCCCTTGCGATTCAAATATTCATTTACAACCGACAAGCCGCCATGATAATCACCTAGGCGTCCGTTTTGCTTGCCTATCAGGGCGAGTAGCGTGGCGGCATACATATTGTCACTTTTTTGATTGGTGTATCGAATCAAATCGCGAAGTGGGGGAGAGTGGTGCTCCGCTATCGTTACAGCTGTCGTTGAAGTGGAGGTAGCGGTGGCGGTACCTGTGGCGGTGGCGGTACCTGTGGCGGTAGCTGAGTTTTTGGTTGTGATTGTGGTAGTTTTTCGATTGAGATTCGGCATGGCTAAAGAATCGCCGCAGGTAGAGAAGGATGAAGTTATTTCAAATCCGTGCGCCACCAGATAATCCTGAAATTCGCGGGCGCAAGTCCAGGCGGGATTGGGAAGACTGCCCTTGATGGAAAAAAGGGGATGACCCGAAGGATAGGTACCGCGCAATTCGCGAATGCTGGACGGGAAGCCCCCAATAAAAAAAGCGGAGTCACGGCTCTCAACAGGGCCTGTCAACAGATGGTTGTTAAAATGGGCAATGCCCACATGGACGGGAAGCGTTCCTGTTAAAGTCACCTGTTTTGCCGGGGCTGCCGCGCCGGAAAAATTGGCTAAAAAAATATTGCCGTTAAAGCTCAACCCCGAAACGGAAGCGCCATAATAATTTCCAGCATCTTCCCAAAGCATGGACGGGTGGGGGCCCTCTTCTACCAAATAGGATCCATCGCCGACTATACACCCTTCGATTTTTTTAACACCGAACTTTCGGAGTGCTATCAGCCAGGTCGCGAAAATAGAATCGGAGGATTGACTAGAAGCCATTTGTCCATCGGCGAACGCCGGATTCCCACCCCCTTTTATCACCAAGTCACCCACTAATTTATCCCCTTGCAAAGT
>JAYVCH010000314.1:0-4051 GCA_043750055.1 Fibrobacteria bacterium
CATAAGTCAGCTTATCCACTTGCGACCAGACCCATTGTCCACGCAGACTGAGATTTCCCAGAATCGCTTCCGCGTCCTCGACATAATTGAAATCCGCCGATTGCATCAAGGCGCGAATGGAAGATCCCGGTCCAGTGACTTCGGAAGTTTGCAATCCATAACCGATTTCGACTTGATGATGAGGAATAAATCCGACATGGCCTCCAAAGGCTATATTTCCGTTAACATTGTCGAAATCATTGTATTCAAAACTACCCAAGGCCGTGGAATCCTCGGTAATGAGCATCGGAGCGTTCACCGCGAACACTGCGTATTCTAGTTTCATGGTCGAGAGAGGCAATACTCCTCTCAATTGGGTACCGACATCTGATTCCATCAATAAACCATCGTAAACCGCCAAGGGTTTATCGACCATTTTGTTCACCCAGTTCATATGTTGACGTTCGACGAAAAAATTCATCGGATTTAAAAACTTGCCGGCGCCAAAAGTCATATAGTCATTGAGGATGTAAGAGGACTGCGCCACTTCTAGATTAACCGTGGTGGCAGTGCCTTCCATTTGTAATTCGACCTCTCCCTCGAAAAGCAATTGGTCACTTAATTTCCAAATCATCAGTGGATTGAACGACGCACTGTAAAGGGGTTTCATGGCTCCATCGCCGGATTTTTTTCCGGTGAAGCCGGCGGTTCCATAACCTACGATGATCATTTTTGTGGTGCCTGGATACGCATCCTTAGCCATCCGCTTCGTTTCATCCAGCGTGCGCTCAAGGTTTTCCATGGCCTGTAGATTTTCTGATTCGGTCGCCGTTGGCTTGGTGATTATTGTAGCACTTGTTGTAGTAGAATTGGGAGCAGCCGCTACATAGTCGGCTGGCTTGGCTGCTAAAGTGCGTATATAGGTTAAGACTTGCCATCGCTGCGTTTCGGTCAATGCGTCCTTGAACGAAGGCATGGGAGTATTGCCATTTGTCACTTTCCAAAATAGGGACCCATCGCTATGAGTCCACATCATAGGGTCGGAAAGTACGCCCGGATGCTTATCCAAAAATGGAGCGGCCGGACCATTCCCCTCGCCTTTACTTCCATGACAAGCCACACATGATTGGGCATAAAGAGCTTTTCCCGCCTCTAAGGCACCGGCCTGATCAGTAATGGGGTTGATTATCTTGTCCGCGTTCGCGGGTGAGGACCAAGCACTATGAACCATGGTATGAGAGTGTGAATCCTCCGCATGGACCGGGAAGGTGACAATACCGACCCACACGCCCACGCCTATTGTCATTTCCAAAATCTTCATTTTTCCTCCAAGGTCTTGGTGTGTTTCCAGGCAACCTAGATACCTAGGAATTGAATTGCAAATTACATGCCAATAAAAAAACATCTAAATGGAGGAAAATCTAATTGTTAATTTTTTTCTTGATCAATTCGGCAGGAGGTTTGACTTTATGGCAAACTAGAAGGCTGTTTTTTCCGAGTTGAATCCCGAATTAAATACGGAGTGTTTTTTAAGCGCAGCCACAGTCTTCGCCCGTTTCGCTGCACTCAGGAGTCGCACATTCCGAAGCTTCCATTGCTAAGAAGGAAAAGCTCAGCATCTGGAACTCCCAACAGTGTCCAATCCGGGTCTCCGGATTTGAATGTGACTAAAAACTTACGCTGTTTATTCATTAGCGTTTCCAGAATAAACTCGAACAACATCTTCAAGGGGAACAGGGTTTGGAGCTAATAATTTAGAAATAGGTCGATTTCCATTAAGCAGATACACCAAAAATACCTCAACCATACCAGTAGAAATACCTTCGTTTTCAAATAGCAATTTCATATCGATTTTAATACTTCTCTTTAAAGTGAGTTTGTTCTTTCGGCATAACGGGCCACAATTTCTTCTCCGATGGCTAAAGACGCGGTCGCGGCGGGAGAAGGCGCATTCAGCACATGCAAACTCCGTTCGCCATCCACAAAGAAAAAATCATCCACCAACGATCCGTCCGCTTTCATGGCTTGTGCGCGCACGCCTGCACCCCCGGGAACCAAGTTTTCGGAAGTGAGGGTGGGACACAAACGTTGCAAGGCTTTCACGAAGGCGCTTTTGGAAAAGGAGCGATGGAATTCTCCCAAGCCCATTCTCCAATGTTTCAGGGCGAGTTTACGAAATGCGGCATTAGCAAAGACCTCTATTGTGTCCTTGATATTGAAATCCGTTTTCAAATAGCCTTCACGCTTGAAAGCGAGCACGGCATTGGGGCCGCATTCTACGCCTCCGCCTATCATGCGTGTGAAATGCACGCCCAAAAACGGAAAAGCGGGATCGGGTACGGGATAGATGAGGTTGCGAATCAGACTTTGTGCCGAGGGTGTCAGTTCAAAGTATTCCCCACGAAAAGGAATGATACTGATGCTCGGTTCCAAACCATCGAGCCTCGCCACCCTGTCGCTCATCAAGCCGCCGCAGTTGATGAAGAAATCGGTTTCGATTTCTTCCGCGCCCGCGCGCACCAATTTGGAATGAGGAAGGGATCGAAGCGCATCAACCCGTGCCGCCAAATGTATTTCACCTCCCATGCGCCGAATCTCATTCGCCAAAGCCTCGGAGACTTTTACATAATCGACAATTCCAGTTTCGGGAACACGCAGGGCTCGAAGACCCGCAACGTTGGGCTCAATTTCCCGCATCGCCTCGCCCACCATCTCCGTAACACCCACGAGACCATTGGCCTCGGCTTTTTGACGTAGGGTTTCCAGGATAGGCAACTCCTCCGGAACCGTTGCCACCACCAGTTTTCCACATAGGTCAAAGGGCAAGGAATGCTCACGACAGAAGGCAACAAGGTTGGAATATCCACGTCGACAGAGCCTGGCCTTATCGCTTCCCGGTTTATAATAAATACCGGAATGAATGACGCCGCTATTATGCCCGGTTTGATGCCGCGCCACGCCCCCTTCCTTTTCGAACACAATGATTTTGCGATCGGGAAATCGCTGCAATGCCCGATACGCTGTTGCCAAACCCACTATGCCCCCACCGGCAATCACCATGTCCATTTTCAATTCAAACCTCCTTGTCCGAATCTTCGCGCATGTAAGCAGTGAAAGCGGACCACCCACGCGTTAAAACTAATCCGCCGACAGCGGCGCCCAGCATGGATCCCAAAACATTGGTGATATCGGAAAAATGATCTGTCACAAATCCTTGCAACGTTTCCACGGTCATGGACATCGCTCCCGCCACGAAAATCGCAAACCACAGCGCTCGTTTTGAATTCGGAAAAAAGTATCCGAATAGAAAACCCAGGGGAAAGTACAGCATGGCATTGGCTATCAATTCGCCCAAGGCATTGGCCGTCGTTTTCTCATATTGGGGTAGCAAAGGCACCCAATTAAATGGGGTGCGAGCAGAATTAAAATGGAAAGGATGTAATCCCATCACCAGTGCAGAAAGCAAAATGGCAAAAAAACTGGCGCTACTCCACAACCAAGGTCGCACACGAAAACCAGGAAAAAGAAAAAGGACTCCACCCGCCAAGGCCCCCATGCCCGCCACAACCGCATCTTCAAATTCAGGCGCGCGCGAAACGATAATGACTTGAGTCGCTTCCAATGCGAATCCAATCCCTACCATGCCGACGACACCGACAAAGGCGGGCTTTGGCCATTTTGCCTCTGCTAACAACCGACAGGTAAAAAGCGTGGCCAAGACGAATTGAATGAATTCAAATACATCGATATTGGGAAAGCTAAAAGAAAGCGGCTGTTGTAAAATCGGCTTGATATGTCCCCACATACTTCCAATCTCCAGGGAAAAATTAAAGGGTTCCCAACAACCCACAACCGTAAGGATAAGGAACACGAAGGCGGGAAATGCGGAATGAGCATCTAAAAAGCGTCGAGCATTGGGATGCGATTTGAATTCCAACACAAATTTTTTCAGAACAATACCAAGGAGCAAACCCACAATGGTCCCCAAGGTATTGAACTCCACATCCGCTTTAGCAGGATAACGTTCGGGCGAAAACATTTGCAAAAACTCTACCGTAGCACTTAAGCTACC
>JAYVCH010000315.1:0-3208 GCA_043750055.1 Fibrobacteria bacterium
AGGTATCCACGAATGCCGCTCATATTACTACCACTCATCTTACCTCTAAAAATATAAAAATTTCAGTCCTTGTTATATTTGGGATAATTGTCATACAGAAAGGCTTCCTTTGACATCTGAAAAACAAAAAGGAATATGGTATAACACTGTTAGAAGGTATGTCCAATTATCTCATAACAGCCCATGGTTGCCCATCCTGTTGATTGGGTTAATGACTTGGTTCACAACTTTTTTATCCTCCAAACTCAAAATCGATACCGATTTACGCGTCCTTCTGCCGACAGGAACCCAATCCGTCGTGGCATTGCAAGAAGCGGAAAAGCGGATGGGAAGCACCGATTTTCTCACTTTCGCTTTTCAATCTCCCTCTGCGGAAGAAGTGGGCCGTTTTCAGAAAACGATTACCGATTCCATTGTCAAATGGAAGGAAGTGGTTTGGGCTCAATACGACCAGGATAGAAGTTTTTTTGAAAAACATGCTTTAGTCTATATGCCAACTGGCGAGCTTGAGGATTTGCGCGATCGAATTTCGGGGATGATTGGAAATAAATTCGCGAAAGCCAATCCCCTCATCGAATCTTTGGACGATGACGCTGAGAAACCCACGTTGAAAGGTTGGCCCAATGTCAATGCCCTCCGGCGGCAGGGGCTTCCACAAGATCTTGTCGATGCCTTGCTGGCAAAAGTGAATCCTCCAACCAGGGTGGATAGTGCCATCAGGCCGATGGGTGGAGCAGCCACAGTCGGTGCTTCGGCATTGGTAGGGTCGGGACCTTCTAAGGGTCCAGGTGATTTCACACCAAACCGTCCCGATAGCCTCAAGAGTCGATTGATGGGATGGCATGAGGGAAAAAAATTATGGATCGGGGTGGTTTTGGTTCAATTAAACCATCCTTCCACCGATGCCATTTTCGCCAAGGGAATTTATGAGCGGGGAACGGCGCTGATCAAGAGTATGCATCCAGAAAAATATGGACCCGATTTCCTAGCACAGGTTGTCGGCGCCTATCGCAACTTCGATGAAATAAATCAGGTTAGCGGTGATATTGTGACTGCCGGTACTATTTCATTTGGACTTATGCTTGTCTTACTTTGGTTCTTCGTCCGTAAAGTCGTCAACCTGGTCCTGATCAATATTCCGCTTCTGGTCGCCATGAGCTGGACCACGGGAGCGACCTATCTAGTCTATCATCGACTTACCTTGCTTACAGCCTTTATCCTAGCGTTGATTCTAGGCTTGGGCATTGAATATACCGTCCATCTGTATTCTCGCTGGGCGGAAGAAAATCGCAAAGGATTAAATCCTTTGGATGCCATGATTGAAGCCGTTGCCGGCACGGGCCGTTCCTTATTGGCTGGAGCTGCTACCAATATTTTCGCCATGGTCAGTTTGCAAATCGGCAATTTCAAAGGCTTCAAAGAATTCGGGATCGTCGTCAGTATCGGTATCACTTTCGCGTTAATCTCCACCTGGCTTGTCATCCCGCCCCTTTTCTTTTTCTTTTCCAACATTTCGGCATGGATACGCAACCACACGAAATCACGTTTTCTCCTTAAGATTGAAGGATGGCTTTTACCCGGTCGAGGCGAAGTGAAAGGCGGGGAATTATTACCGAACCTACCTTGGATGAAACCCAAGCCATTGAAACTTGTGGCCATGGGCGGTATCCTCTTCACCGTAGCCATTTCTTTTGCTCCGCAAGTTGGATTTGAAAATGATTTCGGAAATCTCCGCGGTAAAAGCACCGGCTCCGGAATCAGTTATGGCCGGGCCGTAGGGGCGGGCCGTAATACTTCACCCTCGGTCATTTTGGGTAAGAGCGAAGCCCAGATGCGGTCGATTCATGATTCCTTGGTTTTGAGATACGATAGTCCAGCCGATAGCATGATGAAGAGTTACGCAACGATTCAATCCTTTGTCCCGGCCGCCGAGGAGCAAACCAAACGCGTTCAAATTCTAGCAGAAATCAAAGGGATGTTAGACTTGCGCGCCATGGACCGGGTAGACAGCTCCACCCGTGTTGATTTGGATTTGCTCAAGCGATACCTAGGGGTGGGAACGTTCACCTTCGATTCGATTCCCCTTTGGTCCCAGCGTTTCTTGACGGAATCGGATGGGTCGCATGGAAAGTTCGGATATCTATACGGAGAGCTGCATGAAAGCGATGCCTTAGAAAGCGCCAAATTTCAAAAGCGATTCGGATCGCTGCCCTCAAAGGATGGAGATGTCATGGTTGCCTCTTCCGGATTTATCTATGCGGATGTAGTACAAATGGTGAAAAGTGATGGCCCCTTCCTGGCTATCGTGACCTTTCTTTTCCTGATTGTGATCACATGGCTTGATATGCGGTCTTGGAGGGGCGTGGTGATCAGTTGTGGATTTGTTCTGCTTTCCGCTTTTTGGACTTATAAAATCATGGGCTTAATTGGACTTCGATTAGGGATGTACAACCTTGTCGTTTTGCCGACTATCCTATCCGTTTCCGTGGACTCGGTGATTCATCTTTATCATCGACGCTGTGAATTGGGAGCGGGACGTATGGTGGAATTATATCGCACTACCGGTTCGGCAGTTTTGACTGGCACCTTGAACAATGCTTTTGGATTTCTGGGACTTTGTTTCGTGTCGCATAAGGGCATGCAAACAATCGGGAACTTGGCGACCCTCGGCATAGGAACAGGATTAGTGGTCATGTTCACCATGCTGCCATGGTTTCTTGAAATGCTTTGCCCTCGAGAACCCGTGAAGGAATGAATGGCTATTTTCTGGAAATGAACCCGTTGTTGTTCAAAGGTTTCATCAAGGCTTAGCGTCTTTGCCTGACATCTCGGCATCGCGATGTAAGGCGGCATGATGACGTTTCATCCTATAAGAGATGGCCAAAACCGAAATGGTGGTGAACGCCTCGAACAGAAACCGTCCAAGCACCGAATCTAGCCCAAACCAATTCTGAAGCGCAGGATCGGTGTAGATCATTTCGCCACCTACTTTTCCAAGCAAGGCGGCGCCGAGGATGACGATAACCGGATATTTATCCATGAGCTTTGCGAGCATAGTACTCGCGAAAATGACCAGTGGAATACTGAAGCCTAGAGACAGCCATAGTTGCATTACATTGCCGTGAGAGGCGCCGGCGACGGCCAAGACATTATCGAGGGACATGGTGAAATCCGCGACGAGGATGATCCAGACGGCATGCCAAACCGA
>JAYVCH010000316.1:0-3522 GCA_043750055.1 Fibrobacteria bacterium
GTGCGCAACTATTGCCTCAAGAATTCCAAACCCTTCGAATACGCCTTTTTACTTGACGCCCTTAAAGACGAACAGGCACAAGGAATAACGATTGACACGGCGCGTACGTTTTTCAAATCAGGTAAACGCGACTATATCATTATCGATGCCCCAGGCCATATAGAATTTTTAAAGAACATGGTAACTGGCGCAGCCCGCGCTGAAGCCGCGGTCCTTGTTATAGATGCTAAAGAAGGCATTCGTGAAAATAGCAAGCGTCACGGCTATTTGCTTTCCATGCTTGGCATCAAACAAATCGCCGTGGTCGTCAATAAGATGGATCTCGTGGATTATTCACGCAGTGCCTTTGAGGATATTCGCGACGAATACATTGCGTTCCTCGCGCGCATCGGTGCAACGCCACGTTTCTTTCTTCCCATTTCCGCTTTCAATGGCGAAAACCTGATTGTGCCATCGAATAAAATGCCTTGGTATAAAGGCCATAACCTACTCAGCGCCATTGACGCATTCGAGAAGGAACCGCCGAAGGAAAACCAGCCTTTTCGCATGCCAGTGCAAGATATTTACAAGTTCACCTCGCTTGGGGATGATCGCCGTATCGTTTCGGGTAGAGTGGAATCGGGTTCAATTAAAGTGGGAGAACAAGTCGTCTTTCTTCCTTCCGGGAAAAAGAGCACCGTCTCCTCCATCGAAGCCTTCCATGCACTTCCCCGACAAGAAGTCGATGCGGGCGTGTCCACCGGATTCACCTTGGCCGAACAAATCTATGTCGGTCGCGGAGAACTGATGGTTAAAGCCATCGATCTTCAGTCGGAAGTCTCTCGACGGATGCGGATTAACTTATTCTGGATGGGGAAAAAACCCTTTCAGACCGGACGCACCTATCATCTTAAGTTGGGCACAGCGAAAATTCCCTGCCGTTTAGAGAAAATCAATTATCTCATCGATGCCTCGGAAACGAAGGGCGAGGAAACGAAAGTGTCCGTGGAACGCCATGATGTTGCCGATTGTATTATCGAACTCTCCAAGCCAATGGCCTTTGATCCCATTGCCCGTCTGGAAGCCACCGGTCGCTTCGTCATTGTGGATCAACATGAAATTGCCGGTGGGGGAATCATTCGTGAGTCCCTTCCCGATCAAGCCGAAAGTGAAAATGAAAATGCGGATAAACATTTAAAGCTGCTCCGCTCCTCCGTTCCCGCCGATGCCCGTGCGAAGCAACTCAATCAGAAAGCAGGTTTTGTGCTATTCTCTGGCGGGCCTGGTCGAGACCCAGTTAAAGCTGCCCAGACTTTGGAAGCGGCTCTGATGGACAAGGGCAAGCTGGCTTTCTTCATTGGTCTGGATGAGAACGCTGGTTTGGAAGCGGCCCTTGCTACCTCCGGTTCCAATTGGGGCGCGGCCCTTCCAGCCACCAAACTGGGTGAAGCCGCTTCTCTATTGCTCTCAGCGGGTTATTTAGTAGTCGCCGCCGCAAAGGGTTTAGATTCACAGGATGTCAAAACCCTAGAAAGCCTGGTCGCTCCCAATGTGATCATCCAATTAGAGTCACCGGCCGATGCCGAAGAAGCGTCCGGCGCCTTGGAGGGAATCCTTGCCGAGGCCATGGTCCGTTTGAAACAACAGGGATCGATTTAAATCATGGCGGACAAGAAAACCGAAAACTTGGTATGGCATAGCGCCACCATCACTCGTGAACAACGAATAGCTATTTCGGGTCAGAGAAGTGCTGTGCTTTGGTTAACGGGTCTTTCTGGAAGTGGAAAATCCACTATCGCCAATGCCCTGGAAGCTCGTCTTCACAAGGCCGGGAAGCTTTCTTATCTGCTTGATGGCGACAATGTCCGTTTGGGACTCAATGCCGATCTGGGCTTTTCTGAAACCGACCGTAAAGAAAATAATCGGCGCGTGGCCCATGTGGCTCGATTGTTGTGGGATGCCAATGTACTGACCTTAGTCTCCTTTATTTCCCCGTTCCGACATGAACGCGAGGTAGCGCGACAGTTAATCGGACAGGATTTCATCGAAATTTTTGTGGACACGCCCCTCGCACTTTGTGAAACGCGAGATCCAAAAGGGTTGTATTCCAAAGCGCGTAAAGGTGAAATAACTCAGTTCACCGGTATCTCTTCCCCTTACGAATTACCTGAAAATCCGGAAATCATTTTGCATTCCGATCGAGAAAGCATAGAGCAGTCTGTGGAAAAAATCATGATCCTTCTCCATAACAAGGGCTACGTCTAAAAAACCCTGAGGAGCTTTCTCCTCAGGGCCTGTTCTTCGAATCAACTCGTTACTTGATTTCAATCGATTTCGACTGAGCTTCTTTTGCCTTTGGAATTTTTAGAACCAGGACTCCATTTTGATATTCCGCACGGATGTCGTCACCGGAAACCGTACGGGGTAATTCAAAAGAACGCGAAAACGGTCCGACCTTTGATTCCACATGACGATACTGACCTTCAAATTGTTCGGTCGAGCTCTCTTTCTTGCCACTCAAAATCAGTCTATTTTCCTTCACCTCCACTTTAATGTTTTCCTTAGGTATTCCAGGCAACTCCACCCGGAGCACAAAATTTTCTTTCTCTTCCAAGATATCAACATTGGGATTGAAGTTACCCTTGGTGTTACCTACCGCGACCTTGTCAAAATCGGAAAAAAATTGATCCAACCATGTTGCGGGATTGTAAACATGTGAGTTAGTCATGACTGTATTCCTTTTTATGAGTGAGAATTAAAACATTACTGTACCAGTCAAAAAGCAACGGTCATGCCACTTTTGAAGCCGTGCCAAATTAGGGAAAACGGCGTTCTATTTGGAGAAGGGTTAAATTTTTAGACTACACTTGCAGGTAATGGAATGAAAATGGGACACTTGTTTGAAACACTTGTCGCAACTTGCGACCTTTATTTATTTTAAGGTGTAGGGCGAATGCAGAAAAAAAATTTGGTCGGTTATACCTTGTCTCACCTATCTCTGGTTCAGCTTTTTTCTGACTTATCGGTAGAGCTACCCGACCAGGATTCGGGAACAAACCTAATCCTATTCGCCATCCGTGGATGTCGACCCACACAGGCTATAACAGGTAGGATAAGCCGCTCGCTGGGTTGGACAGACCACGTGCAACTGCTCCCAACTCGCGTTGACCATGTTCACATGCGATGTACACTTGGGATCTGGGATCGCAGCCGGAAAAAAGTTTTCGCCGCCATCGGCTCCACCGTTCCCCATTTAGATCAAGTTGAAAAATCCGCTGCCCGAAAAGGCAAAGCCAAAGGAAAAGGGTCGAATCAATTGGAACCGGGCTTCTATTTGGATTTGACTAAAGGGGAACATTTGCAGGGAAAGAAAAACGGCCATCAAGCGCTGCGCCAAACCGCAAGCCGGTTTTATCGGCGAAGCCCAAGTGGATTTCCTTATTCCGAGACATCCCCGCTCTTTTTCGGGAACCCCTACGATAACTTGCATTGCGCCTGGAACTTGGACAGCAATCGCGCCGGATTCTCCAGCGCAGGATGTTT
>JAYVCH010000317.1:0-2964 GCA_043750055.1 Fibrobacteria bacterium
ATCCAATTCCTACGACAATCGAACGCAGACGGCATCTTCCCAAACTTTTTGGACACAAAAAAAGTCAAGAGTTCAATTTGGTAGGACGGAATCTCAAAAACAAATAAGTCGCCACTCCGATGATCATCATCGAAAAGCATAATACCTGTCCCATGGAAAACCGGTTCAAGAGTACGAAACCCAAATGGGCATCGGGCTGTCGGAAGAATTCGATAAAGAACCGTACGAATCCATATCCAAATAGATAAAAGGCCGCCATCGATCCTTTGGGCATTTTCCATTTACGAATGGACCACAAAATCAAAAACAGAAAAATGCCTTCGAAGAAGGCCTCATAAAGTTGGGAGGGATGTCGCAATTTTGTTGGGTCGGGCGATAAGGGAAAGTACATCCCAATAGCCGAATCGGTGACTCGTCCCCACAATTCCCCGTTGATGAAATTCCCAAGTCTTCCACAGGTGTAGCCAAGGGCAGCGGAAGGGAAGAAGAGGTCGCTCATATTCCAGAAATCGACTTTGTATCGTCGGCAGAAAATCCAAGCTCCAACGATGGCCCCGGTGGCGCCGCCATGGTAGGACATTCCCGATATTCCCGTGAATTTAAATCCTCCTTCCAAACTGAAGGGAAGAATAATTTCTAAGGGATGGGCGAGATAATAAGGGAAATTGTAGAAAAGCACATATCCCAGTCTTCCCCCGATTAATACGCCGATGAAACCGTAGGTGAGGATATTCTTAAGGAATTCTTCATCATGGGGAAACCGACTTTCCGTGCGGGTTCGGTAGCGAGCCAAAAAAAAGACAATGGTAAACGCCACAATATACATGAGTCCGTACCATTGAATTCGAAGTGGACCTAGATGTAAGAGAACCGGATCCATTCGCTCAGGCAGATGTTGCCAGAAGTAACCGAAATCGCCCATGCTACCACCTCAAGTTGGGTAAAGATTGGAAAGGATCGGCGCTGAAAATAGCAAAATTTCTAGATTGGGCTTTAGATATGACAGACTTCAAAGATCGAGTTGCCGATACCTTTAAGTCGGTGCAAAACCATATTTGCAGCTTCTTGAATGAAGCCGATGCCCCCTTCCGGGAGGATATCTGGACTTATTCAGGGGGTGAAGGTGGGGGCATTACCCGGGTTTGGGAAGATGGGCCTTTGCTTGAGAAAGGGGGCGTGGGTTTCTCCGCTATCGTGGGAAAGGAGCTACCGCCATCAGCAGCAACTCAATTTAAAATTCCCCCGGGAACCGCTTTTTTCGCAACCGGTGTCAGTCTAGTTATGCACCCTCGTAACCCGCATGTTCCAACCATCCATCTGAATATCCGTTATTTTGAAGCCGGAGACGTTCGATGGTTTGGCGGTGGCGTCGATGTGACGCCCTACTATCCTAAGGAAAGCCAGGTCATTGGTTTTCATCTTCAATTGCGGGACTTGTGTAACACTCATGGACGCGATTATGAGGCTATCAAAAAATCCTGTGACGAGTATTTTTTTCTAAAACATCGCGGCGAGGCTCGGGGTGTCGGCGGATTATTCTTCGATCATCTACAAGTGGACAAGGAAAAGGATTTGGCATTCACAGAAGCGATGGGTCGACTTTTTCCTGATTTGTATCGACCCTTTTTGGCCAATGGGAACGAGGCTTGTACCGACAAACAACGGGATTTCCAACTTTACCGTCGTGCGCGTTATGTGGAGTTTAACTTGCTCCATGATAGGGGAACCTTGTTTGGATTACAATCAGGCGGTCGTACCGAATCCATCTTGATGTCCATGCCTCCTTTGGCAAAATGGGTTTATGGTTACCAAGCCGAAGCAGGAAGTGAGGAAGAGCGACTGACGTCCTATTTTCTTAAACCGCAGAACTGGGTAGGAAATAAGTAAGGTATTCCGACATCCAAAATGGGAATCGGTTGCATCTCGGTGACCTTAGCCTTATATTTTGGCGAAGGACGAATCTTCATACATAAGTATACCAGGCCCGCAATGGCCTTCCAAAGGAGATTTTGATGGGAACGTTCCGTTTCATAACGGCTTGGCAAGCATTTTTGGCCATGTCACTATTCGCTTTGCCCGCAGTTGCCGCTTCGATAAAATTAGACGGCGGTATCCGAACGGCCATTTACGATGAGAATTATAAAGCGGGATTAGGCGGTGAACTAGGCCTACTTAAACCCCTTTCCGAAGATTGGGATATTGGGCTTCATCTCAACTATCTCCACTTTCGAATCAAGACGGAAAATTGGACTCCGGTCGATGAAATGGGAGGCTATGTCACGGCCTATATTCGCCCCAAACTTAATTTGGATTTCTCTTTACGCCTTGGACCCCATATTGGGTTTTCGTATGTGAAAAATCCTTATGCTGATTTGGGAGGGGATTTAATGGCTTATTATGGGTTGAACCCCAATTTGGATTTGTACGCCGCTTTCATCCCAAGTTTTTTAATAGGAAAAAATAGCCAAGCTATGATTCGTATTGGATTGGGTCTAGAATATTCCCTGGGAAATTAGCATCCTTCTCTGTCATGAGTGCGGACAATTCGAAAGACGCCTTCGGGTCTGAAGTATTACGGCAATCTCCCAAGTTCAAAGTTTGGAAACGCAATATTGAATCATCGGGCTGCGTGATTCGCAAATTGGAATCGCTACAAGAACTTTGCAAGCCCGATGGCTCTTTACTTTTCGCCCTCTTGAAATCCCGAGTTGAAGATCCAAAAGGCCGCCCTCTACCGGCCTATGCGCTACTGCGCGGCGGAGCGAGTTTGGTGGTTCCGGTAGTAGAAAATGCCGTCACCGGGGAACGTAAATTTTTAATGATCCGCCAACGGCGCATCGGCCATGGCCACGCAAGTTTGGAGTTTCCCGCGGGGATGTTGGATAAGGATGTGGGCGATCCTGCGGGAGTCGCTTTGCGCGAACTTCGGGAGGAGACGGGCCTGGATATCGCACCAGAGGATTT
>JAYVCH010000318.1:0-33062 GCA_043750055.1 Fibrobacteria bacterium
CCGTGGGAGAGTGGGTCGGTGCCAGGGTATACTTTCCTTGCGGAGCTACGCTCACAAGGCCGAACGGCCGCCCATAAAGGGCGGCCGTTTCTGTTTGTAGAATACTCAAATATCATACGAGTACTCTATGGGCAATTCTACCTCTCGATTAAATCCAATCATACGCCAGGTTTCCTTGGCATTATCCATTTTTGACTGCAACCACAGCGCCATTCGCATTGAATTGCGTAGGGTGATATGGCCAACCATAATTTTCTGAGGACTTGGCCAGATTGACTTCGTCCTAGCCTCGAGGACCTTGTTTGGGGTCATCCGCTGCCGCATTGGGTCCTGGTTCAGCCCAAAATAACCAACCCGTTTTTTCTTCCACCGTAATCCGGAAGGGATGGCGCAATCCCTTCACATAAATTTCTTGAAGCGTCTTATCATTTTTGTCTGGAAATAAATTTCCAGAGGGAATGGTGTAGTTTCCGTTTTCTTCGGGATGGAAGCGGAGAATTTTTCCTTTAAAATCATGACTGTTGGCCGTGGATCGCTACTGATATTGGGCACAGTGAGCAGGGCTTTACGTGAGGTCATTTCGAATTCACCCGTAGTCATCGTGGTAAAGCGGGCAACGACAATGGCAGAGGGGTTGGAGTTAAAACTCCAAAAAGAACAAAGTCACGATGATTGCTGGTGTACGCGGGGTTAGGAGCCTGTAAATCTGAATTGAAATTAAAAATTATTTTTTGCGGAAGCAGTAACGGCTTTAACGAGATTTTGCAAAAGAAATACTTTGACGCGAGGGGAAATTTTCGCGTCTAATAGGATTTAGAACTGAGCCAAATATTTTCCATTCCAATAGGACCAGAAAGAGATGTTATTAACGCCTTATCTGAAGTGACACGTATTTTGTCGCTGACTAGTGTAACATCTCGGTGACCTGTCCCTTCCAAATGCATCACCAATTGGCAGGACCCTTCAAATTCAGAGCAGAGGTCATAGATGCGCTGGACATTAGGTTCCTGAAGGCCAGCGGTTTTCATTTTGATATGAATGCTACGAGTCAGTTTCCCTCGGCATTCAGAAAGGGGTAGGACTTTCGATGCGACAAGCTGGAGAGTGCCTTTATCCTCATTCTTCTTGAGTGTTCCTCGAATCAAAACCATCGCGTCCAGGTCCACTAAATGACGGACTTCTTCAAAGGTGTCGGACCAGAAAGCAACGTCGATTAGGCCGACAAAATCCTGTAAATCCGCGAATGCGAAAGTGCGATTGTCTTTTTGGCTCAGTCTGGTTTTGAGTCTCGTGATCATGCCGCCCAAAACCACGTTGGAGCCAGGTGTTAAGGAATTGATTCGGTCGGGATCGAGAGAACTGGTGACAAAAGCTTGAAGCTCGCTGCGATAGGGTTCCAGGGGATGCCCTGAAAGATAAAGCCCAAGCACTTCGCGTTCTTTTTCCAGCATCTCATTGTAGGGCCATGGGTCCACATTAGGAAGTTCGGGCTCGCCTGAATCTAGGCTGTTCCCTGATTCAGAAGGCCCACCAAAAAGTGAAACTTGACCCACATCTCGGTCGGCTTGAAAGGATTGTGCGTAGGAAAGGGCTGTTTCAACCGCGGCGAATTGTTGAGCGCGGTTACCGGGAATTTCATTTGGGAGTGCGCCGCCCAAGACAAGGGACTCCAAGGCTCGACGATTGAGAAACTGGGAATCGACGCGTTTGCATAAATCGAAAATGGATTTAAAAGGTCCGTTTTCGTCCCGCTCTTGGACAATGCGTTCCACCGCAGTCAGGCCAACATTTTTTATGCCTCCCAGCCCATATACGATTTTTCCATCCATCACTGAATACTTGGGCTGGCTGACATTGATATTAGGAAACGTAACTTGAATACCAAGATTTTTGCAATCATTGAGAAGAACGACAAGCCTTGAGGTATCCTGCATTTCAGAATTCATATTTGCAGCCATGAATTGGGCAGGGAAATTGGCTTTTAAATAGGCCGTTTGATAAGAGATAGTCGCGTAGGCTGCTGAGTGGGATTTGTTGAATGCATAGAGGGAAAAGGGAACGAGAATTTCCCAAATTTTTTCGGCAAGTTTTGGATCATAGCCCCGTTCTTTCGCGCCCTCGACGAATTTGGGGCGGAGTTGATCCATCTTTTTCTCATCTTTTTTTGCCATCGCGCGGCGAAGCAAATCGGCGCTGCCCAGGGAAAATCCGGAAAGCACTTGGGCAATTTGCATCACCTGTTCCTGATAAACAATGACACCATTGGTTTCTTTAAGGATGGGCTCCAAATTTTTGTGGTAGCAATCCAGCGCTTCCTTGCCATGTTTACGCGCGATATAGGTGGGAATCTGTTCCATTGGACCAGGCCTGTACAAGGCATTCATCGCGATCATGTCTTCAATGTTGCTCGGTTTTAATTTGCGGAGATAATCCTGCATCCCGCCGGATTCAAATTGGAATACGCCGACGGTCAGGCCTTTACCCAACAACTGCAGGGTTTGTGGGTCTTCTTCCGGTAATTTGAAAAGGTTGATTTCTTTTCCCGTTGTTTCTTGAATTTGCGTGAGCGCATCATTGATCACGGAAAGATTACGTAGCCCCAAGAAATCCATCTTCAGAAGCCCGATGCTTTCTGAATAGGTCATGTCATATTGAATCATGGTCTGATCCGAATCGGGCTGTCTAAAGAGCGGCGCGTAATTGACCACAGCCTTTGGCGCGATGATGACTGCGGCAGCATGCATGCCGGCTTGACGAACGACTCCTTCGAGGGCCAAGGCATAAGTCCACATCTGTTTATAGGGTTCGCCTCCCGCGTCAATGGCTTTCATTACATCGGGAATATCGGTTACATAAGTGCTTTCGGTTTTATCATCCGACTTGGGGCGTACCAATCCCTTACATAAGGGAGGAATCATCTTGTTAATTTTTTCCACTTCCTTGTGATCAATTCCAAGCACCCGCGCCACGTCTTTGAGCGCGGCTTTGGCCTTGAGGCGACCATAGGTTACAATCTGCGCGACCGAATCGGTTCCATATTTCTCCACGACATACTGAATGGCAGCTTGGCGGCCGCTATCGGAAAAGTCGGTATCGATATCAGGCATGGACACGCGTTCGGGATTCAAAAACCGTTCGAACAGTAATTTATACCGAATAGGATCCACATCCGTGATTCCCACCGCAAAGGAAACGAGAGAACCCACGGCGGATCCGCGACCCGGGCCAACTGGTATGCCCATGGCGCGAGCGGCATTGATGAAGTCTTGCACGATAAGCATGTAACCGGCAACCTTCATGTCCTTCATGACTTTTAGCTCGAATTCAAGGCGCGCGGACAATTCCGGAGTGACGACGGGATAGCGTTTGGCTAATCCTGTCCGGGACAGATCCGCCAAGTAGTCGTCCGAGTCTGCAAAATTTTCTGGGACTGGAAATTGAGGATGATGAAGCTTACCAAATTCAATGGTGACATTGCATTGCTCCGCAATGGCGACAGAATTAGATAAAGCACCAGGATAATCCGCGAAAAGCGTGGCCATCTCTTCTGTGGAACGCATATGATATTGATCGGATGGGAAGCGAGGGTGATTGGGATCCTTGATTTTATGCCCGCCTTCGATGCAAAGCAAGATCTCATGCGCCTCGGCATCGGACTTTTCCAGATAATGCACATCATTGACCGCGACCAATTTCCATCCTTCAGAATGGTGCAGCTCTAGGAATTTTTTATTGACTAGCGCTTCTTCCGCGACGCCATGAGATTGGAGGCAGAGATAGACATTGTCTTTTCCGAAAAGCTTCGAGTAAGATTCCAGTATTTCCCTCGCACGCTTTTCATTGCCTTTGACTAGCCAATGCCCAAGTTCTCCCTGGAAATTGGAAGTGAGGCAAATGAGGCCCTCACTGTGGCCGCGCAGTGATTCGTGATCGATACGGGGTTTTTGGTAGTAACCGTCGAGATACCCATCAGAGCAGATATGCAACAAATTTTTGTAGCCGACATCGGTGGCGGCTAATAGAATTATTTTATGATGGGCTATTTGGTTTTGCGAGTAATTTCGGTTGCGGCGATTATCGGGCGCAGCATAAAGATCGCAGCCAATGATGGCCTTGATACCGGCTTTTTTGGCAGCATGGTAGAATTCGAGCATGCCGAACATGTTGCCATGGTCAGTCAAGGCTAACGCCGTTTGCTTGAGACCTATGGCTTTTTTCACCAGGGCGGAAGTTCGCGGTGTCGCCTGGAGCATCGAATACTCAGAATGCGCATGCAGGTGGACGAACGCTTTTTCCATACCCGACTATTCCATAATTCCCAGGGCTTTCACATTCTCAAGCAGGTATTCATTCCGATGACCTGAATCCAATTCAATTCCGATTAGTTTGACCGGATTTCGGTGTTTGAGAAGTAGGATTGGACGAAGCGATATTCGTTTGGGTATTGGTGTCGGATAACTGAATTCGACTTTCTTTTCACCCACGATGGCTTCTTCTAGAGCGGCGATGATTTGCATCAATTCTTGTTCACGAGATGCAACGGAAAACTTGTCGTGAGGCTGGGTGATGACGGCGCGTAAATTGCCGGTTGTTTCTCGATAATCGGGAAGCCCTGTGACCGGCCTTGGGAGTTCCCACGTTCCACCAACTGGGGACAAGACCACGTTTTCGAGGCTTAGGACTCGGCGCGAATCTTCGCCGGGAACCAATCCAAAATGTTCCAACAGTTCCTTGACCATGGGCTTGTTGATGCGACTCAGGACAAATCCAAAGTTTGGAATTGTCTCCGTGATCAATTCCATAAATTGGGGAATTTCTTGTAATTCCTGAAAACGAACTGGATCCGATACCTTTAGAATCAGGGCATCCATAAAGAGGGTGGACGCATATGTCGAAGCCCAGTCCGTGAGTGTTCTGCGGGCGGGTGCTTCGAATCCAAGCCAGGTAAGTAATTCCACGAAGTCATTCATGGGTAGGCCGCATTGCAGGCCTTTGATCACGGCTTCTTTGGTAAAATGATAGCGCACCATAAATTCGTCATTGCTTTTGTTTCCCACCAATTCAAGTTTGCTTTGCCAAGCAAACGGCGAATCCAATGGGACAAGGCTTTCCAAATTGGGAAGGCTGATGGGGCGAGAGCTACTGATGTCTTTAATCTGAACGTCCGACGGAAATTCTTGATCGGCTAAGGCCAAGGTTTCCAAGACGGGTCGCATCCAAGCAATTCGACCTTTAGCCATTCCGAAATCCACGAGTCCCAACAGCCAAAGTTCTTGCAATACCTTGGGTAAATTTTCCCAAGTATAGGAGGCCTTTTCGTCTTGATAGCCTTTGCGTTGAGTTCCCGAAAATATCCAAAACAAATTAGCCCAGGGAGAAATTCGAGTCGGCGTAGCTAACAAAATACCATTGCCATTTGAATCTGTATTTTGGGCCATCCAGGCCAAGGCCTTGAACGAATGCGACATTCCAAAAACGCGTTTTGTCGTCCACCATTTTAGGATATTTTTCCAGGCTTCGGTACGGGTCCCTTTAAGCAGAGCTTTGGCTTCACCCGAAAGATGCAGAATACCGTCTTGCTGTAAAACCAACTGCATAGCGCAGCAGAAATGAAGAAGGAATTGGACTTCTTCGCCGGGAATTACACTCGATAATTTTTCTCCGCAAGTAAATCTTTCCGACAACTCTTGCTGGTCTTTACGATGCATGTCACCACCCTGGGTGATCTTGATCGATCCCAAAGCGACTTGACTGAGGAAATGGCTTAAATGGGAAGTCAGAAAATGTCGATAGGAAATCCAATTCACTGTTTCAGTGGCAGAGCTGGAAATCATTCGCTCTTTCAGGACTAAGGGCAACACAATTGGAGCCATTTCGCGGAAGCCATGATAGCTGCGCGTTTTGTCACCCTCGCGGGAATAAATCAAAAGATCCTGTTCCAGTTTTCCGAGTAGCATTAACACTTGGGAGGGTGGAAAACTTTGGATCGAATTCAGCATCTCGGATTCGGTCGCGCCCCGCTCCTCGGACACATAAATTAAAGCCAGTAAATAGCGGCCCTGAGATTCCGAGTCTTGCAGTGCCTTCTCGATCCGTGCGGTTTGAATGGCCCACTCATAGACGAGTTCGATCACTTTACCCGCTTGCATAAGACCCACACCGGGGTCTTGACGCCGATGGAGCTTGATGACAAAGGACTTTGGGGCAGCCGTCAAAAATTCAAGAAGCGAGTGCAAACGACCGTACCTGGTTGATTGAGGGAGAATTGAAGGACAAGGTCAGTAAATATAACTTCAAAAGGGCTGGTCAATAATTGCATTCAACAATCCGCAATTGATGTCGATTTATCCCCCTAATAAGTAAAAGCCATTATATTTTGAAGGGTAGCGAGTAATGCCAAGGCCGGTGGCATGGGGCGAGTTTTGGCCCTGGAATTGCTTGTTAAAATGAACAGATTTAGACCAATAAAAAGCCATGAACCTCGTTATCAGCCAAAAGCATCTATTTGTTAAGCCTACCTTGGACATTACTACCATTTTTAGGCGAATTATCGCAATTTTGCTCTGGGTTCATATTGCCTCGCATGCCGTTTTTCTAAATGGACCACCTATTACAGCCATCAAGGTTCCCAATAACAGTATCGTGGTAGATGGAAGGCCCGACCTAATTTGGAAAGCCATCGCCTCACGGTCTGGAACAAAATCGACTCTAAAATTCGACGACTATTCGAAAATCGTTCTCTTACAGGCTGACAGTATTCGCAATAGCGATCCCACCAAATATTTTCAAGCGCCCGTGCTTGGGAGTGTGGATATGTTCGCGGCCTATGACAATACCGCGCTCTACTTCTTTTTTTTGGTCAATGAAAATACCCTATTTAACCCAGCAACGCTTTGTACCGCAACGAATCTTTGGAAAGCCAATGCACCAGAAGTTTATGTGGATCCTTCGCCATGGAGCCCAGATAATTACCAAGCTTTTTTTTCCGCAGATGGAACCGGGCTTCTCAACGGAACATCTCCCAAGACTATCCAATTGGACAAGCCCATTTTCTCCAAAGATTCGCGGCTCTTTTTTCGCAACCGACTAACCCCTCCAGACCGTTTCCAAATTCCCGCTTCAACTCCTAATGGGGTCCTTGCCGTTGCCTCCCAGCATTCTGCCAGCGATAGTTTGGTGGTGGGTGTAGAAATGAAAATCCCCTTTTGGACTGGGACGGCTACGGACTTTGGGGCAGGCAAATCCATTTTTATTTCCTGGGGATACAATCATTATCCTAACGGAGCAAAATCCACTTGCGATTCGACTCCCATTGCTTATCGATGGGCCAAGAATTACAAAAGCTATCTCGCTACCGATCCAAATAAGCCAGTAGGGTGGCGAAAAGGAGATAGTACCCATTATGATCCAACCCGATCTTGGGATGGGTGGGGGCAATTTTATTTGAGTCCCGTCACAGTGAGTTCGTCAAATTGCAACAATCCGGTAATGGATACAACCGTCTGGAATCCATTATACTGGTCAGATAGATGCGGAGGCGGTGCTGCGACACAATTAAGAAGCCAAGGAGTACTTAAGATTGGGAATAAAAATTCGGGTCTCAAAATCGAATACCCATGGGACCATTCCAACCACGATGCCAAAGGTCGGTCTTCTGAATTCCGTCCTTCACCGGTTTTAAATCCCTGAAATAAAAAAACCATCCTTTACTGGATGTGGACCTTATCGGTCTCTCACATGGGGTTGTCGCGTTTTCCGCTGTTATCATATTCGATGCCGATGGTTCCTACTGGGCAGCCTTCGGCGGCTTCGATAATTTCGTCTTTCAACTCTAATTTGGCACCGGCCTTGATGACCATTTTTTCCGGAACTTCAAATACTTCAGGGCACGTTGCCTCGCATGCACCGCACATGGTGCATTCGTTCTCGCTCTCGTCCAACCAAACTCTTGTAACTCCCATGTTGCGAAACTCCTCTGTGACTGGGGATATATTACATCCCGGGTCGTTTTTTTACCGTATTTCTTAGATTTAATCTACTAGGGCCCTGCCAGTTTGGCAAGAGACGCCATTTTCGCAAAAGGGAAACCAGGCCTACTCCGACGCTACAAACCGGGGGTTCAACTTGTTATTTTTGGGGCGTGATGAAACTTGAAATTGGAGTTTTAGGGGCCACGGGCTTTACCGGGGGGGAATTAGTGGGATTGCTCTTACGCCATCCCAATGTGAATCTTGTTTGGTTGAGTTCGGAAACACAACCAGGAACCGACTATGGAAAAGTCTATCCGCAATACTTGGGGTTTTTACTCGCGGAGGCGCAGAAGCTGAAATCCTTTGATGAGGTTAAAGGCACGCATCCAGACGTGGTATTTTCCTGTCTGCCCCATGGGGCTTCGGCTGTTTGTATGGCGCCCTTTTTGGCCAATGGAAAAACCTGCGTGATCGATCTTTCCGCGGACTTCCGCTTAAAGGATCCAAAAGCTTTTGCCGTGGCCTATGGTCATGAACATCCCCTGCCAGAAAGGTTGGCTGACAGTGTCTACGGTTTGTGTGAAATCCATGGCTCAATCATTCGCGGCGCGCGGTTGATTGCGAATCCTGGATGTTACCCTACGTCGGTTTTATTGCCTTTATTTCCTTTGCTCCGGGATGGACTGATTGCCTCTGAAGGTATTATCATCGATTCCAAATCGGGAGTTTCCGGTGCGGGAAAAAAGGCTACGGAAACGACCCATTATGTCAATGCGAATGAGTCCGTATCGGCCTACGCGTTAGGGGATACCCATCGTCATCGCTTTGAGATAGAGGAACAATTGACCCTCGCTGCTGGCAAAAATGTCCAAGTATTATTTACGCCTCATCTCATGCCGATGGAGCGCGGAATCTTATCGACAATTTACTGTGATTTATCTGAGGGAATTCATCAGGCTGAGGTCGTGGCTTGTTTACAGAAACAATTTCTGGATTCGGATTTTGTGCGCATTCGTGAGGATTTGCCCCGTACCGGCGATGTCAAACACACGAACCTCTGTCATATCAAAGCCTATCAACCACTAGGAAGTCGAAAACTGATTTTGGTTTCCGTGATCGACAACATGGTTAAGGGTGCCTCAGGACAAGCTTTGCAGAATATGAATCTTGCTTTCGGTCTTTCCGCCCGTCTCGGACTCGCCTAGTCGTCGATTCCAATTTCAGTCACAATCCTTCCACCTTAAGTAACACCTGTGATACCTATGAGCAGTCCAAAAAAATCGAGTAGACCCACGGTCATCAAAATTGGCGGATCCATGATGGATGATGCCATGGCCCTGGATGGAATATGCCAAGCCTTGGCAGACTTGCGAAAAGGGGGGAAATCCTTAGTTTTGGTGCATGGCGGTGGCAAAGACATCAATCGTCACCTTGCCTGGCTTCAAGAACAACCGGTGTTTAAAGATGGATTGCGTGTGACAAGCCCCGCGGCAATGAAGGTTGTGGAAATGACGCTATCGGGTTTTGTGAATAAAAAGCTCGTGAGCCTATTGAATCAGCACTCGGGGGCGGCGGTGGGAATCAGTGGGGTGGATGGAAGTTCGTTTCTTTGTGAACGAATTTCGGAGGAGTTGGGACAGGTGGGCCGCGTCCTTTCCGTCAAAACGGATCTAGTGGATGTGCTGCTGGCTGCAAATTTTTTGCCAGTCGTTTCCCCGATATCGGTGGATGGCTCCCAAACCCATTTTAACGTGAACGCAGACGATGCGGCCGCGGCCTTGGCTGTAGCACTTAAGGCGGAAAAGTTGGTGTTTGTTTCCGATGTCCAAGGGGTGCGTGGAGTCGACGGCATTCGAATTCATGAATTGGATAATGAGGCCACGGAGGCTCTGATTAGGAACGGAGTAGCGACTGGTGGTATGATCCCGAAGCTCAATTCTTGTAGGGCTGCGGTAGCCAGTGGAATAGGTCAGGTTCACATTTGCGGATGGACGGACTCTACAGGATTTGCGGCGCAGGTGCGCGGTGATGGCAACACCGGAACAATTCTCATATAAGACCGGCCTCTTAGAATCTGGAGCGAAAAATGGATCAAAAACATCTGCTGCAAAATTATGGGGATAGGACTTTTATCGTCTCCCATGGCCGTGGAAGCTGGGTCTGGGACGAAAAAGGGAATCGTTATTTAGACTGCGTTTCGGGCGTTGCGGTCAATGCCTTCGGCCATTTATATCCTCCCATTGTCGAGGCCATCCGAGAGCAAATGGAAAAGTATATCCATGGTAGTAATCTCTATCTATTGCCAAAGCAAATGGAACTGGCCACGGCATTGTGTCAAGCCATGGGAATGGATCGGGCTTTTTTCTGTAACAGTGGAACGGAAGCGAATGAAGGCGCCATAAAATTCGCCCGTCGGCATGCCTTATCGCAAGGGCAAGATAAGAAGTACGAGATCCTTAGCTTTACATCCTCTTTTCATGGCCGCACTTATGCTTCAATGGCGGCTACCGGCCAGGAAAAAATTCGAAAAGGATTTGGTCCACTTCCGGAGGGATTTCGAATTCTGCCTGTTAATGATGTCGCGGCCTTGCAAATAGCCATGGGTCCACAAACGGCGGCCATTCTCTATGAACCGATTTTAGCAGAAGGGGGAATTGTGTCCATTACTCCCGAATTCGCGGAAGCGTTGAAGATGGCGCAAGCGCAGGGAGCGATGTTGATTGCGGATGAAATCCAAACGGGGTTGGGTCGTACTGGAGATTTGCTGGCCAGTCCTTCCCTAGGATTGAATCCTGATCTTGTGACTTTGGCAAAACCCTTAGGCGGTGGACTTCCTTTAGGGGCGGTTCTGATGCGCGAGGCGATTGCCGCCTCGATTCACAGCGGCGACCATGGTTCCACCTTTGGGGGAAATCCCGTGGCCTGCGCAGCGAGCCTTGCCGTATTACGGAGTTTGTTACGAGAGGGATTTTTAGGTGAAGTTCAAGGGCGCTCGGCTAAATTGAAAGAAGCTTTAAACACTTTGGTCACTCGCAAAGCCGCAGAAGGAATTCCTTCCGGTCCAGTCGTTGGCAAAGGATTCTTGACAGGATTCCATTATGGCGGTGATTTAGGGGCTTTGATCCTTTCCTGCCGTGCCCAAGGGTTGCTAGTTCACCGCGCGGGGCAAGATGTTTTAAGGCTTTTGCCTCCGTTAAACATTTCGATGGAGGAGATCGGCGAGTTGATTGACCGTCTGGATAAGGCCATGATAAAATAAAGCGATTCCAACCTGTGGGGTAGCGTGCCAAGTAAGCTGTTTAAAAAGGTCACTCGCACTTATGCTGCGGGTGAGATCATTTTCCTTCAGGGCGCGGATTGTGACGGAATTTACAGTCTAAAAAGCGGTTGGGTATCCGTTTATAAAACCAAGGCAACGGCCCAAGGACCTGTGGATATTGAACTCGTTGGATTGGGTCCTGGAAGCATGTTTGGCGAAATGGGGATGCTTGATCAAACTCAACGTGACGCCTCCGTCAAAGCGGTCGAATTTTCCGAAGTGATCGTCATTACAAAGGAAATGTTCGAATCGCAGTTGGCGGCACTCCCCATTTGGATTGTCAATTTCATTAAAATACTACTCAACCGCCTTAGGGCGAACAACGAAAAATTGACCCGCGCTTTGCAGTTGTTGGAGGCCAATGGGATTTTCCTAAGCGAGGAAAATGCCTCCGTTGTGGATAGCTCAAGTCCTCCCGTGATCTGAATTCCCTCCCATTTTGTTCTAGATTTGATCCGAACTCAAGGCGTCGGGAGGGTTCCCGACGACGATGAAAGGCGTCATGGCAAAGAAAAGTGGAAAGCCTAAGGTAATATTAGCCTATTCGGGAGGTCTCGACACATCAGTGATCATTCCTTGGCTAATTGAAAATTATGATGTCGAGGTAATCGCCTTCGCGGCCGATATTGGCCAAGGTAAAATTGAAACCGATCCGCTCAAAGCAAAAGCGGCCGCCACCGGTGCATCGAAATGTTATGTGCTGGATTTGCGTAAGGAATTTCTGGAAGAATATGTGTGGCCCACTCTAAAAGCGGGCGCCAAATACGAGGGACAATATTTATTGGGCACGTCCATGGCCCGTCCCTTGATTGCCAAGCATCAAGTTTTGATCGCGGAAAAAGAAGGCGCATACGCCGTCTCCCACGGTGCGACAGGCAAAGGAAACGATCAGGTTCGCTTTGAGTTGACCTATATGGCCATGAACCCACATCTCAAAATAATCGCACCTTGGAAAGATCCAAAATGGAAAATCCGATCCCGAGAAGATGCAATTGAATATGCAGAAGCCAGAAATATTCCCCTAACGGTTTCCAAAAAGAAAATTTATTCGGAAGATGGAAACCTCTGGCATCTCTCCCATGAAGGCGGCTCTTTGGAGCATCCTGAAAAAGAACATAATTGGGACATGCTCCGCTGGACCGCACTGCCGGAAAAAGCGCCGAATACACCTGGTTATGTTGACATCGAATTTCAAAAGGGAATTCCCGTTGGCCTGGACGGTAAACGTTTGGGCGCCGTAGACCTGCTAGAAAAATTGAATGCATTGGGTGGCAAGCATGGTTGTGGACTTGTCGACATGGTCGAAAACCGGCTCGTTGGAATGAAATCTCGCGGTGTTTATGAAACTCCCGGTGGTGCATTGCTTTATCGTGCACATGAATTCCTAGAACAATTGGTTTTGGATCGCGACACTCTGCTTTATAAACAAGGGGTTGGAGCGAAATATGCTCAAATGGTTTATGATGGCTTATGGTTCACGCCCTTGAGACAAGCGTTGGATATGTTCATCGATAAAACTCAGGAAGTGGTTACAGGTTCGGTGACTCTGAAATTGTATAAGGGAAATATGAGCCTTGCTAAAATGTCGAGCCCGTTCTCCCTATACGATCCGGGCTTGGGTGGATTCTCCGATGTGGATACCTATAATCAGCAGGATGCGACTGGTTTTATCAAGTGCTTGGGCCTACCGCTAAAGATGCGGGCTCTGCTTTTGGGTAAGAAAAGCAACGTTCGCATCTAAAGGAAAAACTTGGGACCCTCTCCTGAAGCCGCTTTGTCTAACGTAGGGGTTATTCTCCCTGCCGGGGGAAAAGGCATGCGGGTAGGTAGAGTGGAGCCCAAACAATTTCTGCCCCTGGGTTCAGCCGGGGGCACTTCATTCGCAAAACCAATGTTGATGTACGCGGTGGAATCTTTTCATCGACTTGCTCGTGTGAAATCAATCGCCCTGGTGTTGCCTCCGGATCGCATTGCCGCCTTTTCCAAACTGTTATCAGACTTCCCTAAAGTTAAACTCGTTAAAGGGGGTGCTGAGCGATGGGAGTCTGTGCGTCATGGTTTTCATGCCTTGGACGCTTCCGTCTCTATGGTTTTGGTGCATGATGTCGCCCGCCCATTTGTGACCGAGGCTGTGATTCAACGTTGTTTGGATGCGGCTGAATCGGATGCTTGCGTCATTGCAGCTCTGCCTGCTACAGACACGATTAAAGAAGTAAACCAAAATCTTATTACCAAAACCCTGGATCGTCGTTGTTTGATTTTTGTTCAGACCCCGCAGGTATTTCCAAGAACCTTTTTGGAAAAAATCTATGCCCATCCTTGGACCGGGGATATTCCGACCGATGAGGCCCAAATGGCCGAAAGGTTGGGAATGGAAGTACGCTGGGTCCTTGGTAGCGAGGGTAACCGTAAAGTGACTGGTGCTGAGGATTTACTCTGGGCGGAGTGGATGGCAAGCCGACAGGTGGCCGGACAAGCATTCCCGAACGCATAGCGTCGGGTGGGAAGGAAAAAATGTTCAAGGTCGGAATTGGGCAGGACAGTCATCGCATACAAGAACCGGCCGGGGGGAAGGCCTTAGTGCTGGGCGGTGTCACCTTGGGAGAAGCTTTTGCACTGGAAGGAAACAGTGATTCGGATGTTGTTCTCCATGCCATTACCAATGCTATTTCCGGCATTACGGGTAAGCCGATTCTAGGTCCCGTGGCTGATAAGCTTTGTAAAGCCGGTATCACCGACAGCTTAGCCTATTTAAAGAATGCCCTGGAAGATTTGGATACGATGGGATACGGAATCACCCATATTTCCGTTAGTTTGGAATGCCAAAGGCCAAAGATTCTGCCTATCCTTCCGGCGATGGTTTCACGAATTAGTGAATTGCTTCAAATGGCTCCTGAAGATATCGGCATTACCGCCACTTCGGGCGAGGGCTTAACGGATTTTGGAAAAGGACTGGGGATACAAGCGTTTGCCTGCGTAACGGCTATGCAGAACCAAGAATAATTTTAAGAACCAAGGATAAATTTCGAGACTACCCGCTAGGGAAGATAAACTGGAACTTGACTCCACCGGCCTCGATTTCATCCCCATCTGAGAGCCGAGCGGAGTTGATCTCGTTACCATTGACTTTCAATTGCGAAAAGCGTTTGACGAGTAGATTGATAACCCAAGCCGTGCCTTTGCGATCGATACTGGCGAATTGCTTCCCCACCATGAGGCCTGGAATATGAATGTCGTCGGAGCTGCTATTTCCGAAATAAGTTGTTTCTTTTTCGAGTCGTATCGATTTCCCCGTTTCCTGACTCTGTAAAATAGGATCTAGGCCTTTTACTTGGGCAGAAGGGGTCGGGGTTTTTGTCTTCACAACGTCTTCGATAAATTCGAGGGCATGTTGCCCAATGGTGATGACATCATTGCTTTTGAGCAGGCATTTAATGACCCGTTTCTTGTTCACATAAGTGCCGTTTAGGCTTTGCAGATCCTCCAGAATAAAAATTTTATGGTCGATATCCCCCAGAATAATGGCATGATGTCGAGAAATTCCCAAATTTTCAATACAGATGGGATGGGAAGGAAGTCTCCCAATTTCGTTAAACCCCGCCTGGAGTGTCGTTTCCCCTAGGATTTGGTTTTGGAACCGAATGACGATTTTCGCCATGTATTTATCCTGAGGTTGCCCCGAAATCCGGGTTTTGCGAAGTACCGCCACTCCCACCTGGAGACCAGTCGATAATTATTGTTAGAATTGTAACAACCCCCAACCTTGGAATCAATGAAGGTTTTTAAGCAGTTTGTCTTAGGGATGTTCGGGGGAATCCTTGTTTCCCTAATCATTTTGACAGCTATATATCTATCCTCGCTTAGAGAACCGGTTTATTTTCTGGCCGATCCAGAAATGGCCGAAGTGCGCGCTCGTCTATCCCAATATCAAGAATGGTTGTCACAAGCGGACCTTTACATCGTTGAAAAGGGGATGCAAGAGTCCGATTCCTTGCGAACCGCCCAATCTCTCGCATGGACTGAATACAAAAAATGGCGAACTCACCTGGGTGGTTTGGCTCGTGTCCATGTGAATCCAAGTCCGCGGAGTTTTTTAGCCTGGGCTTTTTCTCTTCGGTTCTGGGTGCTGCCAATTGGATTTTTTCTCAGCCTACTTCCAGCGATATTTTTAGGATGGCGTTCTCGAAACCGGTTTCGTCCCGGTCGTACGCCTCGTCCATCAAAGTCTGAACAGGCAAAAGTCAAAAAGCAAGCCTTGTCTTCATTTGAGGAGGCCGTTAAACAAGTGGCGCTGATCTCAGAATTAGATCGGAACACCCATCCTAAGCCTTCCGACTTGGAGCCACCTCCTACGGTGCCCATTTCGATTTCTTCCATTCCCGAAACCAAACCCATTCCCATCCTTACGGATTCGGGTTTGGACTCAAATATCCTGAAACCACTTCCCGCTTGGGGTGAAGAATCCGAGTCAAGTGCAAAGCGACTTTCGATGGAAGATGAGGATGGAGATGCCTTTGGAGAGGAAGGGTCGGTGATGCCACCTACTACCGAAGTGGAGCTTGTGGAAAGGCGTAAGGGGGAAGTCCTGAAATTGGCGCGCAAAGGTCTCACCTCTTCGGAAATTTCCAAACGCATGCGAATCAGCCAAGATCAGGTTGAATTCATTATTCGCCTGCGTCGAGAAAAAGGCTGAGCCTTACCTTCAATCAATCTAAAACTCAAAAAACACCAATTATAAGTCCAACAATGATTAGCAGCCGTCCCTAATTATTCAAGCTTTGCCCAACACTGCCGTATAATAATAATGAGTCCTCTTACCAGGCGTTCATTATGGATTCCTCCGATTCAAAAGCCATTCAACCTATCCGTAGTTCGGACCGTGTCGCCATACCCAGCATTTTTGCGGGGACCGTAACGGGGGTGAAAAAGGAGAATGGCGTACAAACTTTAGAGGTCCTCTATTCACAGGGAAAGGTTCGGTTTCAAGCAGAGGGTGATTTTCAGTCCGGAGAAAAAGTCCGGCTTTCCTTTCCAGGTGGAAATGCCATACAAGTGGCCAAAGGGGGAGGCTCCGTAAATCCGAGTGATGATGGCCCCCATTCTGGATATACCCTTCCGCAAAACTTGTCCAACTTAAGGGGATTTGAAGCCAGCGTGGTACAATGGATGGCGAATGTTGCCGACCCTAGTCAAGGAAAAACCGCGACAGCCAATGTGTCACTCATCTCATCGAGCCTGGCGCAAATGACCTTACCCGAATTATTACTCAAAGTAATGGAGAAATCTGGAGGCAAGGAATTTTTAAATCAATCTCTGGGTGGATTGGATCGCTATTTACTCGGTTCCCTCTCCGATGCTGTGGATGCTTCAGAAGGTGATGCTTCATCGAAGTCTGCTCTTCTTGATATTCTGAAGTCACCGGGTCGTGTCTCCGAAATGTCAACCGACGTTTTGAAATCAAGTTCAGGTCCGAAAACATTAGACGGATTTTGGTCGGCAGAAGCAGGAACCGGAGCCTCACCCTGGTTTGGTCGTATCATGGAAAAAGGCGATGCCGAATCTTTTATGTCACCCCTGAATCGCCTCCAGAATGGGGGTCGGGGTGGGCCGCCTAAGGGTGATCCAATGTACCGATATCTACTTGATGTAGGTGGAACCTCGATGGAGGTTTTCTCGTCACAGAATCTTGAAAAAGGAGAGTTGGCAGATTTTAATATTGAAGCGCATGGGGGGCGCATGCAGGCCAAGTTCATGGATCCTGGTTCAATGCTTCCCAACGGGCTTAGAACTGATTTCAATGGGGCGGCTGCGTCTCTGAAACAAGCGATGCAACTTTCGTCACATTACCTTCAAGATTTCAAAAGCGAACCCTATTATAGTAAGCTGGTGAAGGACTTCTCCCAGGTCTTGTCACAAAGTGGTCGGTTAGATGCGATGGCCCAGGCAGGACTTCCCAATCAAAAAGAATTGGACGGACTTTTAAAATTGTTCGTGGCGTTTCCCCGCGACGGCCAACAACCTGAAAAACAGGCGCAGGCTTGGGGCGATGCGGTGCGCAACCCACAAGCCATGATCGACTTGCTCAAAAACATGCGTCCAGATCAAGAGGGGGCGTTGCTACGCTCGGGTACCGATTTACATCTCGCTGCCAATGCTATGGTTGACGGTGATAAAACGTCGCCGGAGGCTTTGGCTGGTTGGCTAAAGAAAATGTTGCCGCAGGGATTCAAGACGGACGACCTACTGCAATTGGCCAGCGAAAATTTCAATTCCATCGCTTCCGCACATTCCAAGGATCAAGATCCCGCTAAGTTTTTGCTCCAATCGGTTATTAATTCTTTTCCCAAAGACCAAGATATGCGACAGGGCCAACCCTCTCAATTCTATTTCTATCAAGGCCAAGAATGGCGCGGACTCCAGATCACCTGGGAAAAGGGCTCGAAGGAAAGTAAATCGGGGCGTTCTGGCCCCAAAGAGCCCTTGAAGGTGAGCGTGGAGACACATGCGAAGCATATGGGCAAAGTCAGTGTGCGCGTCACCCTGGAGGCAATGGGGGCGAAAATAGATTTCAAAAACCAATTCCACAATGTAAGGGAATTGTTTTTTCAATCTCTGCCAGAGTTGGAAAAAAGTCTCGATTATATTGACTTCAAGGTCGCAGCATGGACCTATGATATGCTTCCCGAAGACACATCGGCGTCGGCGGTTGGATGGACCCGGCCCGCTTCCTTATCTGATGGTCTGAATCTAGACCTTTTTGGATAAGCGACTATCGGCGGGCAGAGCGCATGCTCGATTGCTAATTTTAATCCTATGGGTCGATATCGTTTTGTGGTGGAATATTTAGGAAGCGGATTTGCGGGATGGCAAATGCAGCCCGGTCAGACTACGGTGCAATCCGAACTCGAACGCGCGTTAAAGGTCTGCCTTCGACAAACCGTTACGGTGGTTGGTGCCGGACGCACGGATGCGGGCGTCCATGCCAGTGGTCAAGTGGCGCATTTTGATTGTGACCAGGATATACAAGTTCGCAAGTTGGAACGTTCCATCAATGCGTTGACCGAAGATTCCATTTTCATTCGTGAGTTGGAACTATGTGCCTCGGATTTTCATGCCCGCTTTGCGGCATTATCCCGTTTGTATCGCTACAGGATTGCACTTCGACCCATGGCATTGTTGGGTCATATATCCTGGTACCCGGGTTATCCTTTGGATATCAGCATTTTTAATCGAGAACTTTTCCAGGTGATTGGTAAACATGATTTTGTTAATTTCTCTGTTCCAAGGGAAGATGGAAAAAGCACCGAGTGTGATGTACTCCGCGCTGAGATAGAAAAGGATGGCGACATGCTCGTCGTGACTTTGGAAGCAAATCGGTTTCTTCATAAAATGGTGCGTTCCATAGTGGGGGCCAGCTTCGATGTCGCGCGTGGGGCTTTGCCCGAGGGTTTGCTGCAACAAATCCTGGCGGGGACTTTCCATGGTGAACGCACTTGGGCTCCGGCAAAGGGGCTTTGTCTTGAATTGGTTCGATATCCAAAATAACCCTAAGAAGAACAATGTCTACAAAACCCCATGTCTATTTTTTTGTGAACCTGTTTGCCATGGTTACTTGTGTTTTAGCCGATCCACTTCCGGGATCTTCCCCCTCCGCAGCGCGACGGACGGCCGTTGTCGTTGCCACGGAACAGGCCGCCCCTTCAGTGGTGAGCATTACCGTCAAACGTTCAGCTGTGGTAGCTTATCAGAATCCCTTCTTCCAGGATCCTTTTTTTGAATTTTTCGGACCTCAATATCGTCGAGAGGAATCGAGCAGCTTGGGATCGGGAGTCATCATTTCCAAAGAAGGATTAATCATTACCAACAGCCACGTTGTTGGTGAAGGCCAAGGTGGACAATTATTAAGCATAACGGTAACACTTTCCGATGAGAGGCAATTGCCGGCTAAGCTCATCGGGGTCGATCCCGCAAATGACTTGGCGGTCATTAAAATCAAGGCTGAAAATTTACCCGTGGCCCGGATGCAAGATAAGGCCGATAATATGATAGGCGAATGGGTCGTTGCCATCGGCAATCCGTATGGTTATTTAATCGGCGATCCAAAACCAACGGTCACCGTCGGGGTTATCAGCGCGGTCAATCGAACCTTTAGCAGCAATAGTGGCATTCATTATCACAACATGATCCAAACCGATGCGTCCATCAATCCGGGTAATTCGGGCGGGGCCTTGGTTAATGTTGAAGGCAATATCATCGGCATCAATACCTTTATTTTTACGGGTGGAGGCCAATCGCAGGGATCCATTGGTCTAGGTTTCGCCATCCCAATTCAAAAGGCGAAATTGGTGATGAATGAATTGGTTCGCTATGGATATATCCGTGAATTCACAACGGGGATTTATGCCGATCCCCGCTTGGATGAAGGGCGTCCCGGTGCTACGGTGGCGGGATTAGACAAAAACTCACCTGGCGAAAAGGCGGGCTTGAAAAAAGGGGACATAATTTATGAGGTGGCGGGAAAACGGATTCTAAATTTCCAAGATATACAAGACGTATTTAAACTGTTCCAAGTTGGTGAATCGGTGGAGTTGTTATTTATTCGTGACAAGGATAAAAAGAAAACCCTCATGGTTCTGGAAGAAAAGTCCCAGAAGACCAAGGTATTTTGATATAGTGATAAAATGAAATGCAGAGTTGCAGTGAGGAGATTTTGAGATGATTGGCAGAAGTTCAAATGTGGGTAGGTTGGTGGTTTTTATCCTCCTTGGATTAGTCCTGGGGGGAATTTTAGGAGAAATGCTTGGGCTGGTGCTTGGTCAGATCGGGGTTCTCTCAGGGGGAGATATGAGCAATCCCGCTCGTAACTTTTTTGTCGCTGCGTTTGAACCCAGTTTTGGGATTAAAGACAATGGGTTCCTCTTGGATCTTTACATGGTTAAGATTCGTCTGGGATTAGGCTTCAAATTCAACATCTGTAGCGGGCTGGGAATGGCCCTAAGTCTTTGGATCATGAAGTGGTCGAAATAGGCTGATTTGGCTATATTCAGCCGTTCCTTTTTCAAGGCTACAAAACCCTTATGGCAACGGTTTCAAATTCGACCCCCTCCCTTTCTGAAACCGCCCGTAAAGTAAAATCGGGCGAAATCACTTCCGAATCTTTGGTTCAAAAGTCCCTGAGCAAAATTGAAGCAACCAAGGGGTTGAACGCATATATATCCGTGCTTAGCGAGCAAGCGTTGGAACGTGCGCGGACCTTGGACAAGCGTCGGGCCGCGGGTGAAACGCTGGGTGCTTTGGCGGGAATACCTGTTGCGGTCAAAGACAATATCGTCATGGCACAGGGTCGCACGACTTGCGCCTCAAAAATTTTGTCCGAATTCAAATCACCCTATAATGCAACCGCGATCACGCGATTGATGGCAGCCGATGCCATTCCTGTTGGCAAAACCAACATGGATGAATTCGCCATGGGATCGACCTCCGAGACCAGCACCTTTGGAGCTCCAAAGAATCCCTTAGATGAAAGCGTCATTGCCGGTGGTTCTTCTGGCGGTTCCGCCGTTGCAGTGGCCTCGGGAACAGTTCGGATTTCCTTGGGTTCGGATACCGGTGGAAGTATCCGTCAGCCAGCATCCTGTTGTGGTATTGTCGGCATCAAACCGACCTATGGTCGCGTTTCTCGCTATGGTTTAGTGGCGTATGCCTCTTCCTTAGATCAAATCGGCGCCTTCGGCCAAACTGTGGAAGACTCTGCCTTACTGCTCAATTCCATTTGCGGATGGGATAAACACGACAGTACTTCAGCTCAAGTCGATGTCCCTGATTTTACTGCCGCACTAAGCAATGGAGTTAAAGGCAAGGTCATCGGCATGCCGAAGGAGGGATTCGGCGAAGGCTTACATTCCGAAGTTCGAGCTGCGGTGATGAAGACTTTAGGTGAGTTGGAAAAAAATGGGGCAACCATCAAAGAAATTTCTTTGCCGAGTTTTAAGTATGCAATTGCCGCTTACTATGTAATTGCTACGGCTGAAGCGTCCGCCAATTTATCGCGGTTCGACGGCGTACGCTATACCACAAGGGCCAAAGATGCGAAAGACATTTTTGGAATGTATTCCAAATCGCGTTCACAGGGTTTTGGTGAAGAGGTGAAAAAACGCATTCTCCTTGGAACCTATGTACTGAGTTCAGGTTTTTACGATGCCTACTATATGCAAGCGCAGAAGGTTCGCCGTCTCATCACCAACGATTTTAACCAGGCTTTTGCAGGTTGTGATGTCGTTGTCACGCCGACCTTACCGACCTTGCCATCCAAAGTCGGCGAGATGTTTAAGGATCCGATGTCCATTTATCTTCAAGACATTTATACCGTTGCCGTGAACCTGGCGGGGCTTCCCGCCATTTCCCAGCCCATTCAAAAAACGGGGAAACTGTCTATTGGCATCCAATATATCGGCAAGGCATTTGGTGAGGAATCGCTGTTTCAAATAGCGGGAGCCACCGAAGCCCTTTGCCTCACTTAAGCAAACGGGTTCTCGAATTCTTCAACTATTGGCGTTGATAACTCAGACCTTACGGTATCGATTGTTAGTGAGGATAAATGTAATATTGTGAAAATGAGGATCACGATCACATTGATTTCCTCGGTTTTGTTTTGGGGTTGCGGACCTACCGTTCGCCCATATTTTATGCGATCAGTCGGGGGCTATGTGATGCCCGATGCGTCACGGACGCCAACGGCAAAGGCTCCGATTCTATCCGCCGCTTGGCTTTCTTCAGAACAAGGACGAAGTTCCAGTCATTTGCGTAAAGTCGCAGAATCCTATTTGGGCACACCCTATGATTGGGGTGGACAAAGTCGGTCAGGAATTGATTGCTCAGGATTTGTTCGACAAGTTTTCTCGGAAACATTTGGCATCAAGTTACCCCACAATTCCAGCGCCATGTTTAATCTTGGCAAGGAGGTGGAGAAGGATGAGTTGCAGCCTGGCGATATTGTGTTTTTCAAGAGTTGGGGATACATCGATCATAGCGGCATTTATATGGGAAATAATTGTTTCATCCATTCCACATCAAGCGTGGGCGTAGCCTATTCCACCTTAGATGCGCCCTATTTTAGCAGCCACTTTGCTGGGGCCCGCCGAATGATGGGAACCCTGAATTGAATTGTGATTACTAAATTTCAGCCGATGAAAGCCGCATTTCAAGGCGTCCATGGCGCCTATAGCGATCTCGCATGTAAACAATTACTGGGCCCAAGATGTCAAACGCTTCCATGTGAGACCTTCGAGGCGGTTTTTGAGGCGGTGGAAAAAGGGCGGGCCGAGAGTGGCGTGCTACCCATTGAGAATTCTTTGGCCGGAAGCATCCATCAAAACTATGATCTGTTGCTTTCCCGAAATCTACACATTGTTGGCGAGACGCATCTCAAGGTCGAACATGTCCTCATGTGTCATCCTTCCACGTCTTGGAAAAAACTAACTCAAGTTCGGTCGCATCCTCAAGCGTTGGCCCAATGCAGCGGGTTCTTTGCCAAGGAAAGGCAAATCAAACCCGAGGTGTATTTTGATACAGCTGGTGCGGCGGAATCGTTGGCGAAGCAAGCACCGCATAATATTGGCGCCATCGCCAGCGCCTATTCGGCAAAACTTTATGGCCTTAAGGTACTGAAGACCCAGCTTCAGAATTTGCCAAATAACTTTACACGGTTTCTAGCAGTTGAAAAAGGCTTAGCGTCCAAACCGGTTTTAAGAAGGCGTGGGGTAAAAGGGGTTCCAGGTGGATTTGCGGCTGAATTCAAAACCAGTATTGTTTTCAAACCGGGCAACAACCAAGTTGGTATCCTTTTTCGCATGCTGGGCGTCTTAGCACTGCGTGACATTGACCTGCTTAAAATTGAATCCCGACCCAATCCCCAATCCCCATTTGAATACTGGTTTTATGCCGACTTCGAGGGTGCAGTTGGGGATTCAAAGGTGGACAAAGCCTTGGATCACCTAAGGGAAATGGCAACGGAATTGAAGATACTGGGAAGTTACCCCCGTTCGAACGCAAAGATTACGAATTAAAAGGAAAAGTATGTCCAGAATCGATGGAAGAAAAAATGATCAGCTTCGCCAGATAAAAATCACGGAAGACTTCGTGTCCACCGCTGAAGCCTCCTACCTGATTGAGGTCGGGAAAACGCGTATTCTTTGCTGCGCGAGCCTGGAAGAGGAAGTGCCCCGTTGGATGAAGGGGAAGGGCAAAGGCTGGGTTACAGCTGAATACAGTTTGCTGCCACGCAGCACCTCCTCACGCGTTAAGCGTGAACGAGCCGGAGCCTCCGGACGTACTCAGGAAATTCAACGCTTGATTGGCCGTGCCTTGCGAGGCGTCTGTAATCTTGAAAATCTGGGCGAGCGTAATTATGTCGTGGACTGCGATGTGATTGAAGCCGATGGCGGCACTCGTACCGCATCGATTGTGGGCGGGTTCATGGCATTGACGCGAGCAATTCAAAGGCTAAAGGCTACGCAGCCTTCCATGAGTAAACCTGTTCTGAAGCATTTTGTTTCCGCCGTTAGCGTGGGCATCGTGGGAGGGGTTTCCATGCTGGACCTTTGTTATACCGAAGATTCTGAAGCGGAAGTGGACATGAATATTGTGCGAACCGATTCCGGTCATTTCGTCGAGATCCAGGGAACGGGTGAAGAAGCCGTCTATTCTCGATCCCAATTGAACGACATGCTCGACTTGGCTGAAAAAGGTTGCGGGGAATTGTTAAGCTTACAGAAAAAATTTTTAGGTCCCATTCTTCCTTAGCTCCTTACCTTGATTAGATGTTTGGGTTGTTTGATGCTTTTTGGGGTTCCGCAATAATCGTTCATGGCGAATCGTTGAGCCTCCTGGCTATAATGATATATGGCTGAAAAATCCACTGGCAATTTCAAACGACGGCCCATTCGAAATTTTATCATCATGCCTGAATTGCAATGGCCTTACATCATTAGATTGTTGGCCGTGGTGAATTTGTCTGGTGTTCTCATGGCAATGACCATTTGCCTGGTTTTTTATTATCGCTATCACACCAATTTATTTGGTGGCCAAGTCTTATCAGATTCTGTCAACCCTGGATTCATGGGTCTATTGGCTGAGGAAAATCTCATGGATGTAGTGGTTCCGGCATTTGTGATCGCGGACGTTGTTTCTTTGTTAGTGGGACTTTGGGTAAGCCTTTACTTTTCGCGTAAGCTTTCCGTGCCAATCTATCGAATCAGCAAATGGGCCGAAATCGTGGCAAGCGGAGATTTGACATTCACCTTGAAATTTCGCCCAGGGGACGACCTGCAAAGCCTAGAAAATGCCTGCAATGCGGTAACGGACACATATGCACGCGTCATTCTAGATTTGCGTCGGCAAATTACAGAAGCGAATCTTCCTTTGGGTGGAAAATTAGATTCGGTCAAAACGCGAACGAAGCAATCTCTTCCTTAAGGGCTTCGGCTAACAAGGTATTTCGCGCCACAGCCGGATTATTCTCCACGGCCTTGCGTACCGCGCTTCCATGGCCCATCAAAAAAAGACGTTCGCGCGCACGCGTGATTCCCGTGTATAACAAATTTCGTTGCAGCATGATCCAGTGTGATTTCGCCATCACCAATACGACGACTTTGAATTCGCTCCCCTGGCTTTTATGAATGGAAACAGCATAGGCCAGGGTCAATTGATCCAACTCTTCACCCTCATACACAACCACCTCGCCTTCAAAATCAACTGTGGCGGTCCGAGAGGATCGTGAGACGGCAGAGACATATCCAATGTCGCCGTTGAACACGTTTTTGTCATAATTATTTTTTAACTGCATCACTTTGTCTTTGACGCGGAAGCGGCGGTCTTTATATTCCAAGGCTTCGCCATTGGGGTTTAGCTTCATTTGCAAAGCCGCGTTCAAGGCTAACGTGCCCAAGGGCCCCTGGTTCATGGGCGTGAGGACTTGCACATCCAAAAGGGGATGGTAACCGTACTGAGTCGGAAGTGTATCACCGACCAAATCCGCGACTTGCGTAGGGCCATCTATATCCTCAATCAAACTTTTGAAATGAAAATTACCAGAAAGATTTTCCATGGGTGAGGTAACGGGTGGGATACCTTCATGGATTCGATGGGCGTTGGCGACAATCAAGGACTGTTCCGCTTGCCTAAAGATTCGAATGAGATGTAGATGCGTCACAACTCCTGACCGAATAAACTCGGCCAATACCTTGCCTGGACCCACCGAGGGAAGTTGATCAGGGTCGCCAATTAAAACCATGCGTGTTCCCGGCTTCACGCCTTTCAATAAGGAATACATGAGGACGGTATCAACCATGGATAATTCGTCCACAACTAAAACATCCGTGTCTAGTGGGTTCAAATCGTCATGAGTGAATTTGCGTTGGGCGGGATCATATTTGAGAAGTCGATGAATGGTGCCGGCCGGATGTCCCGTCACTTCCGACAGTCGTTTTGCCGCTCGCCCTGTCGGGGCCGCCAATTTTACCCGAAGCCCCGCGCGTTGGAACACCTGGAGAATTCCCAGAACGGTAGTTGTCTTGCCGGTTCCGGGCCCACCCGTCAATAGAAAAACTCCACAACTGACAGCATCGCCAATGCCTTCTCGTTGCTGTGGACTATAAGCGAAACCATTTCCAAAAGCCGCTTCGGCTAGTTGAATGGCGTCGGTGATAATGGAGAACGGGATTTTCTTCGGAGAGAAATGTAGCTGGGCCGCTCGTCGGGCAATTCCGCGTTCGCTATGGAATAAGTACGGCGGATAGTATCTTCCCTTACCATCATGCCGCACTTGATCGGTTTCGGATAATCCATCCAAGCTGAAAACAATTTTCTCCGGAGCGCACGCTAACAGTGTTTGGGCTCTGGATAATAAGTCTTCGCGGTCGAGATAAACATGCCCGGCCTCCGTGGCCTTGCCCAATGCATAGGCCAACCCGGCCTTGATTCGTTCATACGAATCGTTTCCGAACCCGAGCTTGCGGGCGATGTCATCCGCTTTAAGAAAGCCGATGCCCCATACGTCATCGGCCAATTGGTAGGGATTATTGCGAAGGACCGTGGCGGCATTTTCACCGTAATGCTGAAAAAGTCGAGTACTTATTTTTAAACTGAGATGATGGGCTTGCAAGAAATACATCACCTCGCGAAGGCTTATATTGTCTCGCCAAACTGCCAGGAGGTTTGCTTTAACCTTGCCCTTGAGCTTTGGCACTTCCTTGAGACGTTCAGGATGATTGTCTAAAACGGTGAAGGTATCAAGCCCAAAAGCCGCAACCAATTTTTTGGATAATGCGGGTCCGACACCTTTGAGAATCCCGCCCCCTAAATAACGTTCTATTGCCTCAACACTATCCGGCGCCAGCAATTTATAACCTGTGGTCTTGAACTGTTCGCCGAAAGTCTCATGCTTGGTCCATTCTCCTTCCAAGTCCAGAATTTCTCCCGGACTCAGTTTTGGAAAAAGTCCCACGGCAGTGAACTGTTTTTTGGAAATGGGATCGGTCAAACGCAAGACGGAATAGCCGTTGTCGGGATTGTGAAACGTGATAGTTTTTACGATAGCTTTTTGAATCATGGCTCGAGCGGGCGCCTCGCCCTGTAATCGGTCACCTGTAAACGAGAAAAGGGCTTGGGAGCCCTTTTCCTTCTACTCAAAAATACTCGAAAATCAAGAATCGCGAGCAATGCTCGGTCGGGCCGTAAGCCCGTACGATTAGGCTAGCTTCTTCTTGTGACGGTTCAGACGGCGGCGCTTCTTGCGCTTGTGAGTGGCCATCTTCTTCCGTTTACGTTTTTTACCGCAAGGCATTCTTACCTCTGAATTTAAGGCCTACAAAGTTCATAAAAAAACCCAGGACTGTCAATCCTAGTGCAGAAATAGCGGCCGGATTGGGGGAGAATCCTTCAATTTAGGATCGGGATTGGTTTATTTTCGGGATAAACCTTCGAAAAGCCGTTGCGCAAAATCACCCAGAGAGGGGTCGCGTGCACCCATGGAAACGATCCAATCTCCCGGTCGCGCCTCTCGAATAATATCGGTAATAACCTCTTCTTTGGTCGCGAAGAAAAAGCCCATGGGCGACTTAGGATTATGCTGGGATATATTCCCGCCATTGACTCTCGCAATCAGGTCCGCGGAGGAAATAGTTTTATCGGCCGTGCCACCTGCGTAATAAATCTCTGGCATGTAAACACGATCCGAACTTTCCAATACTTCCAGAATTCCATCGACTAAATCGTGGCCTAATAATTTCATTGGCGCGAATCCATGTGGATGGAAAATCGCCAATACCCGTCGTTTTGTTCCATCGGCTGCCTTCTTTACCGTTTCTAGGCAAGCTTTGACCTTGGCGGGATTATGCGCAAAATCATCCACTATTGTCACACCATTGGTAACTCCTATGAGGACATGACGACGTTCAACGCCCAAATAATTTTTTAGTCCCCTCGCGCAAGCTTCCAAGGAAATTCCGAGCATTCGTCCCACCGAAATTGCGGCCATAGCATTGCTCAGATTATGCTTCCCAGGCACATGTACCTGGAACGCTACCCCTGCCAAAGTGAACTCGGTATTCCAATCCTCAAATCTGATATTCTCCGCTTTCCCATCGATGATGGTATCGGGATAAAACAAAATGTCTTCTTTTCGTTTTAAAGCCAGACATTGGAAATCGGATCCATTCAATAATACAGAACCCAAGGTCTGATCCCGAAATTGCTTGAAGAGAGGAACCAACTCCGCAATTTCTTTATGATCCTTTTCCACATTCAGAATGACGCCCACTTCAGGGCTATATTTCACCAAACTTCCATCGGACTCATCCGCTTCCATCACTAACCATTCCGGGGCTTCGGAGGCGTTGCGGTTTTGCATTTCAGAGATGTTTCGGTTTTGGGTCTTGGGTTTCCCGGCCTTGGCATTGCCCAAGAGTCCTTCGGCTTGCAGCGAGATGAGATTGGCTCCCGTAATCAAAGAAGGATTGAGACCGCCTGCCTCTAGCACATGATAGGTCATGCCCGTTACTGTGGATTTTCCGGAGGTTCCGGAAATGGCAATGGTATTTCGTAGCCTCGCGAGTTCGGCTAGCATATCGGATCGATGGACAACGGGAATCCCCAAAATCTTGGCTCGTTGCACTTCGGGATTTTGGCTTTCAATCGCAGTCGAAACCACCAAACAAGAACATCCATCCACACCGGTTCCGTCTTGTGGGCAAAGCCTGATTCCAAGGCTTTGAAAATATATGCCCTTCTCCGCCTCAGCACCGCGATCTAGGCTTCGATCGGATCCGGAAACCTTGGAACCAAGAAAGGCCAAGTACTGCGCCAAGGCGCTCATGCCGGTTCCGGCTATACCGGAAAAGAAGGTGTGGGAAAAGTCTATCCCGATGGGGTTCACTTCTGTGGCCAGGGATTGGAGTGAAAAAGGCGCTGTGCTCGGTTAATGACCCGGCTCGTCGTTCGAAGAGGAGCCGCCGTCCGATTCCGGATTATCCAGAATCTCCTCGATTTCGTTCATGATCAAGCTGTCATCCCAAATGGTTTCGCCCTTGTTCAGCATTAATCTTTGTTTGAGACAATTTTTGGCGACGAGAATGGCTTCACGAACCTCTTCACTTTGTTCCTGGACTTCAGCACTGCTGATAATTTCGGGAAGCCGGGCCAAAGGAGCGATTGTTCCCAGTGCAACGATGGCTTCGTATCGCAAGTCCTGGCTTTTTGATTTGGAAAGCTGTTGAAGACGTTCTAGGGAAGCATGTAAGTCTAAGCCTGCCGCGGAATGAATGGCCTCCAGAAGGACGGGCTCAACCTCTGAATACAACTCTTCCAAAATGAGTCTTTCAAAAACCGCGTCTTTTACAAGTCCCATAGCATACAAGGCACTGACCTTAACATACGGGTTTGGGGCCTGATGGTAAAAGCGCATGACAATTTTTCGGATTTCAGGGAGAAAGCCTAAGTATCCGAGGGCTTCCAAAGCCCGTCGGCGGACTTCCATGCTTTCCATGGGAGCATCCACCTTAGCTAATAGGTATTCCCGAACCGCATGGTAAAATTCCCGGGTTACATTGGCATATCCGCCTATAAAAGTTGGAGGAAGACTTTCCTCAAATTCCAACCCGTCCTGGATCACGGCACCCAGACAACTATTGGCCATGGCTCGGATTTCTTCATCCGCATAATCATGGGCCATTTTAAAAATTTCTTGGAATAGGCTTTCATCAGCCGCATAATTGCTCGCAGCTTGCAAGGCCGAAAGAATGATTTCATCATCAGTAGAATGCAGATATTCTTTGAGCAGTTTGGTAACGTCCACGCCATCGAAGTCGCGATTTCCGATGTCCTCAATGCGCTTCAGGATCTGGAGCTTTTCGTCAAGGGGAGATGCGGCGTTTTCCATTCGAGTAAATTTAGGAAATATTCCGACAAGGATAAACCGAGCAGGGGATTGGCTTTTTACGCCAATTTTGTTTATTAACAAGCAGAATTCCCCGAGGAGTCGACTTGCCTTCATTTTCCGTGTTTTCCGGTCCTCATTCTGCTAAGTGGGTGTTTATTCTCTTTTTTCTGCCACTCTCCCTTTTAATCCGAACTTTCGGCGCCCCACCAGCGGCAAAGACAACTGTAATCGCCTCGGCAAAAACATTTTCAGGGTTGGAAGAGGCGCGTAATGCATTGCGCAAAGCGATTGGATTTCAACGGGAGGCAAAAGATTTGTCTGTGAAATTTCATGCCAAGGTTTATAACTCCGCACTCGATAAAGAAGATAGTTACGAGGGAAAATTATTGGTCAAGGACTCGACTCGATTTCGATTGGAAGTTCCCGGTGGTCTTTATCTTAGTGATGGGGTGGCTTATTGGGAGTACCATAAGCAAACCCATCAAGTCATTATTCGAAAAGCCAAAGACTTGGAAGATCAACCGCTTCCTGGTGATGTACTCCTACGATTCCTGGATTCGGAACCTCTGGCTTTGTCACAGAGCAAAGAAGATGGAAAGGAATACTTGGAATTGCGTTTAGATCCCACCCGTGCCATGAAAAATCTGGATAGCTTGGTCGTACTGCTGGACAAGTCCACTTTCGCCATGCATCGGATTTCTAGTCGTGATGTTTCAGGTAATGAAGCCAGGTACACGATTCTTTCTTTGAAACGAAATAACGGGATTAAGGACAAAGATTTCGTTTTCATTCCGCTCAAAGGGACGGAGACTGTCGACATGCGGGAATGAAATTTGCATTTTTTCTCCCACAACTCCCATTAAGATTGAGGTGTCATCGTGGCTACTAATGAAAGTTCCTTTGATATTGTTTGTAAAACCGACCCGGAAGAATTACGCAATGCCGTGCAAGCGACTCAGAAAGAGTTGGGAATCCGTTTTGATTTCAAGGGCAGTAAGGCCTCGATTGAATTGGATACCAAGGGCATGGAAGTGACCTTAGTCGCGGATGATGAATTTAAAATTGGACAATTGCGAGACATGTTTGAAAATCGGTTGATCAAGCGTGGGCTCGGACCCAAAACCGTCAAGTATTCCGACCCTAAACCCGGTGGAAAAATGACCGTCAGTCAAACCGCCAAGTTTCAATCGGGAATCGAACAAGAAGACGCGAAAAAAATTGTCAAACTGATTAAAGAATTGAAACTGAAGGTGCAGGTTGCCATTCAAGGAGAACAATTACGCGTGACCGGAAAAAGTAAAGATGATTTACAAGATGCCATGGCCGCGGTGCGGTCAGGAAATCTCGACTTTGAATGCCAATTCACGAATTTTCGGTAACCCTTGCGCCCACACTCTACATTGAAAAACTTTAAATGGGAACGAGGGATAATCCTTTGGGTCCTTTTAGCCTCGATGGCACTGGCTCAAACTGATCCCTTGGTTTCCAAATATGTTCCATTCCTGGTTTCCGATAAAGATCATTTCTGGGCCATATCCTCCGATGGCTTGCATTATAGTTTCATCGATCCCTTTGTTAATCCCGTTTCCATTAAAAATGGATCAATTTCAACTCATGCCTCCTCACGTGGTGCCCTGGCTCGTACCAATTCTTTGCTCGTCTTTAATCATATTACCCAATCCGATAGTGTAACCCTGGCAGAAATTGCCTCAGTAACTAGAGACGGAAAAACCTCTGTGGATTCTTTGATTTTTTTGAGAAAGAAGCTCCATAATAATTTTATCACCTTGGGCGTTGAGATTTCGGCGATGGCGATTTGGCGAGACACTCTCATTTTAGGCGGGGGTCGAGGCGGGGTTGCTGTGACAAAGATAAAATCGGAAGGGGCCGGAACTTTGGGCACCGACTCCTTGGACTTTCTGGGTTTACCGGAAGGGCGAGACACATCCGTTTCGGCATTTCGATGCTTGAATAAAAAATCTTGTTCAGTCGGGGGATTGGATGAATTGGGAAAAATCGGCGAACCGGATTCCGTCTCCTCTTTGGCTGTAGATTCGTCCGCGCCCGACAGTATTTGGCTCTTAATTGGAACCAATAAGGGCTTGCGACGGGGCTTGCTGGGCGGCAAGGTTTTTTCCAAAATCACCTTACCCACTGAGAAACCGGGAACGGCAATTCGGATCGAAAAAATTGTCGTCAGTGCGAGTCATAATATCCTTTGGGTTTTTTCGGGGTCGGAATATTTTTTCAGCGGAGATCATGGGCTTACGTTTCATAAGCCACCGGCGGTCGTTGGGGCCACGACCAAGCCAGCTTTGTTGACTGGATTCAATCCCGGTCCGGAAGCCATCATGGATGGGGACACATCGTTCATCAATTTCAATATGGATCGTCCCGGATTGGTTTTGTTCCGAAAGGACAGTCTTGCCATAAATGCGGGAGAAGGGGATTTCGGCGATGCAGTTTTTGATTTCGAGAATGGGCTCAGTATCATGCGTGGTGAAGGTCGATTAACGACTTTAGCTATCTTACGTAGCGGCGGTGTTACCGCCATTATAGCCGGCTCGACTTCGAAAGGAATTTTTCTTCGTAAGACTGGGTCAGGTGAGACGGCTGAATGGTTGAACATCAACAGCTTAAAAAGATTGCAAGGTAGTTTGGAAGAAGTGATAACTTTTCCCACCCTGTTTACGGGTGTGAGCGCTTCAGGTGAACCCGATTATGTGCATATCGGATATCGTCTCAAGAAAGAGGGAATGGTCACCATCACGGTCTACAATTACGCCATGGAAAAAGTGAAAACATTGGTTCGCAGCGCGCGTCGCAAGGGTGGGGGAAGCCGGAGTGAATCCCCCTTGGAGGACCGTTGGGATGGGCGAGACTCGGGTGGTCGGCCCGTTTCATTGGGAACCTATTACATACTGGTTGAATCGGATCAGGGTGAAAAAGGGTGGGGAAAAGCGATTGCGGTGAGGGGGCGAAACCCATGAGGCCGCGTGTGGTTTTGATAACATTCACTTTGGCACTTGCATCCCTTACGGTATGTGCGGCTTCGGAGCCGGAAGTCTTGGGTGGCCATGAAGGTTGGCTAGATCGTATGGGAGGCGGTATTAAAGAATTGGGAATGGGCAATACTGGAACGGCTTCGGAAGAATCGAATCCCGCTGCTTACTGGAACCCGGCGGTACTCCCATTTAACCGTCAAACTACCGTGGGCATGGGTGCGGATATGCGCAGTCTGGATCGCAATGGCGGCTTTGCCGGTATTCAAGGACGAGTGGCTGGTAATATGGGAATGGGAATCGGGATTCTCAACCGCGGCGATTTCAAGGTTAAAGCC
>JAYVCH010000319.1:0-3198 GCA_043750055.1 Fibrobacteria bacterium
ACAACATCGGCCGCGGATAATAAAGACGCCAAGCCTAATAACAAGCCAGTAACAAGTGGCACCAGATATTTACTGACCTTGATAAGGGAACTCACATCCAACCTCAAGTTCGTCATTTGGGAAATTCTCCGGAATCGGAGGAACCGTTTCCAAACGTTTGATTGTCATCAAAGCCAAATTATCCAATTCCGAACTTCCGCTCGCCTGCGAAATATTGGCGTCACTAATGGATCCGTCGCGCGACACTTTAAAAGTAATCACCGCTTTGACCGAACCTAAAATATCAATTCCGGTGGGGGGATTCCACAATTGGTCCACCTTTTTTTTAACCCGCGCCGCCCATTGCGAAAGCCTTGGATCCTGTGGAACGCTCATCGCGACTTGAGGTTGCAACACTTGTTGCTCATGAACCACATCTTTGACAGGTGGAGTTTTATCCTCGACTTCTTTCACTACTTTGGGATCAGGCTTTTTAGGTTCAACGGCCTTGGTTGGCTTTGTCACCAATTTCGGCGCATCGGGTGGACGCACCGGCTCAGGCTCAGGAGGGGGTGGCTCGGGAGGGGGTTGCACTTTGGGGGTAAGTGGACGGAGCTTAGGTTTCTCTAAGCTGACAATTTCAAAAATGGGAACGGTTGAAGGTCTATGGGGAGCAAATAAAGCCGATAAACCGATGGCTAGGATTGCGACCCCATGTACTAGAACGGAAATAAGGATCGAGGTATTGGGAGCCAAGGGCTCGCGGAGTTTTAAGACCGGAGCATTTGGCTTCGGTGCAGCGGGTTCCGCCTCAGTTGGGGGTGTCAAGTGATGTGACGCCATTAACTATACCTAAAGATACCTAGAGTCTCGTTGCGATAGCTTCAGTGTTTCCGCGCCTTCGGGGCTCCCGGGTCGGTGAGGAAACCCAAACGTTTTCCGCCTTGCCTTTGAATCGAAGCGACAAGTTCCATCACGAATCCATAAGGAACCGATTGATCGCTATTCACGATGATGGCCGTTTCTTCATCTCCAGTCCAAACATTTCTAAAATCTTTTTCGAAACCACTTGGGTCAGAAGGTGTTTCATTGATCAAAATTTCTCGTTCTTTAGTGACGGTCACCTGAATGGCTTTTTTTTCATCCATGCTTGCGGCCTGCGCCTTGGGCAATTCCACCTTGACTCCTTGACTCATCAGCGGGGCCGTGATCATGAAAACGATAAGGATAGCGAATAACACGTCAATCAGATTGATAAGATTTAACTCAGGGTTGGGTCGTAATGATTCGCGTTTGCGCATGGTCGCTTGAGTCCTTGTGAGACCGGTTCAGGGCTTCTTTGCCGTAGAACGTTCCAGAGCACTGAGATCGCCCCGCTTGAAGAGACTAACCAATTCCGATCCGAAATTCAGCATCACGGCCTCGGCCTTTCGATTGAAGCCAGTGAAGGCATTGTATCCTACTGAGGAAGGGATGGCCACAAGGAGGCCCGCCATAGTTGCCAAAAGGGCCTCGGCAATTCCCGGAGCCACCACGGTTATGTTTCCCGAACCCTGTTTACCAATTTGAAAAAACGAGTCCATGATACCCCATACTGTGCCAAGCAAGCCGATCAATGGGCCCGTGGCGCTGCAAAAAGCAAGGAACACCAACCCCGCTTCATTTTCATCCTTTTCAATATCCAAAGCGCGTTCAATGGTTTCGCGCACAAGCTCACCGCGATGTTCGAGAGAATCATAGGAGACATAAGCAGACAGACCTTCCATTTCGGCCAGAGCCGCGCGGGTCGTGCGCCCCATTGCGGAGTCGGGCATTGATTTGGACAGTTTTAACAGATCCTGAAAAGTGGGGCGTTGGCCCATTTGGCTGCGCCATTTCGTAAAAAAATTTTTGCGGTTGCGATTAGCGATCATTCGTCGGATAAGGATGGCCCAAACTCCGATTGAAAGAATGAACATGGCTCCCACAATTGCAAAAGTGGAAGCGGTAGCTTGCTTCAAGATTTCCAAAATTACCGAATGCATGTGGTTTTCCGGTTAGGAGTTGTGGTGCAAGCGAATACCGAAATCGGCAGTGCTGCAACCAAACTAAAACTAAAAACCTTTGGAAGGAAACGGTAGGGCTTAGAGGTTCCGAAAGACTTTAAGAAACCGATGGCTAGGCAAAGGCCTGCATCAACCGATCAACTTGCTTTTTGAGGTCCAGGTCACGCTCTAAAGTTTGTTCCACTTTCTTGACACTATGGATTACGGTAGAGTAATCCCGCCCAAAGGCAAGCCCAATAGTGTGCAAGGAATTGTCCGTCAATTGACGAGCCATGTACATGGCAATTTGACGAGGCTCAGCCACATTCTTTTTTCGGGTTTGCGAAGTCATAAGCGAAACCGTGGTGGAATACTCGGAGGCAACGGAATCGAGAATCCGTTTAATAGTTACGGGTTGATTGACATTTCGAATTGTGTCGCCGAGAATTTGTTTGGCGATATCCACGTTGACTGCCATATGCGTAAAGCTGGCATAGGCAGAAAGTTTAATCAAAGTGCCTTCGAGTTCGCGGATATTGGAAGTGACTTGGCTGGCGACATAAGTGAGAACGTCCCCGGTGATAAATCCATCACCGTCTCCTTCGCTTTTCTTTTGGAGAATGGCCAATCTTGTTTCGAGATTAGGAGGCTGCAAGTCTGCGAGTAGGCCGGTATCAAAGCGAGAAAGTAATCGGGTATGGAGGCCTTTGATTTCAGATGGGGGGCGGTCCGAGGTGATCACGATTTGCTTATTCAGCGAATGCAAAATGCTGAAGATGTTAAAGAACTCCTCTTGGGTACTCTGTTTTCCGGCCAAGAACTGAATATCGTCAATAAGAAGAATATCCGTGTCCTTATAAACCTGATAGAACGTCCGTGAATCCTTATTTTTCTGGACGAATTCAATGTACTCGCGAGTGAATTCTTCGGAAGTTCGATAGACTACTTTACGGACGGTTTCGTTCTCAATGCAGAAGTGAGCGATGGCTTGAACCAGATGGGTTTTTCCCATACCCGTTCCACCATAGAGTATAAGGGGATTAAAATTATTTTGATTGGGCGCTTCGGCAACAGCCATGCAAGCCGCATGGGCGAGCTGATTACAATCTCCAATTACAAAATTGTCGAAGGTGTAGTTGACATTTAGAGGGACAGTCACTTCTACGCGAACCGGTCCACGGGTTTTAACCCAAGG
>JAYVCH010000320.1:0-10984 GCA_043750055.1 Fibrobacteria bacterium
TTCTCGGCGGCTATTTGAAACGATTTTAGTTCAAGCCCATTACTAAACTTTGAAAAAAGCACAACTAAATAATCCTTTCGATCTCCTTTGGCTGGAACCAAAAGCAATACGTAGCCTGTAGTTTTATTATCCTGGAACCGTCCGGCTACATTGCCGGGAGATTCACTTGGGTTCGCCTTAGCCCACAAATCTTGATGTCCACTGTCAAGATCTCCAGCTCTTTTTACACGCCAATCTGGAAAAGATTTATTTAACTCCTCTATTATAAATGAAGGGGGGCTGCTAGAATCAGTAGGAATATTGTTCGAGTTATTTCCAGCAGAAGTGCCACATGCTCCTATTACTCCAACAGTCCAGATGAAGCTAATTATGAAGCGGATCGTATAGTACGATTTAATATTCATTTGCACTCCTTTCCCGGCTTTGGAAGATCGCCGCGCCCGCCATTTTTACCAGACGGAATTTGAATATGGATATGTGGCGCAGTAGCATTTTTCGAAGGGTGCTTTTTTTCATCGAGACCAAATCCTGCGCCGTTATCTGATGCAGCTTTCATTGTTGCATCAGGATCATCTGGATATCTAATATCTACCGCGTCTCCATTTGCATGAGGCGACCCAGGTGGATGAGCCGGTATAATTTCGGAAGTTGATGTTACCACAATTTTTTCTCCCGTATTTTTTTCAATACTTATTAAAAGCTTATCAATCTGTGGTGAGGGAGACGGTACGCCAGGCTTCAATTCGTACAATCCCAAAGGATCAACATTATTTAATGGTTCATTCTCAACATAACTGTAAAGATTTATTCCACCACTCTCCCCAATAGGATCTCTGGAGATCCACCTTCCAAAAGAATGGTTAGTTAATTTGGGGATTCCACCTTCCACTTGGTAAAGGCATTATTCTTAAGTGAACCTATCAACTCCAAATTCGATCTGATTTTTGAATTGAAAATTGTACCAAAGACAATTTGCTTCGATGCTTTCTCGTAAACGAGCAATCTGGTATCAACAGAATACCCCCCTTGGTCGTAAACAAGAAAAGAATACCTTGAACATTCGCCACCTAATACAAATCTACGAGATGGTTTTAGAGGTTCAACTACATCCGACTGATTGAACTCTTCGCTTGAATTTGCAATCAGGAACTTTTTTTCGTTAAGCATAATCGCAATTGATTCAATAAAGTCCTGGCTGATTTCACTGACGCCTGAATACCCCTTGTATTCATTCTTGCATTTTATGCATTTAATAACCTTTGCTTTTGAAATTGTTTTCCCTGCAAATGCTGGTTTATTCATAAGAAAAAAGGCCACAAGGAGAAAGCACATTTTGATTGTGGCATTTAACTTGATTTCAAAAAGTCTGGACATTCTGCCGCCTTCATTTATTGCCAATCAAATATCCTAATATTGTATCCTGATATCCTCTTTTAACCCTTGCCGCACAGGATTTTCGTTCTTTCTTACATTATCCATTCTATTTGGGCCAGTATCACCCGTTCCAGTCGCATGCCCCATTTCGTGCCCAAGAACGGCAGGTACCGAAGCTGGCACCTTACCATGGAAGGTCATAACAGGTGGATTGAAGTTTGGATCGATTGTGATAGTTTTCGTGGATGGATCGTAATGATCATCTTTGTTGTTATTGGGCACGAAGGTATAAGTATCGGGTGAATTTTCCATGTCCGATGCCATCTTAGCTCCCACCGGGCATGATTTCTTAACAATTTCATAAGCTGCATTGACCTTCTTGGCGCTCTTCCCCTTTCCTTTAAATCGAACCTTCAATCCTAAAGGATCAACTTCGTTTATTGGATCATTCTCACTATAGGAGTATAAGTTGTCTCCCCCTTCCTCCCCTATAGGATCACTGGAAATCCATCTCTGCAGTGATGAAATTAATTTTTAGGAACGCCTATTTACTATCGCTTTTTTTTCCAAAGAAATTTTGAAGGCCAGTGACAGACTCCTTTAGCGAATCCAGACAACTGTCTCTCTGAAATTTAATCCCGACATCATTGATAGCTTGCACTTTTCCGATCCTGAGCTGGACAGCACTAAGTGCTTTTTCATATGTGTCGTATTTAGGGTCATCAATGTCAGGTGCTCCGCAAATAGATTTGGAAGAACCAAATCTTTTCAAAACAAGATTTGCATTTTGCTCTAATGCCTCGCCGATCGCAAGATCTAAGGCCTCCGAAGATCCAGCATCGGTACTAGGTTTCAATGAAACCGCTACAGTCAGCCATTCTTCACTTCCACTTGCAATACCTTTCAACACCGCCTGCCAAAGTGAGTCTTTCGAGTACAGTCTTTGAACCTCTTTCTTAGCTCCCCGAAAACTGACTTCTTTAAGAATAGTGGCAGCAGAAAGACAGGAAGGACTATCACAATACCCGGAGCTTTTGATAGTGGCGTTTTTTTTTGCAGTAGCCGAACATGCTACTGCAAATAGACAAAGAATGGATATTTTTAAAATCGATATTTTTTTATGCATTTTGTTTTCAAACTCACGGCACTACTTTAACCGTGTTGTTTCCTTCCTCTTTTGACATTGCATCATTAAAATCATCCCTAGTTTTATTGGATTTTGCCGCAAGGCATCCTTCAGAACATGTGGCGGGGTTAGTGCATCCGTGGGTTTCAATGTCGCTTCTGCCTTTCATATTCGTACCAGATTTAGGATTCATATGTCTACGCCCACCACCAGGTTTAGTTGGAGCGCTGAGATCATATGTACCAGTAGGTGCAGGTCCCGCAAATGATACTCCAGTCTGATTTGGGTTGTCCTGACAATTACCCCCAGGACACTTGCTTCCATTGTTCCCAGATGTCCAATCGGGACTTGAAAAACCATCGTTACCTGCGTCAGAAGTGCAGGTCATAGTATGCGAACTAATAGAATAGGTGCAATTATAGAGGCCCAATGGATCTACCAAATTTACTGGATTATTGTTTACATAGCTGTAGAGGTTAAGCCCACCCTTTTCTCCAATCGGATCCCTAGACATCCATCTTTCGCAGGGTCTATTGCGAGTTTGGGCCAAGGAAGCGTTGCAACTTAGCGCAGTTTCCGGGCTTAGGTGATTTTTATCAGTAACACATGCGTTACCCTGGGTGGATTTTTCGCTATATGCGATTTTCGGACTCAGGAGGGTGGCGAGGAGGAAGAAGGGATGGGTGTAGACATCTCCGGAAGGAGCGATGATTAAGTGAACGGATTGCTGCGTTTCTACCACGGTTTCAAAGGTACATGGCTAGCCTTTTCCTGGCCAGGGGATCCACCTCCCGCCCCCCGGCGGAGCCACTCCAGTTCGAGTTGAAGGGTTCGTATTCGACCCCTGCGCCAGGTAGGCTGAAGGAAAGGACCGGGGAATCCGTATCCAGGATAAAGCTCCCGGAATTGACGCGGCTGGCATTACCGGCAAGGTCCTGGACGAAAGCGGAGAAAAGGTAGTCGCCCGAGGGGGCCACTGCCCCATCGTCGTTCTTCCCATCCCAAAAGAAAGACAAGGGCGGCTGACCTTCCAGGTAGGTGGAGTTGAAATTAAGCCGGCGCACGGGATTTTCCAGGTCGGTAGTATTGTAGACTCCGAATCCCACCTGCATTTTATTCAGCGAGTTGTCCGCGGCGGAGAAGGAAAACGACATCGAGGCGAAGTCCCGGGAGCTGGGGTTGAACCCCTTCGTCGACAAGGCCTGGAAGGCCCCCGTAGGCGCCGTCCTGTCCAGGAATAGGCTCTTTCCGTCCGCCACGGGGAATGGGGTCAGTACCTTGGTTCCGCAAGGCAGGGATGTCATCTCGATCCACAAAGTCATCGCCTTCATCTCCTGGACTTTGGCCAAATCCGACGGAGCGATATTCAGCTGCACGGTATGCACTCCCGTTTCCAGGCGGGGGAGATCGCGAGACGCGCCCAAGGAAATGAACGGGAGCGAATTCGGATCGCCGGTAGCATCCTTCGGAGCCATTTTAAAGCTGACCTGGGATTCCCGGCTGATATTGAACTCCGCCGTGGCTGGAAATAGGGCCGGGTTGAAATATTCCGTGGCGATGGCGGCCGTATTCGCGACCACGGAGGGATCCCCCAGATCGACCCAATAGGTAGTCCGATCGCTTTCCGAAGCCAGTGGCCCAGTTTCATAGACGATGAATTGGGCGCGGTAGGTGGCATCGGATTGGAATTTGGATCCGAGTTGGGAGACGGGGACCACAATGGAATTGGGACCGGCGGACCTGCCCTTAAAGGTCTGGCTCCAAAGGGATACTTGCGGACCCGAAGCCGGCACTTTGAAAAGCTCAATCGCCACGTCCGCCGTCTTCGTGACGTTGAACTTGAACTCGACGCTCCGGTTCCCGATCGGGTCGGAGGTACGGCAATCCAATTGGAAGGACGCGGTCTGGTCCACTAGCCGAGGCCAGTTGAAAAACCGCTGCAATCCGCTGTACCCGACCCACCGTTCCGAGACGAACATATCGTCCTGGTTGCCGATGGCGATGTATTTCGGGAAATTGAAACCCGTGCGGGTCCCGCGCGTGGCCAGATCGGAACCGTCCGAATAGCCTCCGGAAGAAAAGATGAAATCGAATTGAGGCGTGAATTTCCCTATGAAGCTGGACAGCATATCGACCACGAACAGATTTCCGTCGCGATCGCATTTGAGGGAGGAAATCTCGCCCTCTATCGGCCATAGCGCTTCGTTCACGGTCCTGAAGGCGTAAGGTCCGGACCTTTCCAAGCGGGCCAGCTTCCGCCCTGCCTGGGCGATATACACGCGTTCGGGATTACCGAGGTCGGCGGCGATAGCCGTGGGCCGTACCAGGTGGACGCTGTTCAGATAGGACATTTCCCCCTTCCGGAAATCCGAAAGCGTCCTGTAGTCCACCTCCCCCCGGATATCGGGAGAGACGAAAACCAGGGAGTTTCCGTTGGTATTGGCGATGCCGAGCAATTCGTTATACCCGCCCGCGGCTGGGGAATAAGCTACGTCCATGGGCTGATTCAGATTGTATAGGGAACCCAGGTAGTTCAATTTCCGCTTGGCGCTGTCGTACCGATAATGAACCACCCGGTTCTTGCCCATGTCGGCCACCCAGAAATCGCCGCTGCGGTTAGTGCAGATGCCGCGGGGATTGGAAAGCCCCTCCTTCATTTCCAGGCCCTTATCGTTGAAGCCGCTGGAACTGAAGGAAGGCAATCTCACGTTGCTCAGATTTATGTTTAGGAGATCCAGGATTTCCCGCTCCTTCCCGGATGGCGTGATGATGTTGGGATGAAGAAAATCCAGCACGTTCACATGGAAGGCCACGTCATCCACCACAACGAATAGGTTATCCGGTCCATCAGGATCATTGTCGGCGTTAGCCACGGCTATCCCCCAGGCTCCCTGGGTGAAAGTGGAGAGGCGGCGCGCATCAAGTTGTTTCAATACATCCGCGCGGCTCATGCCGTCCGGCAGCAGCGCTTCGATCAAATCCATCGCGATGCAGCTCAGGAAACTGCAATCGCCCATGCTGGTTTGCAGGGTGTGTTTGAATCGATCCAGATCCATGGACAGATCCATGGGGGACAGGCGCTCGGGAGTGAAGTGATGCCCGTCTCCCAGGTAGTCCTTGTCGAAAGAGGCGAAGGAAACCGGCGTGAGGGCCGTGCGGATATAATTCAGCTCCGCGGCGCCGGCCCGGACCATGGAAAGGAGCGGGGCGAGGATGGCCAGGTAACGGTAGATCGATTTCATGGTGCAAAACCTTTGGCTCGGGCTTTCCAAGACGGGGCGCTTCGTCCCAGCAGATCGTAAGCGTAAACGGTGTTATTCCAATCGCGGTCCAGCGGGGCCTGCTGGCCGGAAACCGCCCGGCGGCGGATCCCGAGTATAGCCTCCAGCTTCCGATATTCAAAAACGTCTACGCTGGTCAGCGCGCCTTCTTGGAATTCTTCCACGCGGCTCATCGCGCCTTCCGCATCGTAATACAGGTTGGTACTTAGTTCGACCGAATCCCCGCTTAGGCCGACTCTAGACGTATGCATTATCAAGTTCCCGGAGCCGTAGGCGATCCGAGTCACCTTTTGCGAATCCAGGGTGATCCTGATTAGGCGGTCCGCCCCGTCATAGTCGAGCGTTTTTTCATGATTGCCTCCGCTCCTGCCGACCTCGAGGTTGCGCACTGAAATCCGCACCGCGCGATCGCGCGCATCTCGCATATAGGTCTCTTCCGAACTCGGCGTGTCATTCCGGAAAATCCGCACCTTGGACAACAGGGTATCGCGGTCGTAGGCGAATACGAAGCGCGTATCCGTCTCCGGGCCGTTGCTATCGGCCTCGTGGCGAATGCGCAACCCCTTCAGTACGCGCAAGGAATCGGCCGAGAAACGGAAGGTATAGTCGCCTTGCCCGGTCTTGTTTTCCACGTGCCAATTCATTTCCAATCCATGGTCCCGGTATTGAAAGGCCGTAATGGTCGTGTCTTCGCTGACCAGGTCGATCAGGGTATGCCTGGCAATCACCTTGTCTCCCGAATCGATCCGGAAGTACGGGCTTATGAAAACGCCCAGCAAGACGAAATACTTGAAAAACTCATCCATGGGCGCGCCTCTTGGTCCAGTAGGTGGAAATCAGCCGCCTTCGATGATCGTAAAGCTCAATGAATCCGTGATAAAGTTGCGGGATTCTTCAAGAATCACATTCTCGGGCAACTCGAATTTTTCGCGTATCAGATCGAAATCGATTTTCTTCTCCAGAAAGCACTCCCAGCCGCCCGGAGTGGCCAGGAAGATTTCCGGGTACTTGCTCTTGTTACCGTTTCGGATCAACTCTTCCACGATTGGAATCAGGTTGTTGTACGGTTCCCGTCCTTCTCTGCTGATGATTGTCTTCATTTCAGGGCCCCGGTAAAAGGATTTGACTCATGAACTTCGTATCAATGGGCTTTAGGTATTTCGCGTACAACTTCCAATTATTGACGTAGTATTGGTTTAGCCCCCCCCGCGCCCCATTCATCGTTTTTGAGGGCTTTTGAGAAAGCCGCCGGAATATCTTCGGTTACCTCCAAATGGATGAAAATCTTCCTCATCCCCTCTTTCTTGTGAGGCTTGATTTGCAACCCCTTATATAATTTGTCGAGATCGTTTCCCGCCGCTGCCATCGCCTCTTCCGTGATGATAAATCCGGAAATGCCAGGTAGGCCGATATATACTTTCATCCCCTTCGTCAGGGGTTGTCCGACCCAATCGTCCACGAGGGGATAAGACCCTTTACCCTGCCAGGACTTTGCGGCCGCTACCACCTCATCCAGATCGGCTTTGGTGATGGCGGCGCCTACATTGACCGCTTTGTTCACCAAGGGGACTTTATTGAAATCCTCGAAGGATTGGTTCAGCGCCTCTCTATTGATTTTATTATCCGCGCCCCGGAAGCCATCGAGAAACTTGCCCAGGAAGCCGGACTCGACCTCCTCGGCGTCCACCATGATCGGGTACATCCGCAAAAATCCCTGGGCGCCGCTTTCCGTCAGCTTGGACGATCCTTCGTCCGCCAGGATTTCCCCTAACTCGACCAGCCTCTCTTCTGTGGTCACGGCCTTCGGGATCCATTTGAAATCCGATGCGTTTCCTAGTTCCAGGGTCTTTTCCCCTTGGTCGGCAAACTCGCTCAACCGCTTCGCATATGTGTCGGAAGACCCCGCGACTGATTTTCCCATTAACTTCTCCACCATTTCGTGGATGCTTGCCAATTGATCCTTTGCGATTTCCGCCGCCGCCTGCAGTGGTTTAGACGCGTAAAAGACTACAGCCGTCCTCCATTTCACCAGCGGGGAAATCCCCTCCAGCACAATCGCGCTTCGGGACAGGTTTATCCCGTATGCCAGCCCCCTACCCAAGAACCCAAAGCCCTTGGCAACCGCCATGCCCACGTATGCCTGCTCCAGTAGGTACCCAGTGACGTATCCATACATGTAGAACTGCACCTGCCATTTGGTCCCGAACCCGGGGAAGGGGACGTTTTTGTCCGCTTCCGAATGGAGCGCATCGTGCAAGTTTCCGATCACGCCTTCATACGCTGTCTTGAATTTTTCGAAGGTGAAATTCCCAGCTTCCTGCCGGATGATATGGGCCAGGTTGCTCGCATTCGTCCTGAAATCCTTGCAGAACACCGCTAATCCGGCGACGCCTTCCCCGTCGGATTTGAAACCCTGGTTGACGCCGTCGTAAAAGCCGAGCGCCCAAGAGATTTCCAGGCGGAAGGGATAGCCATAGGCCTGGATAAGGGACCTGGCCGCCAATCCGGGATGGCGCAAACTGGGCGACGCTGCCGAGGATTTCTTCAGAGCGATCGTCACCACTACGGGAGGTTTCGGGGTGCTGATCACTTCATCTGCAAAATCGATCCAATTGGCGAAATCATAAGTGTTGTCCACAACCAGAGAATGAGTCGTTTCCGGGCCGGGTACCCCGTCCATAGAGACGTTGAGCGTAACCGGTACCAGGGCATTGAATACCGCGTACAAATAGAACTTTCGGTCATTCGCCGGGTCCCTGACGATGGTCACCTTCTGGTCGGAATACGCGTCGGCCGCGGGGTCGGCGTTTTCGGCATCTGAGAAGATTTCGTCCTCGCCGGCGTAAATATGGTAGGTCTGGCTGCCGGAGGTCCCCAGAAGATTGTCATAGGTTCCCATGTCCTGAGTGGCGGACTTGAGGGTGAAACTGGCGTTGTTGGCGGAGGCGGGAATAGTCACGGTAGCCTTCAGCATCCGGTCCTTCGAGGCAATGGACACGGCGGAAGTCGCCGTTGGATAGACGGTCTGGGCCATGGGAGAACCCTCTGCGGCGCTCACCTTAGGGACAATAGAGGGCGGCTCGGCTTCGTAAGGCCAGACGATATTGATGGCTTTGACGAAAATGGCGTAGGTTTTCTGATTATCGGCAGGCGAAGCGAATGACTCCTCCTCAGGAGATTTCTTTGCTGGCCGAAACACCTTTACGGTACCCTTGCCGCCTTCCACGATGGCCTTGTACCACGCGTCCATATCCACGGCATCCCCGGATTTGTAGAGACTTCGATTCTTGTAATCGTCATACGCCACCACGTAATAATCGGGGACCTTCTCGTTGTTGTTGAGGGTGTTGCTGGAAATCAGTGATGGCTCCCGAACATCGTGCTTTACCGTGACCGTAAGGATACTCGAAGCCAGCGTCACCTTGGCGATTGTGGGCTTGGCCGGCGCTGTCGACGCGCCCAATGGCTTGTATTTTCCCTCTACCATGCTTTGGCATGCGGGAGTGTTCGTGCTGGCAATGACCACCTTCTCCGCAGTTTGCTCGGCCGTCTGGGACCCGGAAATGGGGTTGCGGGTCGAGATTTGCACGAGAAAGGATCGGCCTAAGTCGTTCGATGTTTCGATGACGAATTGCGAATAGGTCTGCAGATCCTTTCCGGTGGACAGTTTTTTCGGCGTGTCGCAATTCAAACAATCGGCTGTGCCGCGGATCATCTTCAGGTAGATGTTCTTGGACCCCTCATAGGTATAGGTGGCCCGGAAAGTCACCTCTGCGCCAACCGGCAGGTCCTTTGCCGAAGATTGAGTCACGCACACATCGGCCGAAGTGATAGTGATGGGCTTGACGTCCGGATTTGTCGGGTCCGGGTCCTTGTTGAAATTGCATTTCGACCGATCGCTAGTAACCTTGGAGTAGCAGTTCGCCGGAACTGCCTTGTTGGCGGCCGGATCCGTGCATTGGGGAGAATATTTGCATGTGGAATTGTCCGCCTGGGTGGCGTCCCCGTCGAAGTTATCGGCGCACTTTTCCATGCATCCTTTGACTATGCAGGAATTGTCGTCTATGGTTGCGTCCCTGTTCCAGTTGACCGCTTGGGGGTTCGTACACCCCTTTAAGCCATTGTTCTGATTTAGGTATTTGTTGTTGCATGCCGCAGAGCAGCCGGCCCCGTCGGGATTATTCGTGGATTTGAAATTCCCGTTTGGGCATCCATTCGTGGTGCAAAAGGATACCGATGTCGTTTTCGTCGCGACGGGAGAGCCTTCCACACAGCAATTGCAATCATCGCAGCACCCGTCGCAAGCGCTCAGCATGAATAGGAACATCGCCAAATGTATCAGGGCGAAGAGGATGTAAAGCGCTTTCTTATTCAATTGGGTCTTCCTTCCGCTTTCGCTTCGTTCAGCTTATCCTGGCGTTTCCATGCCCAGGCGGCCGCCGCGGCGGACATCAGCAGCATGGAAATGATCTGCGAACTGCTCAGCCTTTCCCCGAACCACAAGCCCCGAACCTCATCTCCCCGAAGCAGCTCCAAGAGTGATCGGATAGTCGCATAGAGCAGGATAGACAAGAGACCCAATTGGCCCTCAAACCGCATTTTGCCCCGCAGCCGAATCAGGATGCAAAAGCTGGCCAGGCCTGCGAGGAAGGCCAGGGGTTGGACCGGGAACCGGGATACCTTGATCGCGCTATCCATGTGTCCGTGGCCGGCGGCGGACGTCACCGCGAAGGGCCCTCCGTAAACGATTCCGTAACAACAGCCGGCCAGAAAGCAGCCGAGTCTACCGATCCCTTCTCCCAGCGTCACGTAAGGACCGAGAAAATCCAGCATTTTCCAGAAAGAAATCCTGGCGAACCGCAAATAGGCCGCAGCGAAAACCAAGGCCGCGATCAAGCCACCCAAGTATGCGCTACCGGAGTGGAGGACCAGATTTTTCAAATTGTGCGGTACCGGATGTCGGATCAGGTGAAGCAGGATACCCAGCATTCTGGCGCCCGAGAAGCCGATCCATCCCCCGAAGTAGGCGAGCACGAGGATGGGGCGACCTGGAAAATTTAATTTCTTCGCTTCCCGCAAGCACAAGAACAAGGGGATGGCGAAGGCCCAGAAGGCCATCAGTCCATACGAATGAGCTTGATACGAGCCGATCTGGAAAAGGACTGGGTGCATCAGTATAGGCGATTCGCAGGCAAAGACTTAT
>JAYVCH010000321.1:0-17464 GCA_043750055.1 Fibrobacteria bacterium
CTTACGGGGACAAGAATCACCCTACCTTTTCCTAGTGTAGGCGCTACAGAAAATTTGATGATGGCGGCAGCCACAGCAAAAGGGACGACGGAAATTCGGAATGCAGCTATCGAACCCGAAATCGTCGACCTAGCCCTTTTTCTTCAATCCATGGGTGCGATAATTACCCAAGAGACCGACCGCACTTGGAGCATTCAGGGAGTGGATGAGCTTCATCCAGCCCAACACCGAGTCATCAACGATCGAATTGAGGCCGCTTCATTTGCCGTTTCCGCCATTGCCACGCGTGGGGATGTATTGATTCGCGGGGCTGATCAACTCCATATGCTTACCTTCCTCAATTGGCTACGACGTGCGGGAGGAGAATTTGAAACCGTTGAGGATGGGATTCGATTCTATGGAGTTCATTCTAAACTTAAACCTATCGCAGTCGAAACCGGAGTGCATCCAGGACTGATGACCGATTGGCAACAGCCGCTCGTCATTCTTCTGACTCAAGCCGAAGGCATGTCGGTGATTCACGAAACCGTTTATGAAAATCGTTTCGGATATGCAGAAACATTGAATCGAATGGGAGCACGAATCCAATTGTTTAAGGAATGTCTCGGTGGTCGAGATTGTCGCTTCCGCCATTTAGGACATCGACATTCCGCCGTTATTATGGGACCCACCCCCCTCAAAGGGGCGAATATCGAAATCCCGGATTTACGAGCCGGATTTTCTTACCTGGTGGCAGCGGTGTTGGCCAAAGGAACCACGGAACTTTCCGGTGTACAGTATATCGAACGTGGGTATGATCGTATCGTGGATAAGTTTCGTTTACTTGGGGTTCCTATTTCCGTTGTTGAGGGATGATGGATAGGGGACAATATAACCATGGCTAAAACATTTTGTTTTCTTTCCAAAAAAGGCGGCGTGGGGAAGACCACGTTTACCTTGAACTGCGCCCATGCTTTGGCATTTTCAAAATTCCGGACTCTGCTCGTAGACATCGATGGCCAAGCCAATCTGACCAAACACTTGATGGCAGGGGCTGGACCGGGTGGTGCTGGGGAGATGGCGGGACTACCGGATATTTCCAATGTCTTGTTGCGACGTTGTCCTCCCCAAGAAGCCATTTTAACGACAGGTTATGAAAACCTTGATCTTTTAGCTGGAAGCACTACCCTGGATGATTTGCCTATTTTAGATGCGCGACTTATCCGTGAGCCCGCGAGGTTGAAAAACATTCTCCAAGAACTCGATGGTGATTATGATTTCATCCTCATCGATTGTCCGCCACTTATTAATTGGCTCACTCGCATGGTTCTCTTTGCCACGGAATCGGTCATCGTTCCTATTCAGGCGGAACCGTATGCTTTACAGGGATTGCAGGACTTGATTCCCCTTCTCGACAAGATGTCTGCCACGGCGCAACTTCATAAAATCGTGATTAATATGTTCCGGTCCAATACCCAGTTGCACCAAAGCATTCTCAAAGAGATAGTGGAAGAATTTCCCGGCCGCGTAGCAAAACAAACCGTCCGTCAAACAATTCAACTTGCCGAAGCGGCTCGTGAAGGGTTGAGTATTTTTGAATATGCACCTGCGTCGGTTGGCGCATTGGATCTTTATGCGTTGTGTTGGGAATTATTCGAACTGTCACCCGAAAAAATGAATATCAATCGTCGCAAAGTTGATTATTCTCCTGAACCCACGCCATAGTTCAGGCCCAGCGTTTTCCGTAAGGGTAGGTCCAGATTGTGGTTGTGTTCCCAATAGGTATTGCGGATACTGGCTATCAATTCCCCTTTTTCACCCACAGAGTTTTCCCAAGCCAATAATTTATGGGGTTTGGCGACCTCGATGTGATAAGTGGTGACCATTCCCTTGGTTTCCAAAGTCCATTTTATGGATTCGATTTTTTCCGAACGCAACAAAATCGTTTCCTTGCCGATTTTCGTGAGCGTTCCCAGTCCAAACGCAAGGGGGACATGACGTTTACGACGTTGCCATAATCCTGGGACGAAATTTATTTGGCGGGTTTCGCCTATTGGCATAAATTCCCTATCCAACTCCCGAACCAAAATAGGCATTTCATCCTCATAATAAATGGGGCCAACGGGATACGGGATGATTTTTTGAGAGTCGGCTTCGGCTTCAAAGTAAGAATGGATTTCGGAACTCAGTCCATTCTTTCTCGGGATAACTTGGTGGAACACATGTCCACACCACTCTTGAGAACTGAACGAAATTTTTTTCGGTTCCAAAATTCGAGTTACCCCCGGTCCAGACAATCCAGCAAAAACCGAAGTCATGATGGAATAATCATAAATACCCGTGGTAAACTTCAGAATACTATTCAACTTGAGCACGGGTATTTGCTTTTCATTAGGGAGTTTCAACGTCTCGACTTTGACTCGGGAGTCCGCATTGATTTCTTCATAGACAAATACTAGAACGCCTTGACCCTTTCGGAGTTCACCGTAACGTTCGGTTGTCAGATTATAAGAGGAAAGCTCCGCTAAGCCTGATTTCCAATACTTCAAGAAATCGGAACTGGGAGAAATAGCGGCCGGTGGAGATGAAAAGCTGGATCCAGCTATCATTAGGAGGAGAGTAGTAACCTTGGTGATGTGGATAAGACCAGAATCCTTGGTGAAGCCAATCTCCAATAAGGAAGGCGGCTTTGCTACGTTTTGCTGAGTGGGTAACCAAATTTTTATGGGGTTCATATGATTAAAATAAAACCTTTCTTTATGCTTTGGTTTGCAACCATGCTTTTCATTTGCATGGGAATAGGGAATGGCCAGGTCATCAATCGCACCAAAGTTGAGGGGTTTCTGCATGAGGGCGAAGTCGGTAAGGCACAAAAGCTGCTGGAAAGCTATTTGAGCTCCCATGACTTAACCTATCAAGACAGTGTTTATATTCTCAAAAACTTGGGCGTGCTCTACAGTTCCAGCCCTAAACGAAAAGAGCTTGGAGACCGTTATTTTTACCGGCTCCTCGATTTGGATCCCTTCGCATCTATTCATGATACTTTTGCCAGTAACACGATCTTGGGTCGGTTCAAAAAAATTCGTAAAACGTATCAATCCCAAAAGGGCGGCAGAGCCTTGGTTCCCGCGGTTGTGGTTTTTGATTTCAGTGGAACTGGACTTAAAAACAATGACGGTACGGCCATGACTCAACAATTCATAGCGGAGATGCAAAGACTTGATGTTTTCCATACTTTGGACCGATCTGCAATTCTGGAGACGATGACCCAACTGCATGTAAGTGCAGAAAAATGTTTGGATAAAGCCTGCAGGCTCGATATCACCCGACGACTTACAGCGGACAAATTGGTAATGGTGGAAGCGGTTCGATTGGATTCCGTATTCAGTTTTACACTTAATTACATAGATGTGGAATCGGGAGAAGCGACGACTACGCTCTCCAAGGTTTACAACAAAAGTTCTGAGAAGTTGTTGTCCGAGGGCTTTGGAGAATTGGCGGCGGATTTATTAACCCATGAAGCAGCATGGTTGAACCTAAGTGTTTCTCCGGTGAATACCATTTTGACCATTGATGGATCGCCCATGGCAACTATCGCTTCCCGAGTCCCGTTGAACCCTGGCAAACACAGTGTCTGTGGAAGCAGTCCAGGCTATGAAAATGTTTGCAAGGAGTTTGAGGTAAAACGCGCCGATGCTTTAACATACGCCTTGGTCTTGCCCGCTAAAGCCGGTACCCAGGTTCAAAAGCCAAAGGTGCAGTCTGAGGATGAAACGGAAGAAGAAGGGAGCCAACCCGACGCGGCAGCAACCGGGTCCTCCCATAAAATGATATGGTGGACTATCGGAGGTATGGCGGTCTTACTCGTGACTTTGGGACTTGCGTTTAATACTAAAAATTGAAATTGAGTTTAGTTACCAAGTAGCAAAGTCACGCCAGTCAATTTGCCGTCTTGCATGACCAAGGCTTCTCTGTTTTTTTGATCCATTTGTGAAAGCCTTTGTTTCGATGAATCCTTGAGACGGCCTTTGTCATCAAGAAGAAGTTTTTTCTCATCGTCATTCATCATGGCCAAAGCAGTTGTCCAATTGCGTTTGTTCACGGCCATGAAAAATTTGTTTACGGTCTCCTTGAGCCTGGGGTCATTCTCTTGTGCTACATTGTTTGGGTTCGCTTCACCCTCCGAGGCCGCGCCTTCGAGGGCTGGTTGGGACATGGATCCTTGTGACTCGCTCGCGTTTTCGGTGGTGGCCATTGATTCGGAACCAGTGCCTAGGGAATCGGTAGCCATGCTAGTTACGGCATCTCCCTGACGAAGGTTAGGTAGCACACTATAGATGCCAGCAATATGACCATTTTCAACTCGGATGCCGGGGTGACGGATTAGCCTTTGAAGCGGCAATGCCAAGAGCATTTTTTGCTTGTCGACTGGAACCGAACCATTTTCCATCATCATGGCTTTTTCTTCCGGAACCATATAATCGACCGCTCTTAAATAGTTTCTTTTAGATAGAGATTCGCCAAAGCCGGTCAGTAATTCTAAAAGATCATCCGATGCCGGAGCTTTGGTAGCCTCGCGATTGGTGGAGGAGCACGCCATGAGTAATCCCATAACCGCAACCAAGCAAACTCGAGAACTTGAAAACTTCTTCATAGGATTAAATCCCTTTCCTAATCAATACTACCTGCGGGATAGACTGAAACAGACCTATAATATACTTGAAACAAGGGGAATTGGGTTCCCTTTTTTACTGAGAATGAAAATCGTAGTCAAGAATTATAGGGTGTTTTTCGTTGGATTTTTGAGTTTCCTTTCAAGATCCGAAAATACCTAAATTGGATTACAAATCTTGGACTGAGGAAAACGGAGCCATTCTATGAAACCCACTGCATTATTGGGTCTCCTTTTGATTTGCTTACAAAGTTTTATTTTCAGCCAAAATCTGCTTATTGATTTATCCGGTTCCATTATCGATCCGGAAGGAAAGGGTGTGGTAGGAGCCAAGGTTTCTATTCGAGAGACTAGTCTTTTTGTTAAAACAGATTCACTCGGAAAGTTTGAATTGAAAGGCTCAATTGTAAATGGGCTTGTTCGAAAAGTGAATATACCTGGAGGTCTCCAACTTAAATTTTCCCAGGGAATTCTGACTTTGTTAAACCCGCTAAACGTTGCAGTTACCATGGATTGGATCTCGTCGTTAGGATATTATCAACGGTTGACACCCAAAAAAGAGGCTTCAAACCGGGTAATGGCATTGACGTTGCCGTTGGATAGACTTGCTAAACCAACTCAGGGAGTTTACTGGTTACGCATCGCATCAGGGTCGGAGGTTTCCACTTTTCGGTTTTTGAATATCGAGGGTAGGACTGGGTCCCATGGGATGTTAATATCTGGACCCTTCGCAATAGCAGGGGCTGACGCTCGTTTTAACTTGGGAGTCTCGGCAGCACCTAAGCGTGCAATGGGTTTTCCTGACTCCAAATCCATTGCGCCAATAAAATTGGTGATCGAAGTCAATGCCTCTGGTTTTATCGATAAACGGTTTCTCCAAGTGGATCCGGTGCAAACAGATTTGCATTTGACCTTGTTGCCCTCCACTTCAACATTGAAAGAAAAACTTCAGGATTTTTTGGGACCGGGAAATACATTAAGGCTGTCTTTTCTAAGGAAGGAGCCAGGAGCGTCCAAAAAGTTTCTGCTTAATTTTGTGGACATGTCGGAAATGGCAAAGGACACCATGCCTATCCACAGCTTCCTTGATTCTCGGGGACCGGTTACATCCCCCTTTGGGGCGTTCGCGCCCTCCTGGTCTCCCGATGGCCAAACCTTGGCTTATGAAACAGGATGGGAGAACATGACAACCCCCATCAGTCGGATTTATTTACAGCCTCTGCAAGGCCCACGAAAAGATAGCCTTCCCGTTCCTTCTACAAACGCCAGGTGGTGGACAGACGGAAAAGACACAGCATTAATTTGGTGCTCTTCCGGATCTCAATCAGGCTGGATGGATTCCAACAGCGCCACGTTTCGACAAAAAATATCCCGAGGCATATTAACCGGGAGCCCTGAGATATTAGCCAAAGGAAGTTACAATGGTGGACTTTCAAAGGATGGCCGTTATTTGGCAACGGCTTTTCCCTTTGGAGTCATGCTGGATAGGGTGGCGCAGACCAAACATTACTTTCATATTTATCCCGGACATCCCAAGGCCAAAGATGGGACTGCGACAGACTCGTTGCAAGTATGCAATGCTTCTATTTCATCCGATCCCAATACATCCTCTCGCATGCTTTTCCTTGACTTTGGAGTGCCTGGGGAGCCGACCTATGAAAACTTGGTGCAACCCAAAATCTATGCACAGCATCGCATGATTTTAATTGGGGATTATGCTTCGGATTCACCCGGACGGATTGTCGATTTTATCGACACACCCTTGTCGGAGTTGGCCCTAAACAAAACCTGGGATGACCCGGAATGGACCAACCATCCTGATTTTGCAGTGGCTACGACTCGAGATCCAAATGGAGACTTATCAGATCCGACAAATCCTATTTCGACCCAGCCGGATATCTATCTCATCAAGCTTTCTACGCACGAATCCTTGCGCGTTTTCACTGGAGGCAATCAAACCCTGCCCGTAGCGTGGATAGGCCCACTTAGTCCCTAAAAACACTAAACAAGGACCAGCCCAGCCTGAATGCACCCATCTGTTCGGTTTGTATTGGGAATGTGGAGATTCGGGAGGATTCTGTTCCGATCTCGATGAAAAGGGGTTCATAGTAAATGACAAAAAACGGATGCCGGTTTGTATAATGACTCTTATGGGTATCGGTCGCATTCGGGAATGGATTTCTGCACCGAGTCTGGGCGCAATTATATTTTTGTGCACGGACTTGGCTTGGTGTAGTTCTAATCCAATTCCCAAGCTCCCCTCTACAAAAGGTTTTTTTCAGAATCATATTCGCAATATCGATCCCGCGCTAAGTCTGCCCTTTTTACCACCCGGCTTTGTCGCCGATGATTCCAGCCAGTTGAGACAATTCAAGAATCTAGCGGCTACTCTTCGAAAAGATTCGACTCGCCATTTTGAAATTCGAAATAACCAGCTACACATTTCCTACGACATGCTCCAAGATTTGGCACAAAATGATCTGCCCATTTCTGGAAAAGGATTTGGCAGTCGTATCGCCCAAAGTTGGGTTAAACGACATGGCCTTCATTTCCACAGTCCTGGGCCGGTATTTGGAATGTATGTGCCGAACGATTATGGATATCTTGTGTGTCCGCAATGGGCACTTCACAATACGGGCACGACTTATGGGGACCGTCCGGGTAAAATCGGAGTGGACATTGGGATGGAAAAAGTCTGGGAGAAATTCAGTGGCAACGATTCATTGGTTATAGCGGTTGTGGACGCGGGGATCGATTTCCACCATCCCGATTTAATAGGTAAACACTGGGTAAATTTGGTGGAAGCCAAGGGCTTGCCGAATGTAGATGATGATAATAATGGCTATGTAGATGACTCGCTGGGTTGGGATTTCGTGGATAATGATAATTTTCCCGATGATTTTCATGGACATGGAACATATTGCAGTGGTGTGATCGCAGCCGGATTTGACAATGGTATCGATATTGCCGGAATCATTCCTCATTGCAAAATAATGCCGATACGAGTACTCGATGCCAGCGGTCATGGCAATCAGACCGACATTGCCAAGGGCATTCTTTATGCTGTGAATAACGGCGCTAAGGTCATCAACTTCAGTATTGGCGGTGATGTGGATAATGCAGAACTCCGCAATGCTTTTCTGACGGCAAAAAACAAAGGGGTTCCCATCGTGGTTGCGGCTGGAAATGAAACCCGCGATATTGATGCGGCACCGGCTTTTCCGGCTTCTTATACCTATGACAATATGATCGTGGTTGCGGCGCATGATCATGCAGCGTTGATGAGCAGTTTTTCCAATTATGGAAAAACCTCGGTCGATTTGGCGGCTCCGGGAGAATTGGTTTTAACTCTTGGGATTCCCGATTTAAAGGAAGTTTGGAAAGAAGGGTTTGAAGGCTCGGATTTGTCGGGTTGGTCCCTCACTCCGGGTGCCTTTGTCTTGAGCACGGTAAGCCCAGTCGCTGGAAAACAATCGCTAGGATGGACCTCGGGAGTCAATGTTACCGCGACAACGACAAACTATCTAGACTTGATTGGGAAAGAAGGTTGCTCGCTTCGAATTCAACTAAAATACCATCCGGCCAATGCTTATGATGTGCTGTTGGTGGAAGGAAATTTGGAAGGTTCATCCCTCTGGACTGAAATTGGCATAGTGGGATCCGATGTCGATACGAACTCGGTTCTGACCTACGGGTTACAGGGTTTTGATAGGAAGAAATTCAAATTGCGATTTAGGACATCGGCAAGATTTTCAAGTACGGGACGAATTTTGAAATTAGACGGACTTGTAATTTACACTCATGATCTTAATCCCAAAGACGAGGCCATTTACACGGTCGCGGCCGGAACATCCATCGCCGCTCCGCATGTGACTGCCTATATTGGTTTGTTACGGTTAGCTTGTGATAGAATGGGTATTCCCTGGACTCGTGCAAAAACTCTCGAAGGGGTGGTTGCTGAGCCTACGCTTGCGGGCAAGGTAGCGACAGGTGGACGCTTGGATGTTTACAAAGGTTTACAATTTTATTTATCTACTCTGCCTGATTTGCATGTCCTGGATTCCACTGCTTTGATTTGGCATGTGGGAGAAAAGGCCCATTATGCTTTGGAATTAAATCCGACCACAGTATCGACATACAATTTTTTTGTGAATGGGTTGGGTGCGAATGTACAAGTGGATGGTGCGGGAAAATTAAATTGGGTTCCCAGTGTGAGTGACACCGGTACGCATGTAATCACTTTAGAGGCAGACGGCCCAACCATACTGAGAAAGCGGTTCAGCATAGCTGTTCTCCCCGAGATTCGTATTCCCGTTACCACACACGGTAATGGGCAGGCTGAACCCGTAAAAATTTGGGAAGTTGGTGGACAAAAATTTTCAATTCCCCGGAATTTCAATCAAGGGCGACATTGGATTGAGATAAGAGGGACTTCCGCTGCTGGAAAAGTTCAAATCCTCAAAAAAGGGTGGATGGACGCCGCCGGCTTTGGTCAGCCGTACGCACTTCCCGAGGTTTTGACCCCCATTGTCAGTCTTCAAATTCATTTGGATGGCCGACAACTCCAACCCTCGATTTGAAATTATTTTATTAAAGGATGCCATTTATAATAGGATGCCAAGACGGTCGCCTTCCTATGAACGTGTATTTTGGGGGATTTTATCCAAACTTTGAAGCCCATGACTGGCTTTGTCTTAACGAAAAAAGACGGAGAATTTTTAAGAGTCCTCGCTAGTGTTTCCGTGGTAACGGCGCATTGCATCCACTATTGGGTAGAATGTTTTTATGCCAATCGTGATTTTAGTTCTTTAAATTTTTTTACCACCTTTCTGGACCAAGCAACGCGTTTTACCGTGCCCCTTTTCTTTTTTCTTTCCGGATTCGGGCTGACTCTGCAATTCCAAAATAAAGACATAAATCTTTCCAAATATTATCGATTCCGATTACCTAAAATCCTAGCGCCTTTTTTGCTTTGGTCGGCTATCACCTCTTTTAGACATATGGAGTTTCTTGAAAATCTTCCCTGGGCTCAGGATACTGGCAGCACTTTTAAGATATTGTTTCGCTTCCTTTTTTTAGACGGCTTTGATTATCAGTATTATTTTTTGATTGCCATTTTTCAATTTTATTGTGTGTATCCTCTTCTTTATAAGTTAGGCAAGTCAAAATGGTTCATGGGCTTGTTCTTGCTATTCCATTTGGGAATACTTTCTCCGATGGAAGCGTACCTGGATATTTTTGGATTGAGCTTACCAAATATCCATCCCAATCTGCTTTTCTTTCACTGGTTCTATTGTTTCGTTGGCATTTATGCGGCATGGAACAAGGATTTTTTGGCGAGTTTGTTGACTCTGTGGAGCAAACAAAAAGTAATGGCATTTTGGATAGTGACTTATGGGCTATTGAATTTTGAATTTATCGTTAATCTCCAAAATCAGAAATATCTATCGGATACGGATCACTTCAATCGATGGTCCGTGGTCTTGTACTGCCTCGCCTCTTTGATGGTATATATGAAGGCCAAAAATTGGATCCTTCTAAATATTTATCAGAACCCACGATTCCAATTTATTTTCTCCCATGTCGCGCCTTATACTTTTTTTGTGTATTTGGCGCATACCCACGTTCTTCGTATGGTGGATTTTTTGTTGTGGGAGGTAACCCTATTTGATTTTTTAAATCGAATTATCCTTGTTGTATTAGGTTCTTATCTTCTTGCTTGGTTCTTGCAGTGGTTACTTGAAGACTTTCCTAGGTTGCGTTTCTACTTTGGCCTACCCAACAGTCCGCTAATGGATTGGTCCGGTGTGCCCGGAATCAGTCGCTTTAAACTGCGGCGAAAACTCCGAAATCCTTCTATCGGTTCCTATTTTCAAAAGGAGCGATCGGGATCGATAAGCAATATAAATGCACAAACAAAAGGTGGAGGATAATCCTCCGGTAGGATTCATTATAAAGGTGAAGGTCGAGACGCACATTATATTTCTTAAATAATTACTAGTTAAAATTGAGAAACCTGGTATCTGGTTGTGGTGTTTGGTACACTTGAGATCGAGCTGAAAATTCTGTAAAATGGGTCATGCGATTATTTTAAGTGGTAGGAGAAGTATGCTGAAAACTGCCAATCGCTTTTACATCTCAATCTCGACGGTTTTTGTGGTTGGAATGCCGTTTTCCATTTTGGCACAAGGTTCAAGTGAGAAAAATAAGATTTGCGAAGTCAAGCCGATCATGAAATGTCTCGATAAGGAAAAAATCGAAGGACGTACCTTAACGGTTTCTCTTGACGATGCCGCCATTGCCAGGGATGGGTTCCTTATCTGTGACAGCTCTTTCAATTATACGACGGCACCGGATATCGTTTTGATCATGGACAATACCGGTTCGATGGACAGTGTTCAGGAAATCAATGGGATTCCTCGCTGGTGTTCTTTTCCTGATCGGGAAGTAGGGGATCCTGGATGTATCAGTGGCGATCCACATAGACAGCGCGGACCTGCGCTTCAGACTTTTTTGGACAGTGCTTTGGCAAAGGGTGGAAAAGGCGTCAATGTTGGGGTTGTGACGTTCAATGAAATCGCGGATGCAAAGTCCGATAAGTTATTGCCATTAACCTCGGCCACTATTCCCGGAATCAAAAGTTCGATAGTCATGATGGAAAATTCCGAAACGAATTATACGGCAGCTTTTGCGGCTGCAAGAAAATTGCTTGGTACTTCGACAAAACCAAAGGCGGAACAATTCATCATATTTGTTTCGGATGGGCGCCCAAATTTTCCCAAACGGCCGGATGGTGATCCCTATTCCTACAAACAATTTTGGGACAGTTTACCAACGGTCCATTCAATTTTTCTGGGTGACAATCAGGCGAACTATAAAGACATGCAGGATATTTCCGCGCACACTGGTGGGGCCTTTTTCAATATTGCAGATGCGGGACTTTTGGCCAAATATCTAACCGACGACTTAGCAAAGAAATTATTTCGTAGGGCAAGGCCGACATCGACCACGGTCAAAAATTTAACGGACACCATAACCTTCCAGATGGATGCTAGTAAACATATCCTGACATCCGACTCTGCTACCTATACTTTACAAATGCCTGGCCCACTTTATCTCAAAAAAGGGATCAATGAGATTGTGGTCAATACCGAGTATGGGTATGGTGGAATTACGCAAGATGTTCATTTCAAAATTAATCGCTCTGCTTCCGGTCCGTATCCAGATTTCACTGAAGCTTGTCGTGACCTTCCCAAGTTAGTGCTTTTCAATTCGCAAGGTCAGGCGCTCAATTATTTGGGACTTCCCTATTCGATCAATGATTCCTTGCTTCGGTATTCCCTGACGACCAGCGTGGAGGGATTGGATTCGTTTAACATCCTGGTTCGCACCACCAGTACGGTTACTTCACAACAGGATTTGGAAGTCGTTTTAAATACAACCGTAAATAAAAAAGATTCCACTTGGAGCAATTTCGAAACCTTTCAACATAATAAGGCGCAAAAGAAGCCTGGGGATAACCAAATCCAAATCGATCACGGAGAGGCCATTATTGTTAGTTATAAAAACCCCTATATTCCTGAAGACACAGCTCAGGCGAAGGTTTTCATGAAGTATGGAAAGGATTTTGATAATGCTGCTTATTGGGATTTGGATGGAGACGGTCGAATCGAGACCGTCATTATTCAGTATAAAGAAGCATTGGGAACACTACCTAATCAATACAAATTTCACATTACCGATGCCCTAGGTGTAAGTGCGGACCGCACGGCACTTTTGTCCAAACATGAAATCGAGTTCGCAAAAAAATCGGATAATTCGATGAATGACAGTCGATTGATAGTCACCTTGGCCAACCCATTTCCATTTGGCATGACCTCCGTCGTCTTCCCCGATACGTCTGGCAGGGCATTTAAGCAATTAGAGATCCCCATGGTGGATGGAACTTTCCGAGTGGATGATTCTGTTCCTCCCGTTATTATTAGCGCGAATGTGGTGAGGCCAAATAAAGAAAACCCCTTTCTACACCTAGATGTGCAGTATTCGGAGCCCATTTCTCTCAATGAATTGGCACTTTTGCCCATTGTGGTCAAACGAGATACCACGGTATTCAGTCAGACTCAAATGTCTTTCGAAGGTTTTAAAAAAATCAATTCTCATGAATATGTTTTCAATTTAAAATCTGGAACCGAATATAAACCTGTTGGTGGAGACCTCATTGCGATCAATGACAATGGGGAAACCAGGGATCTTTTAAATCGTACCCCTGTGAAACGAATTTTTATAGCCATGGGCGGGGCTGCGCCCAGCCAAGCAGTCTCCGATTTTTATGCAACTTTTGCCAATGGCTCCAAGTCCAAGCCCGTGGGGTCGGTTGAATCGGTGGATCAGAGTACGGTTTTAATTCCGGTAGATGCGAAGGGCTATCCTATACCTGGAAATGAAAATGGTAAATGTGAGTCTTGCACGCCAAAGCAAGGCGATGCCTTTGTCGGTTCGGTTATCGTGGTGGTGACTAAGTATCCCGTCATATATGAGTTTGTTATCTTTTCCAATTTTGGGGTAGTGGTGTCACGCGCAAGTGGAAAAATTGAAGAGAAGGATTTGGTTTTATTAGATAAAAAAGTAGATCCAAGTCATGATCCCAATCTAAATGAATATAGCCAACGGATTGTCTGGACAGGACGGACCTTGACGGGACAAATTGCCGGAACCGGAGCTTATGTGCTTAAAGCTACTTTTCGATATGAGCAATCTTTTAAAACGGGAGGACGTCCTTCTTTGCAGACCAAATATCTGAAATTAGGATTTTTACGAAATTGTTGTGGGGCCCCCAACGCACCCTGGTACGAATGATTCGAATTGAAATACTTGTTGGACTAGTGATGGTCCTGTCTTCATGTACGAAGTCGGGAACCGGTGTCGATACCAAGGGTCCATTAAGCTGTGCGGAAATCAGCGACTCCGTTTTTACTGGAATGACGGGTGAACCTCGATATCGAGTCCTTAAGCCCAATGGAGGAGAATCCGTTCATGTCGGAGACACTCTGCATGTTTTAGTGACGGCGAAGGAAGATTCTGAAGCGGTCGTAGGACTTTTAGTCAAAATTGGAAATTCGTTCCGTAAAATTTCCATGCCTGGTGCTCCTCCAAACCGAAATTTTAACCCACGCAGTCGCTGTGATCTAAGTTTCGTAGTGCCGGACGCGGTGGATGATGTCCCTGGAAAGAAAATTTCTCTCATTTCCGATTCTGTCAAAGTAAGGATCGCAAAGTACAGTGCGGAGACTTTTTACTTCGATTATTCGGATGGGTTCTTTCGAATTATTCCGTAAACAGGTGGAAAAAAGAGCTGAAACCCGGGAAGGGTTGAAACCGGTGGAGTGGGGCGGGGTTCAGCTAATCCGGAGGCGGTAGGATTTGAACCTACGGTAGAGTTACCCCTACTTCAGTTTTCGAGACTGACACCTTAAACCGCTCGGTCACGCCTCCTAATCAGCGGGAAGCAAGTTAAAAAAGAATATGGCGGTTTTGGGCAGCCCAGATGCTATATTTTCAGCCCCATCATGGTCACGTTTGCAGGTTTAAAGGTTTGACTACGCGACCTTTTTTGAAGTGGGCCGGCGGCAAGGGGCAATTGTTAGGCCGCCTGACCGCCTATTTCCCCAAGGCTCTGACTGATGGCAGCATCGACACCTATTACGAGCCCTTCGTAGGCGGAGGTGCCATGTTCTTCCATTTGATGCAAACCTACCCCATTCGCTCCGCAACCCTAATGGATGCTAATCCCGAATTAATTCTGACCTATCAAGTGGTTAAAAATTCGGTCGAGACCTTGGTGCCGTTACTGGGACAGATGGAACGGGATTTTCTTAAACTTTCGGAAGTAAAACGGAAAGCTCGGTTTCTCAAAGTTCGAGAGGCTTTCAACAAGTCCTTCGTCGGAATAAATTTTCAGACATTTTCCTCCAGTTGGGTGGAGCGCGCGGCGCAACTCATTTTCTTAAACAAGACTTGTTTCAATGGACTCTTTCGAGTGAACCGAAGGGGATCCTTTAATGTGCCCTTTGGAAGTTACCTCAAGCCTACAATTTTGGATGAGATTAATCTTCGCAACACCTCCGCCCTTTTGGCGAAAGCTAAAATTCAACTGGGCGACTTCGACCAAATGCGAAACCTGAGTGCTCGCAGCAAATCCAAAACCTTCATTTATTATGACCCCCCTTATCGGCCCTTAAGTCGAACGGCCAATTTCAATGCTTATAACCGCACGGCGTTTGGGGATCCGGAGCAGAAACGTTTGGCACAATTGTTCAAAGACTTGGATCGAAAAGGGTGTTACCAAATGCTGAGTAATTCCGATCCGAAGAATACCGATTCCAAGGACAACTTTTTCGAACATCTCTATTCTGATTATGTCCATTATCTTTATCGCATTCCGGCCTCGCGTTCTATCAATTCCAATGCGGCGAGGCGGGGCCTAATCAACGAAATCGTCATCACCAACTACAAATCCTGATGGAAAGGGACGATGCCTGGAAACGGGTGTTCGAACGTTTACCGGTTTTAGAAACTCTGGAACGAGATGGACTCTTTTACGTCACTGCCGAGGAATTAAAAATTCACGGCGGGCGCGAGCCGCGTCTCATGGCGAAAATCGACACCCTCTCGGAACGTCCGGCCATATTGGCCGAAAACGGTTTAGCGCTTTTTCCGGTCAAAAATGGTCGCTACGTGCTTTTTCCGGATCCAACCCAAAAATGTTTTTTCCGATTTCCCGAGGAGGAAACACCGCCGTTACGTCCCTTCCAATCCAAAATAGACTTGGCTCAATTCGATACTTTTCCTAATGGCCAGGAGTTCAGTGAATCCCAAGCCCTGGACTTCGCCTACATCTCTACCTTGCTTCCCACTTTTTGCGGGGAGATGGGCATGAGGTTGACATTGAGAGGCCGTTTATTTTCTGGAAGCTTCCGATTTCAGACGCCGAATAAAGGATCGGAGGTTGAGGTCAACCGTGTTCAGATCGAGATCGATGCCGGCTACGAAGGTGCAGAGGGATTGTATTTAATTGAGGCTAAACGAGGCCGTCGGGAAGATTTCCACATTCGCCAATTGTGGTATCCCTGGCTTCATTGGCGTTCGTTAACCCGCAAACGGATTATGCCCATCTTTTTCGCGTATAGCAATGGCCAATTCTTTTTAACCGAATTTGAATTTGGAGAAACCTATGGAGATATCCGAATTCTCCGGAACCGGGCCTACTGTCTTGATGAATCTCCTTTGACAGAGTTGGATTTGCGTGGTATGAGTGAGGAGATAGAACCCGGTTTGGAACCAGAAGGCACGTTCCCACAAGCTAATGACGTGGATAAAATCGTGGACATTGTGCAATCCGCGAGCTCAGTCAAAACTACGAAAGCGCAAATCGCGTCCCTCTTTGATATGGAGGAACGACAAGGGGATTATTATGGAAATGCCGCCTGTTATTTAGGCCTTCTGAAACGGTCGGAGGATGGGTTTGAGATCACACCTGAAGGCTTGGAGTTTACCCTGATGAAGTCCAGAGCGGACCGGACTCACCGATTGATTTTCCGAATGTTTCAAATTCCGAGTTTACGGGAATGCCTTTCTTTATTGGTGTCCCGTGACTATCGAGCCGAAAAAATCCAGACCCAGGAATTAGCGGAGATAGTTCAAAGGTGGACAAGCTTAGGCGCGACAACACCCTGGCGAAGAGCCTCGACGGTGCGGGCCTGGTTGGGTTGGATCATGCGGAATATCAAAATCCGAAAAAGTTGAACCAATCGCTAGGGTTAAATAGGGGGATTATCAGGCGAAATCCCTTGACTGGAATCAGGCTCAACGGTATCTTTAGCATCAATATCATGCATACAGCCGTACACAGCGAATATTTTTTTTACTTCTGGCGGGGATCCTCCGGGGGCTAAGGTATTCGCGAGCTGTAATAAGCCTGGAAGCCAAGAACCCTCGGAATCTCCGGGGGTTTTTTTTTGCTCCCAGTTTTGAATTTTAAGAGGACTACATGCAAATTACTGAAAACCTTAATATCCGAGAAACCGTTCCCCTGATCCCTCCCACGGACCTGCACAAGCTATTTCCAATGGATGAGGCCGCCACCAAAACAGTTGTGGATGGTCGCAATGCCATTCAGCGAATCCTTTCAGGAGAGGATCATCGGCTTATCGCCATCTTGGGCCCCTGTTCCATCCATGATACGGATGCGGCTTTGGAATATGCCCGCCGTTTAAAGGACTTGAGCGATAAGGTTTCCAAAACCATGGTGATCATCATGCGAGTGTATTTTGAAAAGCCGCGCACCACGGTTGGTTGGAAGGGTTTTATCAATGATCCGTTTCTGGATGATTCTTGCGATATTTCCACGGGTCTACGCGAAGCCCGGCGTTTATTGGTCCAAATCAATTCCATGGGCCTTCCCGCGGCCACCGAATTTTTGGATCCCATCGTTCCCCAGTATATCGCCGATTTAGTGACATGGGCAGCGATTGGAGCACGTACGACCGAGTCTCAAACTCATCGTCAAATGGCGAGTGGATTATCGATGCCGGTTGGTTTTAAGAATGGCACCGATGGAAATATCCAAGTCGCCATCGATGCCTTGACCTCGGCCCGCAATGCCCACAATTTCCTCGGGATGGATGGGCAAGGTAGGACCTGTATCGTCAAAACCAAAGGAAATCCATTTGGACATGTGGTATTAAGAGGAGGAAGAGGAACTACTAATTTTGACTCCGTAAGCACGGCCGATGCTGTCAAGCAACTTTCCAAGGC
>JAYVCH010000322.1:0-2696 GCA_043750055.1 Fibrobacteria bacterium
TATCGCGTATTCCGCGGAGCAGGAACCTTGGTCAAACACCTTTTCAAGAAACATGGTGCTCCCCAAGAAGCCAGCGGTTATTCGACCGCCAAACCCGTAGTCGAGTCCTCGCATTCGCATAGCCTGCAAGAAACTTTGCGGGAAGCGGAAGTGAAGGAAGCGGCAGTTGCGGAAGCGGTCGAAGCCAAAAGCAAGGCAAATGTCATTTCCGTGAATGCCTGATTTAAAAGTGCCCCCGTTTCGCATTGGAGTCTTCGCTTCCGGCGGAGGCTCTAATCTTCAAGTCATTCTCGACAAGATCAAAACAGGTGAACTCCCAATTGAAGTGGCCTTCGTCCTATCCAATAACAGTAAATGCGGGGCCTTGACCCGCGCCCGCGATTTCGGAATCCCCGTTTACCATGTTAGTTCCTTTACTGAAGGCAGTGAGGATAAGGCGGCGCTTCGCATCAATGACATTGTTCGAACTCATACCCCTGATTTGTTGGTGTTGGCAGGGTACATGAAAAAGGTTCCTCCCATACTATTAACTCAACTCAAAAATCGCATTTTAAATATTCACCCTGCATTACTACCCGCTTTCGGCGGTGAAGGCTTTTACGGAAGCCGTGTCCATGAAGCCGTGATCGCGCGTGGAGCCCAATTCACCGGTATCACCATCCACATGGTCAATGCCGCTTATGATGAAGGCCAGATTATCCTGCAAAAAATCGTGCCCGTCCCCATAGGGACCACGGCGGAACAATTGGCAGCTAAAGTTCTCGAATGTGAACATGCCCATTTCTGGCGAGTCATTTTAGGTTTTGCGTTGGGTGATATTCGTCCCACCAATAGTGACTATCCTTCCAAGGCAGTGGACTTGCATGCCTTTCAGCAATCCATGTCTCCTGGCCATGGTGCATAAAAATTCGTCTCAAGTATTGTGGGATTTCGATGTCGATTTGTTGGTCGAGTTTCCGGTCCTTTGCGGAGTGGATGAAGTAGGTCGTGGTCCATTGGCAGGTAATGTGGTGGCGGCTTGCGTCATTCTAGACTTCAAATCGCCGCCGATTATAGGACTGAATGATTCCAAAAAACTAACCGCTACGCATCGGGAAGAATTGTTCAAAGAAATAGAAGCGCGCGCCTTCGGATACGGGGTTGGGGAATGCTCACCCGCCGAGATTGACAAATACAATATTCTGCGCGCCTCCTTGCTGGCCATGCGCCGGGCCTTGGAGGCCATGGCAAAGCCTCCCGGCCTTTTACTCGTCGATGGAAATCAAAATATTCCAGATGTGATCTGGCCACAACGAACCTTGGTTAAAGGCGATGGTCGATCTGCTTCGATTGCCGCCGCGTCCATTCTCGCCAAAGTGATTCGAGACCGACAAATGCTGGCCTTGCATGCTCTTCATCCTGAGTACGGATTTGAGAGTCACAAAGGCTACCCAACCCAGCAACATCGAGATGCCATCAATCAATTGGGCTTAACTCCTTTCCATCGGATGAGTTTCTGCAATAAGGCGACACAACAAATCGAAATGTTCCCGTGATTAGGCTATAATCCTCTCTACATGGAAACAAAAACCAACGATATCAAACGCGGCAAATTCCATATTCCGCCTCTGATACAGAACTTGCTCAAATTCATGTTGGGTGGCGGCGCGATTTGGGCACTCATTCATTCGGGCGCTTTGAATCCCACTCTTGTTGGGCATGCCCTAACAAGTCATCCTGGATTATGCCTGATGGGATTTCTAGCCTATGCCTTTTGTGTGGTTCTGCCGGCATGGCTTCGCTGGCTATTGTTGATAAGGCTTGTGGGACTTAAGGCTCCGGCCGGAAGGATTTTTAGTTTATCGATGATAGGGATATTATTTAATAGCCTGATTCCCGGGGGCACGGGTGGAGATTTAATTAAAGGATATTACCTCTACCGTGATCATGAGAACAAAGATAAGAGCCGCGCTTTAACCTCCATCGCCATGGATCGATTGATTGGATTGTATGCGCTTCTTTGTGTAGCCATGATCATGACAACTATCAATTACAACCTATGGATAGACAAGCCATCGCTCCGTATCAATAGTATTTTTTACGCAGGCATTTTTTTGACATTTACTCTCTCAATCGCTTTTTTCTTCTCTCCTTTTTCCAATCGCTTCTTGCAACATCCTGGTTTGTTTAAACTTCCAGGTGGCCGTATTTTGAAATCTCTTTTTGACTCCCTGCTACTGTACAGAAAGAATCCGTTCGGACTTATCCAAGCCTTGCTATTGGGTATGGTGGTAGATTTCGGTTTAATCCTGCTGTATTATTTCTTTGCCTTGTCTTTGGATCTCACGCTCCCATTCCTTGTTCACGGATTTGTCGTTCCAACTCTAACCATGATCAACGGCATACCAATTTCGCCATCGGGGGTGGGTGTGGGCGAAGTGGCCGGCGAAGTGATTTATGGAAGACTTGGAATTACTCAAGGCGGTGAAGTGATGGCCTTGGTACACATTTGCACCATGGCTATGTCCTTGGTAGGAGTTCCATTCTATTTCCTGTTCAGGGTGCACCCCAAAAAGTCTTGAGAAAAGCTATAATCAGGACTTCATGAAAAGTCAAAATAAGGAAAAAACAGATCGCCGTTTCCGAATTCCACCCTACATAAAACACGTCTTGAAATTTGCTTTGGGTGGCACCGCGATTTGGGCCCTCATCCATTC
>JAYVCH010000323.1:0-3026 GCA_043750055.1 Fibrobacteria bacterium
CTCCTCATTCCGGGTCATAGTGAGCCTGTCGAAGCCTTCAACCTTTTGGAAGACGAACCAAAGGTGTGGAAAACCCTGCATCTCAAAAAGGAACCGGACCGAGAACGTCAACGTGATTATCGTTACTCATGGGATTCTCGTGGGATGTGTTCGCATATGCCCGAGGACATCAGGATTGAAGGCTTTAATCAAGCCATTCGTCGTCGCTCCCAGGATTTGGATTTGCAAGCCTTCGCGCGCACGGAAAAATTGTCGTCCTCACTCAAAGATGGAATTGATATTCGCGAAACCCTCCGCAACTGGACAACGGGTGGAATTTATGTCAAAGAAATTCCTCCTGCCAAAGGCAGAATGGACACTGTTGTTATTTTGTTCGATGACGAGCATGACGAACGCTACACTTCCCATACTACATGGTACGCGGAGTATGCGGAAGAATCCACCCTCACTTTTTTTGCCACTGATCCGATGGCGAAACTTATCGGTCCTGGAATTTCCGAAGCGGAGTATGGTGGCTTGAGCCTACTTTTTCCTCCCCGTCCTATCCGCAACATTTTCGAAATGCCTACCGAGGATTTTGGCTTTCGAAATCTGGCTGAACAATTGATCTACGGTGCCTTGATGAATAGCGAAGAACAAACCGTCGCCCTCGTCAGTCATAAAAAGCCGGGCTTACGGTTGAAAAATATGGCCAAACGCTTCAAGCGTCGTTTGGTTTGGATTCCCATGGCTTCCTTTAGTGTGGAGACCTTACGCCGGTTACGAAAGTTCCATATTCTTAACGGAAAACATGTCCGGTCTTATGCATCGCGATTCATTCCTGATTAGGGTTTTGCCCTAACAAACCCCACAAACTTCCAGTAAAACTTCAGAAAACCGTTAAAGTTTTTGTTCCCTTTTGCCATCCTCCTCCTTCGCGTCTTCTCCCGGTTTAGGTCAAAATCTGGATCTTTATTCCGTCATTAGCCAACAAAGTATGGGACTAGTGTCGGGTGGACGCATGGCAACGGAGTTAGCCAATATCTCATTGGGAATTGATATGTCTCACTTGGGTCAAAATCAAAATCTCCAGGATAAGGCTTCTTTAGAACAGACCCAAAGCACTACATCCGGAGAGACGACCCCTCTAAACCCAGCGACTGCCCCCAAGCTTTCCATCCTTGATCAAGTCCTACAGGATAGTGGATATGAAAAGTCTGCGGAAAACCCATTTGTATTTCGTAAAGATTTTTTCGCTTAGCTAATTTGTAATTTTTGGACTTGGAAAAGCAATCCCCCGCAAGCACCCCACCGCCATTGGTACTGACTATTTCGGGATCCGACCCAAGTGGAGGAGCGGGCTTAGAGGCGGATTTGAAAACCTTTCATCAACATGGCGTTTATGGAATGGCCATCCCCACTCTTCTTACCGTTCAAAACACAATGGGAGTGCGCAAGGTCCAAACTTTAGAACCTAATTTTTTAGAAGAGCAATTCGATTTTTTGCTGGATGACCTGGTTCCGTCAGTCATTAAAATTGGTGCCATTGGAAGTAAAAGGATGGTCCAGGCTCTAACTCGAATTCTTTCTCACCCAAGATTGGATTCAGTGAAAATCGTGATGGATACTGTGTTGATTTCAACTTCGGGCTCGGCTCTTTTCGACATGCGGGGACTTCCCGACTTCATCGATCGCCTGCTTCCTCGTGCTTTTTTGATTACGCCCAACCTGATGGAATTTGATTTGCTCTCGGGTAAGGCAACAACGGAAGCCAATGCCGTGGCACATTTATTGTCATTTGGCCGAAACAAGCCATATGCTATTCTGCTAAAAGGCGGTCATTTTCCAGGAGAGCCGATCGATTTTCTGTATGAGAAAAACCAAGTACAGCGTTTCCCTTCGGAACGAATCGACACCCGTCACACCCATGGTACGGGCTGCGTTTTGGCCTCGGCCATAGCTGCCAATCTTGCCCTGGGTGAAACGTTAAACGATGCCGTGGCCCATGCACGAGGATTTGTCCAATCCGCCATTCAAACCAATCCCGGGCTTGGACAAGGTCGAGGACCGCTAAATTTGCTCTCAATACCTAATCAAACCAAGGAAAGATTGTTTTAAACCTGTACGGCTTTAAGGGCCTGTTCAAAAATCTGCAAATGCCAAGACTCGGAAATGGGTTTAGAAAAAATTCCAACTTCCATTTCAGACAGTAAAGTTATGGTCGTATCAAAGACTACCGTATTTCGGGTAATTCTTCCCGTTGCCGCCAGCACTTTGAACTCATGACGCGAAACAACTTGAACCATGTCGCTTTCGTCTCGATAAAAAATCCGACTAGAATCCAAAAGCGAGGTATCTAGTTCGGCCTCTAACATTTTAATTTCCCCTACCATTGAATCGATGCTGCAACCCGAAACTTCTGCTCCTTCGGGTTCACGTAACACCACCAGAAACCTATCATAGAGGATTCTCCATCGCCCTGAAACCGAAGCACCATGAGATTGCCATTGTGGGAAAAACCGGTTCAATCGACTTTCGAGTCGAGGATCATGTGAGGTTATAGGCTTGGAGCTACCAAAAACCCAACATCTGGTTTCCCCAGTATAATTGCTATCGGACATCTTTTCTTCCTGCTTTCTAACCAAAACTCGAAACCTAGAATCTGCACTTTCAATTAAAACTAACAGTTGAAAAGCAAAGGTTGGTAAAATAGGCGTCAAACTAGCTCAAAGGCCGCAACATTCCTGTTAACACCTCAAGAAGAGGAGAGCTTATACTTGTCCTCCAGATCACAAAGACCTAGTCAATTCTCCAATAATGGGTATTTTTTGGGCGTCAAAATGGCCTTTCCTGAGGATGAAGAATCCAACTGGTAAATGGGGGGCATTTTGCCAGATCAAGGTGTTCATGATCCTTTTACTGCGACGATTGGTTCGAGTCTTGCCGATGATTCTATTCTTTCTTGGAATAGAATTTTTTTCTTATTCTCACTCGACGCCTACCGCTCCACCTGTTGAGGCCCCGATTCCTTCTCCAAATGGAGCGAC
>JAYVCH010000324.1:0-4377 GCA_043750055.1 Fibrobacteria bacterium
TCAATTTGATTCAGGGTTACAAAGATTGGCAACTCCCGCCTCAGTTTTGGATACCTCCGCAAGAAATCAGCGACAAGATACGATTTTTGGCGTCTTTGGGGAATCAAGAAGCCCAAAAGCTCACACTTTGAAAAAGCGAACTTTTTATTGCCTCTACTTTTCCTTCGGACGGGAAGTTCAAAGGATGGTCAGCATTGCCACCTATTTGATGCCACTGATATTTCCGACAAGCGGTTTTTAAATGGTTCAATTGCCTCAGCAAATTCATCGGAATTTCAAGGAGCGAACCGTGACCGCCGTCATGGCAATGGCAGTTGGCCAAGGACTGTCAAAATGGATCAAGGTCAGAATAAAAATCGGCTCAGCTTGAGCGGATTGAGTCGATTGGGTTGTTTTCGGATTCTTATTAACTCAATCGACTAACTTGAGTCAATCTGCCCCAGGATCCGCTGGGGCCCCCGAGAGTTGGAGGAGTTAAAAACGGAATTTCCCGAATCCGAATCTTCCACCTTGGAATTCAAGGAAAGAATCCTAGCCTAGTTATCGGTATAGAGGAAGCGGAGGTCGACCGACTGCTGGAGGATCTCGATAAAAGTATATACGGGAATGCAAAAGCTGAAGGAAATTTCAAAAGCCAAGCCTGGGTGGCTTATCATTTGGCAGTTGAGAACCAGGCGCGCTGTTTTCCCAATTCGATATCGCATTCGAATTTATCGTTTCCTCACTGAAGAAATCTTTCACCATAAAAGGAAAGCATGGCAATTATGCTATACCCGCACCAATCAAAGTAGCGATATTTCGAAAAGCTGGGTTCCGGATTCATTACCATGATCGAATCCTACAAATCAATGGGGCTTAAGCAGCCTAGCGTAATCGAAGGCGAGAACTTCGTAAAGTGTCTTGGCTTGCCCCGAGCCACTGCGGGCCGTCGCCTGAAGGAAATGGAAAAGAAAAATAAGGTTCAGAAAAGGGGAAGAGGGCCGGCAACACGTTACTTTAAAGCTGGGATGATCCCGGATTAATTTAGCTAATCAGGGTATCACATCAATTGGCAGCCTAAAAATTGCACCCGCCTGGGGTCGAACCAGGGACCAACGGTTTAGAAAACCGCTGCTCTATCCACTGAGCTACGGGTGCCAGAAATAACGCATCCAGCCCCATAACTTATCAAGCAGAACCTAGCCTTGCAAGTCAAACTGAATCCCGGTCTTTGGCGCTTAAAGGCCCCCTGGAACGCTAAACCTACTTGCTACTACCGGCAACTCCAATCGCCCTGTCTACCATTTTGGATTTCCCTCAGGGTTTTAATCAACTGATTTTCGCATCGCTTTAAAAATTGTAATCGGGTCTCTTCGAGGGAAACATCTTTGCGAACAACGAAAACCGATTTTTCATTATCGATGGCCGAGGCCACGTATTCCGGTTGAAGCCATTGAGTAAAGTGTCCCATCAAGGATTCATAAGAGGTAAAGGTATACTTGACCTCTTCTCGAACCGAAGCTGAAGAACCCACCGACCACGGGGCATAGTCCGGATTTGGGGGATACGGGTGGAGAAGAGTCATGATTTCTAAATTATTCAGGAGGCGGGCATTGCCGTCAAGCGTGACAGTACGGGGCATAGGAATGTGACCCTTTTTTGACCCCGAAATTCTTCAAGAGCCTAAATTACTACATTGAATAAGCTGATTCAGGCTTGATTTGGGCCTTTTCAATCTTTCACAACGGGACATGACTATGAATTTTGACTTCAAAGACCTCTTGTTTTTCGGACCCATGATCCTGATTGTTTATTTCATGATTTTTCTGCCCAAGAAAAAAGAACAACAAGCAATGACCAAAATGCTGGCGGGACTCAAAAAAGGGGACCGGGTTTTGACGCATTCGGGAATGTATGGTGAAATTTTTGCCATGAAGGATAATATCATCACGCTTCGGTTTTCGGAAAATGTGCGGATTGATTTCAGCAAGGATGCGATTAAGCAAGCTGTAGAGGAGCAGCCTGCAGCCAAGGCCTGAGTATGATTTTACCAGTTTATATTTTTGGCAATAAAGTTCTGCGTAAGCGCGCAGAAAATGTGAATAAGATCACGCCCGAACTGGTCAAGCTGGCTGATAATATGCTTGAAACAATGTACGATTCGTCCGGGGTCGGATTGGCTGCACCCCAAGTGGGTCGGTCGCTTCGCCTGATTGTCGTTGACATCACTTCCGAAGAAGAGGAGCGTAAGCCGCTTTATCTATTCAACCCCGTTGTAGTCAATGCTCGCGACCCTTCCGTTGCCGAGGAGGGATGCCTCTCTGTTCCCGGAATTTGGGCCGATGTACAAAGACCTGAAACCATTACTGTGGAGGGCTTAGGCAAAGACGGGAAACGGCTTGTGCTTAAAAATATCAGCGGACTCTTGGCTCGTTGTATTCAACATGAAATTGACCACTTGAACGGCGTGCTTTTTGTCGATAAAATTTCCGATGAAGATCGGACCTTGAACGATGAGAAGCTGAAAAAATTATCCAAGGGGTCAAAATCAGTCCCAAAATGAGGGGCTTTTTAAGTGTAGGCCAGTCCCTCGCCCTGGGCCTTTTCTTCGCCGCGATTCTTTTCGCCTGTGCCGCCAGCACTCGTAAATCCAGTCCACACGAGTCCCCGCAACATCCCGATTTAATCAAACCGGCAAATTCAGATTTGCCTTTTCCCGATGTGATCGACTCTTCAGGATGGGATCTTTCCGTCCATGAAAATGATTCCGTTCCCGGTGTGACGGCTCCAGCGCAAACCACCAAATCCTTGCTTCCGGGACCCCGTCTAGAGGGTGTGCGATTAAGGCCGCGCCCAAAAGATTTGCCTGAAAAAATTCATGTCTTACTACTGCGGGGAAACAAATCGATATCGATTTATTCCTTGGGTGAGATGGAAATAATTTCCGAAAATGCCTCGGATGCGAAATCCCCGGCCCATGCTCCCGCTTTGACAAAGATCCTTAAGATGCGGGGCCGTTTTGTGATTCGTCGTTCGGGCGCTGGTTTTGATATTGAACAAGGCAATAAAAAATTGGAGTCCACCTCGGCCCGGCGCTTACGGCTAATCTCGGTGAATCCTTACAATCTGATCGATTTGGGCGGCACGGTTTATCGGGGCGGGTTGCATGTGCTTGCCTCTTCGGAGGGCAACCTCCAAGTGGTCAATGTGCTTGGTGTAGAAGACTATTTGCGCGGAGTATTGCCTTACGAGCTTGGGAAGGTGGATCGCGAAGGCTTGGAAGCCTTGAAGGCATTGGCCATCGTGGCGCGCACCTATGCCTACAAACGCATGCAGCAGCCAGGCAATTCCGATTTTCATGTTTTCAGTGATGTCCAAGATCAGGTTTATAAAGGAGTCAAGGGGGAGTATCTTTTGAGTGACCGTGCCGTGTGGGAAACCCGTAGCATGGCGGTTCTCTTCGGTGACAGCCTAGCCCAATGCTTCTATTCTTCCACTTGCGGCGGCAGCACATCTAGCAAGCATGAAGTTTGGGGCGGCGACAGCATTCCCTATCTCGTTTCGCGATCGGATATGGACGAAAGCGGAGAGGCGTATTGCCAATCTTCTAAGTATTCGACCTGGAATGAAGAATGGACTCCAGTCCAACTCAGCGGCATCTTGAAACGAAACCTCCATTCCGCCGGCGTGTCCGATTTTTCCAACTTCTCATCGCTCCTGGGTCTTGATGTAATTACGCGGGCTACCTGCGGTCGCGTTCGCATATTGAAAATTACGACGGATAAGGGTCAGATATTGGTGAAAGGCGACAAAGTTCGATGGGCTTTAAGACCAGTGGGACAGGAAGCAAAAATTCTATCCAGCGCTTGGGTTAATTTGAAAATGGGCGATGGAAAGATCAGTGCGGTGGGGCATGGCTTTGGTCATGGAGTAGGACTTTGCCAAGTGGGCGCAATCGGACGGGCACATGCCGGTCAGACCTGCAAGCAGATTATCGAAGCCTATTTTAAAGGAGTGCAGGTGGTGGAGTTCAAATAGCTTGGTAGGAAGGCGCGAGATCGAGATAGTAAAAATATTTATTCAAATTTATTGTAACACTCCCGTTACCTAATAGCGTTACCAATTCAACCGCCACCCAAAAACTTAACGATTTCCACCTCATCGCCTTCTTTTAGAAAAATCTCCGCATAAAGATTCTTGGTCGGGACCGTTCGATTGAGTTCCACGACGACCATTTCCATTTTTAGCCGGTAGAATTTGAGTACCTGCTCCAAATTCATTCCTGATTCCAATTCGGTTACTTCGCCGTTTACTTTGACTCGCATGGTAAGAAAAGTTAATCGAATTGGGTCTCGAATAATGGCAGTTGGCCAATGAAATAAATTATTTTTGGGCAAC
>JAYVCH010000325.1:0-4198 GCA_043750055.1 Fibrobacteria bacterium
TACAAGCTCCGTTCGTAGGAATTTTGCAAATCCTTGTTTATGCCGGTGCAATCATGATGCTCTTTACTTTCGTTATTATGATGATTAACCCTTCTCCCAAAGACGGTGAATCCCCATCGGTGGCAGGAAGTGAAGGGCATTCCAGTTTGCGTTTTACGCTTGTGTCCTTGGTAGCTCTCGTTTTAGTTGGAGCCATTCTTATTCCGCTAGTGTATAAAGCAGCCGGAGAAGTGTTTGTGGAACCGGTCTCCAAACCCGGTTTCGGTGAATTGAGTTCCATCGCCGACCTGATTTTCCGCGACCCGGCAAACAATCCGCTTACCGTTTCCTTTGAACTGATTTCCTTTTTAATGCTGGTGGGCATTGTGGCCGCTTTGAATTTCTCCCGTAGAAAGGGAATGGCTGGTCAGAGTCACCACGATGATTCAATTTCCACTCGTCCAACCGAAACTCTGCCCATTGTGAAGCGCGAACAGGCATAGGAAAAGGCCCCCGCATGATTTTGATTCCCTTTCACCTATTTTCTCTCCCCAATTGTCTAGCACTGTCTCTCATGCTGGTATTGATTGGGAGCTTTGGAGTTTTCCGTCGCCACAGCCTAATCATGATTCTACTCTCAGTGGAAGTGATGCTTAACGGCGTAAATTTATCCATGATTTCTTTCAATTATTTCCGTTGGGGCGGCATGGAAGCCAGCCATTACCTGTATATGCTTTCCATCGGTGTTGCTGCAGTTGAAGCAGCCGTGGGACTGTCCATGATTATCGTTTTGTTCAAAAATTTCAATGACATTGGCCGTGATAGGATATCGAACTTGGGAGAGAAGACATGAATTCTCCCTGGATGGTGTTTTTCATTCCTCTACTCCCAGGATTGATGGCCGCTGTGTTGTCGTTGATAGGCCGCAAGCTTCCGTATAATGTGATGTCGGCAATGGCTTGCCTTTCGGTAGTGGGAAGTTTTGCGATGGCCTTGGGATTCTGTGGAGCAGGGGTCTTGGGAGCGGGACAGCCGGTTGACTTTTCCACGGGTCCGTGGATTTCAACTCAGGCTTTTCAAACCGAACTTCATTTACACCTCGATTCTATATCACTTTGCATGACTTTATTAGTCACTTTTTTCGGTTCCGTCATTACGATTTATTCCGTCGGATACATGCGACATGACAAAGAGCAAACCCGGTTTTTCGCCAGCTTAAATTTATTCGTAGCATCAATGCTGACTCTGGTCTTGGCGGACAATTTGATTCTCATTTTCTTAGGATGGGAAGGCGTCGGTCTCTGCTCCTACCTTTTGATCGGGCATTATTGGGAGCAGGAAGACGTTCCACTAGCGGCCTTTCGAGCATTTTTTGTAAATCGCATTGGCGATGTGCTTTTCGTCTTGGGCGTGTTTTCGATGTACATGTTCTTTGGAACAGTTTCCCTTTCCGAACTGTCGGTTCATGGTTCTGGTTTGGCTGGTATACATCAAGGCCGTGCGGCTTTGACAGCGCTCTTATTGTTGGGTGGCGCTTTCGCCAAGTCTGCCCAGGCACCCTTACATGTTTGGCTTGCCGATGCCATGGCCGGTCCGACACCGGTCAGTGCCCTTATCCATGCGGCCACCATGGTTACGGCTGGAATCTATTTACTGATGAGACTCGAGTGGCTTTACCATGTTTCTCCCGAAGCACGAATGGTTATTGCCCTCTGCGCCTTGGTCACCTTGGTTTTAGGTGCCGCAATGGCACTTGTGCAAACGGACATCAAAAAAATCCTTGCATACTCGACACTTTCGAATTTGGCTTTGATGTTTTTGGCTTTGGCCGCCCAGTCCTCATCGGCAGCGATGTTGCATCTCTTTGGTCATGCCTTTTTTAAGGCCTTGTTGTTTTTGGCCGCTGGAAGTGTGATTGTTGCGGCCCACCATGAGCAAGATGTTCGAAAATTAAAAGGTGTTTTGAAAAAACTTCCTTACACCAATGCCGCTTTCTTGGTCGGTTGCATTGGGGGCGCGGGCCTTTTGCCCTTCTTGTCGGCCGGATTCTTCAGTAAAGAAGCGGTACTTGGAAGTTTAGAAGAAGCGCAGTTCATGGGTTGGGGTTTTTATCTTCCCACCTCCTTGGTCTATTATACGGTAATGGTCGTGGAATGTGTTTCCGTTCTTTATCTGTTCCGCCTTTATGGTTATTTACGGAGTGATACCGATGGACACGAAAAACATGAAGGAGAAACCAAAGAGCGTAGTTATACCATTCGAGGGGTATTGGCTATTCTTACTCTCTCCGCGCCTGTGTTTGGCTGGTTTAGCAGGTCTTCCACTTTCGGCGGCACGGGGAAACTGTTCTCCTATTTAACCGGCGGTGCGGTGGAGCCCAAGGGGGCAAGCATTGTTCATATGGCATTCCCTTTGATTGTGAATCTAATTTTGGCCGCAGGTTGTTTTTACATTTTTTCCCGCTCAAAATCGCGCGAGGCTGTATTGGGACAATTGGCTCGAGTGCAACTTGGAAATTGGGGACCGCTTAGCCGAAAATTTTATTTCGACGATGTGTACTCCCTAGTACTTCTCAATCCTCTAAAGGGCTTAGCCTATCTAACCAAACTGATTTTGGAAAGTATTTTTTCAGGTGTCCTCACTTTTGTCGGATGGTTGGGACAAGGACTTTCGATGATGCTAGGGCTTATGCAAACCGGTAAAGCGAATCAATATGCGCTTGTCGTTGCACTCGCGATTTTCTTTTTGGCCCTCTATCTGGGGAGGCACTAAACATGACCGTAACCTCCGCTCTCCTTCCTGCTGTGATTCTAATGCCCCTGGGTGCTATCGCGCTTCATGCTTTGGTACCAGGTCGGAAAATCTCAGGTACCAAGAGCGGCCAATATACCGGCCACGCAACTTTTTCCCTGGCTTTCCAATGGTTATACGGCGTATGCCTTATTTGGCTTTCCATCCTCGGATTTACCCATCCAGAAGGATTGATCCTCAAAGCCCAAGGCTTACCGATTGGCGCGTCTAACATATTGGTGGAACCGACCTTGTACCTCGATCCACGCAACGCTCCATTCTTGCTTCTCATGGGTATTGTGCTTCCCTTGGTGTTCACATGGCTTCGAGACCGAGACGGAAAATATGGGCCTTCTTATTATATCGCAGCCAACATCCTTAGCTTGAGCCTTGCCGGTGTTTTCATTTCCGAAAGTTTATTGTTGTTTTATTTCTTTTGGGAAACGGCTTTGGTCGGCGCATATTTCTGGATTGGATTGCATGGGCGGGCCAATATCCATTCGGGATCGGTTTATGCAGCTTTGTTGAAGTTCTTCCTCATCACCTTGGTGGGGAGTCTTCCTATGTTACTATCCATCGTGGCCCTTTGTGCTGCATCGGGTCGGGACCCGGGCCTAAGCGGCATTGCCGTTGTGATGCCGGCATTACCCATTTCGGAACGCTGGTTTATTTTCTCCGGCTTCGCTTTGGCTTTTGCGGTCAAGCTACCCCTACTTGGATTGCATGGTTGGCTTCGCGATACCTATAATGTGTCCGCACCTGTATGCCGAGCGGTTTTGTCGGCACTGATGTCTAAGATGGGCGCTTATGGGCTTATCCTGATTCTGGGCCAAGGCTTTTCTGTTGAGTGCTTTCAACTGGCCCCCTATCTCCAGTGGCTTTGTGTAGCCGGTGCCATCTATGGTGGCTTATTGTGTTTAGCGCAGGACCGGCTCATTGATGTTTTGGTTTACTCGTCCCTTTCGCATTTAAGTCTGGTGGCTTTGGGAGTGTTTGCGTCGGTGGGGGCGGGTGAAACCGAGACGACAGGGATGACGGGAGCCGTATTTCAAGTCTTCAACCATGGACTTATCATGGCGGTTCTGTTTTCTTTCGATGCCCGAATATCCCTATCTGGTGAAAGCCCAAGCCTGTCTCATACAGGTGGCTTACGAATCGGGCAACGCCGGTTGGCAGCGGTCCTGCTGACCGCCATTTTTGCTTCGGCAAGTTTGCCGGGCCTCAGTAATTTTGCTGGAGAAATATTGGTTTTGTTCGCTGCTTTTGTCGCTTCGCCTTGGCTTACCTTTTTGGCTTCTGTCGGCGCGCTCATTACTGCCGCGGCCATGGTTCGAGCCTTTCATAAAATTTTCCTCGGAACTCACAAAGGCTTGACCTCCATGACCTTCACCCAAGCGGCAGATTTATCCATAATGGATACTGGCTTGGC
>JAYVCH010000326.1:0-6432 GCA_043750055.1 Fibrobacteria bacterium
AAAGTCACCATGGACGAGACGGCTGAGAGTGTGGGGATGAGTAAAAAGACTTTGTACCGATTTTTTTCCAGAAAAGAAGACTTGTTGGAAGAAATCACCCGAACTCATTTGGAGGAATGCAATCAAGAGATTGCCGCCATTATTGGAAAATCGGGAATGGATCCACTGGAGAAGTTGAGGAAATTCTTGAATTATGTCACGGCTATTTATGCCAAAATGAGCGGCGCGTTACTCCATGATTTGCGCCGTAATGTTCCCGAGATTTGGAAAATGGTGGAAGACCATCGCCAAAATTGTATGCAGAATGAATTCTGCGCTCTCATTAAAGAAGGTCGACAAAAAGGGCGTTTCCGCAAAGATGTGGACGAGCGGCTTTTTGTCCTCATCTATTCTCAGGTCATGAAAGAAATCTTAAATCCGGATGTACTTTCCGGACTTCCATTTAAACCCGAACAAGTTTTCGACAGTGTTGTCAAAGTCCTATTCGAGGGAATGCTCACCGATAAAGCCAGGACGGAATATCATGCTAAATAGCCTCGTCAGTCTCCGGCTCCGTGAATGCAGGGCCGCGGCGCTTCTTTTCGTCGGAATGTGGATTCTGCCCGCAGCGGGATCTCCTGCGCAAGGGGCGCCTCTAACCTTGGAAGCCGCCATTCGCGAAGCCATGTCTAAAAGCGAAGAAGCTCAGATTCTTAATGAGAAGAAAAACAAATTCAAAGCTTTGAAACGTGAAGCGTGGTCAGGAGGTTATCCGCAAATCACGGCTAATGCCAATGTGGGACGCGGTGCCTCGGTAATGGATCCGTCCCTCTTTCCCTTTGGAGGCGGAAAGCCACAACCCGTTTTTAACGTGGAACAAAGCCGTTATGCTTGGGATGTGGAATTTCAACAGGCTCTGTTTTCCTTTGGTCGATTAAGCCAAGTTGTTAAAGTGGCTGGAATCCAAGACCGTGCTGAAAGTGAGGGACGCAAACGTTCGGGACAAATGTTGCAGTTATCGGTGCTTGATGCTTATTATGCCATGGTAAATTCGCGCGCCTTGTTGCAAACCCTAGAAGCCAGTGTGAAGCGAGCACAAGAGACGCATGCCTTTTTGGAAAGCAATTTCAAAATGGGATCGGGTCTTCGGTCCAATGTGCTCCGCGCCTTGACAGCGCTCAAGTCCCTGGAGCCACAACGCATTCGCGCCGAACGGGATGCTGAAGCCTCCCGCATGATGTTGAACCGTCTGCTGGGTCGGGACATCGATGGTCCAATCGAATTAGACACTGCCACGCATTTGGATCTAGCTGCGATGACACAAATGCCCGATGAGAAAACCTTGCAATCCATCCTTGATGACCGTCCCGATTTGCAATCTCTCGAACTCAATCGCCAATCGCTACAGGGCCAAGCGAAATACCTACGCATGCAATACTTGCCTTTTTTGGGAGCGCAAGGAAAATACGGCATCACCGCGTTCAAACCCGAGCAGCTAAATGACATTGAAAAAAATCATGAATGGCAAATCGGTGTGGGCCTACGCTGGCCCTTGTTTGATGGATTCGCTTTCGCGGCCAAAGCGCAACAGGTTGAAAGCGAAGCGCGAAGCTTGGGGCTAACCGCAAGGCAGGCTCGCAAATTGACCCAAGTCGAAATTGAAAATTCCTTTCGAGATTATAAAGCGGCCGATTCCGCGCAAGCGGCTGCCGAACAGGCTGTACTTGCCGCGCAAGAGGCGCAGGCAATGATGACGGAAGAATTTCGCGCCGGTAAAGGCGCTCTCACCGATTTGCTCGGTGTGGAACAATCCCTGCGTGAGGCCTCCCTTGGGGTGCTCAATGCGCGCTATGCAAGTGTCCGATCCCGCGCGGCCCTGCGCCTCGCTCTCGGAAAAGGTTTGATTAACGAGGAGACCCCATGAAATTTCGCGTTACAGTTTCGACCACCATAATTTTGGGTGGTCTTTTGGCCACAGTTGGGTGCAACAAAAAAGACAAAGCCAAGGATGGAGAAGCGGTTAAGCCCGTTGAATCAGCCGTTATCAAGGTGGTTGCTGTACCCGTTACGGCGCGCGCCTTCGAAGATTGGGGCAATTACAGCGCTGATTTGCGTGGGTCCGAAGATGCGACTTTGGCTGCGCCCTGGCAGGGTGGCCGCGTGGCGAATGTGGGTGAAGTGGGTAAAATGGTCAAGGCTGGACAAGCTTTATGCGATATCGAGAGCGCTCGTTACCAAGCCATGATGTTGCAAGCCAAAGCTGCCGTGGATGTAGCCAAAGGTGAAGTCGATCGTCAAAAGGTGAATGTAGATAAAGGATTTGTTGGCAAAGCCGTCACGGACCAAGCCGAGTTTGGATTCCAGCAAGCACGCGTTGCTTTACTACAAGCTCAACGCGCATATGAAGACAGTCGTTGCCAGGCACCGTTCACCGGCGTAATGGTAAGCAGAATGGTGGAACGTTTTCAAACTGTTGCTCCAGGCCAGCCCACGGTTCGAATTGCGGCCACGACACGTCTGGAGGCGGTCGTCTCCATTCCTGAATCCGAAGCTCGCGATTTCCGTGAAGGTCAAGTTGCCGAATTCAGCCAAGTACAGGATACGGCCCAGGCCTTCGCGGGAAAGTTAAAAAGCATCGACCGCGCGGTGGAAGCGAAAAACCGTACGGTGATGGCTCGAATCGATATTCCCAATTCCGGAAACGTGCTTCGTCCTGGCATGGTCGGTCGAACGCGCATCCTGAGAAAAAAATATCCGCAAGCCATTGTTGTTCCTTCCACAGCCGTGCTTCGCCTGCAAGGGGGAACCATGGTGATGCTAATGAAGGATGGCAAGGCCTTACAGGTTCCCGTCAAAATCGGCCCCTCCTCGGGAGACTTTGTGGTCATCGAGAGTGGGTTGTCTGTTGGCGATATGATTATCACAGTCGGCGCTTTTCAGGTTTCGACTGGAACCCCGGTATCCCTCTAGTTCAGATTTCAGGATGACCGGAAGCACGTACAAGGAGCTCAATCCATGACTAAGTTCGCCGTTAAAAATCCCGTTACCGTCCTTGTGTTGGCGGTGATCCTGCTCCTCGCGGGATCGATGTCTTATAAAAGCATGCCGCTGGAATCCTTTCCCGAGGTAAAGCTGCCATTGATCTTTGTTAATGTGGTTTACCCTGGCGCTTCTCCAGAAGATATCGAAAAAACGGTAACCAAAAAAATCGAAGACAAACTAGAAGGCCTTGACGGCCTTAAGAAAGTTTCCAGTTCTTCTTTGGAAAGCATTTCTTCCATTCAGGTTGAGTTTAATGCGGACGTGAAGGTGGAAACGGCGCTGCGTCGCGTCAAAGACAAGGTGGACGAAGCTAAGCCCGACCTTCCCACGGATGCCAAAGAACCCATCGTTCAAGAAATGAATTTCTCGAACATTCCCATTTTCGTCATGTCGCTTTCCGGCGATTATGAAAGTGAACGGCTCGACAAACTCGTCGAACAGTTGAAAGACCGGATTAAAACCATTCCCGGCGTACTCGATGCAAAAATCACCGGCAAGCAAGAGAAAGAAGTAGCCATTGATGCGGACCCCGCACGGCTTCGTCAATACGGCGTAAGCCTCAATGACCTGATGAAAACGGTGCAAGGTCAGCATCGCAATATTCCCGGTGGAACCCTTAAAGCCGGTGGAAGTCGTTTCTCTATCCAACTCACCGGCGAGCTTTCCAATCCAGATGAATTTGCAAACTTGGTAGTTCGAGGCAGTGGTGCAAGCTTGGTGCGAGTACGCGATGTCGCCGATGTCCATTTCGATTATGCCCGCGATCGCAATACCCTTTTCCGATTACACGGAACCAATTCCCAAGCTATTTCGGTGACTAAACGTACGGGTTCCAATATCGTGGACCTAGTGGATGAAGCCAAGAAGACAGTGGAAGAATTGCAGCCCACTTGGCCAGCTGGAACCCATATTAATTATACCTTCGACCAATCCATCGCTATTCGTCGCATGGCCCGCGAATTACAAAACCATATTTTGACCGGCCTCTTGTTGGTAGTCATAATCCTGTCTTTCTTCTTAGGATTGCGTAACAGCTTTTTTATCTCCACGGCCATTCCATTTTCAATGATGATGGGATTCTTGGTTTTGGATTATATGGGCGTGACTTTGAACATGGTCGTGCTTTTCTCCCTGGTCATTGGTCTAGGCATGCTTGTCGATGATGGTATTGTGGTGGTGGAAAATATTTATCGACATTTGCAAATGGGAAAGACACGTGTACAAGCCGCCGTGGAAGGAACCAAGGAAGTGATGCTGCCTGTGGCGACCGCTACCTTGACCACCATTTTCGCTTTCTTGCCAATTTTGCTCATGCCGGGAATGATGGGCCAATTTTTTAAATACTTGCCGATCACCGTTTCTGTAACCTTGGCCGGATCACTCTTCGTCGCATTTGTGTTCAATCCCGTTTTCGCATCCTTGTTCATGAGCGCCAACAATAGCAAGGGCATGGAAGATGGCGGCGGCGGTTTTGAAAAGGTCAAAATCTGGTACCGAGGTGTATTGGAAAAACTTGTGGATAGGCCTTGGTTCATGACTCTGATTTGTGTCGCTTTTGTTGTAGGGGGTATTTTCGCCTACGGAAAATTCGGCACCGGCGTTGTATTCTTTCCGAAAATCGATCCGCTAGTTGTCGGCGTCGAAGTGGAAGGCCCGCTGGGTATTGATATTTCCGAAACGGATTCGGCGCTTAAAGTGATCGAAACCAAACTCTTTACCATGCCGGACAGCATCGGGGACGTGGAAAGCTTTTCCGGTGTCGTCGGTTTTGGAAAAACCGCGATGGGTGGGGATCGCAGTCCGGAATCAAACAAGGGTTATGTTGACGTGGGTTTCCGTGATTATAATGAGCGCAAGGTTTCTTCTTGGAAATCCATGGGTTGGATGGAAAAGAATATGAAGGACATTCTTCCAGGTTGGAAGGTGTCGGTCAAACAGCAACAAGAAGGCCCGCCGCAGGGTTTCCCCGTTTCGGTTGAAATCGCGGGCGAAGATTTTACCGTACTCAGTCAAATCGCTGGGGATATTAAGACCAAGTTGCATACCGTTCCTAACCTCATCAACATTGACTGGGATTATGATCCCGTGCGTCCGGAATTGCGCGTGGATATTGATCGCGAGCAAGCGATGGCGATGGGCGTTACGACCGCCGATGTTGCCATGGCGGTGCGCGGATCGATTCATGGAATTGAAGCCGCGAAATTTCGCCAAGGCAAAGATGAATACAATGTCATGATCAGACTCGACCCCAAGACTCGCGAATCTTTTTCTGGTCTCGATCAAATTACCGTACCGCACGAAGGTATAACTGTGCCGTTGACGTCCATGGTTCGCATTACACAAGGAGCCAGTCTCCCTAAAATCAACCACCTCGACGGGGATCGCACGATTCAAGTCTGGGCCGAAATCGCGCCCGGCGTCAAGGATGAGTCCAAAGCGAAAGCGGCCGCAGCCGAAATCATCGCCAAAATAAGTGTGCCACCTGGTTATAAGGTGCGGTCCGGCAGCAGTAATCGGGAACAGGACCAAACCACCGCGTTTTTGAAAAAGGCGTTTTTCATCGCTGTCTCGCTGGTGTTCATCACCATGGTTGCACAATTCAATTCGGTACTACAACCTTTCTTGGTGCTCATCGGAATTATCCTTTCCTTGGGTGGCGTATTCTGGGGCTTGTTGATTGTTCATACAACCTTCGCTATCATGATGACCGGCATTGGCATCATCGCCTTGGCAGGCGTGGTGGCCAAGAATGGAATCGTGCTCATCGACTTTATCAATCACCTGCGAAGGCATGGCGTTCCCCTGCGTGAAGCGGTAATACAAGGCGGCGCGACTCGTTTACGGCCAGTACTGCTCACAGCCATTACCGCGATGTTGGGTCTTCTGCCTATGGCGACAGGAAAAGGAATCGACTTCATCCATTTCGGAATTGAATTAAAAAGTGAATCTTCACTCTGGTGGGCGCCGATGGCTTGGGGTATTTTCTGGGGACTTCTTTTCAATACATTGCTTGTCTTAGTCGTCGTCCCAACCTTTTATTACTCTTGGGAAAAACGCAAAGAGAAGATGGGCATCATGATGAAAAACGACGAGGTTGAAGCGCCCGCATCCGTCGGACCGTCTTACTGAGTTCGTCAATTTACTGTTTACTTCGGAGTGGATAGAGAGTCGAGTCAGTCAATTTCTCAAGCCTTTCAAACTGTCTCCCCAACAGTTTAACGTACTACGAATTTTAAGGGGTCATAAGGGGAAACCGGTGAGTGCGAGTCTCATCGCCTCTGGGATGATCGACCGTAACAGCAATGTGTCCCGACTGATTGAAAAGCTCCGCGAAACCGGCCTATTGAACCGAGAGGAGGATGTTGAAAATCGTCGAATGGTCAAGGTTACTATTTCTGAAAAAGGCATCGA
>JAYVCH010000327.1:0-5418 GCA_043750055.1 Fibrobacteria bacterium
GAAAACCTCCGGTCCCTTTACGATACAGAATGGAAACCGATTTCTTCAAGTTTAATGAGGAAATAAGTTCATAATATCCTGTTTTTGCTTTTTGCGAAAAATCCGTTTTTCTATCATTTGTGCATGCTTGTATCCAAATTCCTAATAAAAACCCTGCGCGAATCCCCATCGGGAGCCGAACTTCCTAGCCATATCTTTCTTTTACGCGGGGGATATATCAAACAGCTCGCGTCCGGACTGTATTCCATTTTGCCAATGGGCAAACGCATCTTAGCCAAAATCGAAGGCATTCTTCGCGAAGAAATGAATCGGATTGAAGGTCAGGAAGTGGATCTTCCTCTGGTTCAGCCCGCCGAGTTGTGGATGGAAAGCGGACGTTACGGTGCCATAGGCGCGGAACTTTTACGCTTCAAGGATCGCGCTGATCATCATATGGTGCTGGCGATGACGCATGAAGAAGCCATTACGGACTTGGCCCGTTACATGCTTTCATCTTACAAACAATTGCCATTCATGATTTATCAGTTCAAGTTAAAGTTCCGCGACGAGCCTCGTGCTCGTGGCGGTCTAGTTCGCGTACGCGAATTCGTTATGAAAGATGGATACAGCTTTCATGCAAGCGATGAGGATTTGGATGCCTACTATTCCCGAGTTTACCAAGCTTACGAAAAAATATTTGCTCGCACGGGTATCAAGCCCATCGTGGTCAAATCAGATACTGGCATTATGGGCGGAAAAATCGCTCATGAATTCATGTTGGAAACTGCTTTCGGTGAAGATTATTTGATTATTTCTGAGGATGGCAGTTATTCGGCCAATCAGGAAATCGCCGAGTTCACCCATGTACACCAAAAAGCCTCACCGTTACCTTTGGAAAAAGTGGCCACGCCTGGATTCAAAACTATTGATGAAGTTTCAAACTTTCTTAAAGTGCCGAGCAACCGAACCATGAAAGCAGTCATGTTCGAGGTCCAGCAAGACAGTCGTCGCTGTCTGGTGCTAGGTGTTATTCGAGGAGACCTTGAAATCAGTGAAGTCAAACTGCGCAACTATTTAAAAGTGCCTTTACTTCTTCCCGCCCCTGAAGATTTTATCCGAAGCTTTGGGTTGATTCCCGGATATGCCTCCCCCATCGGCCTAACCGCAAGACCAGACTTACTTGTGCTCGCCGATCTTTCTGTGGGAGAAGGAAACAATCTCGTAGGAGGCGCGAATGAAGAGGGATATCATTACTTGAATGTCAATTTTCATCGAGACTTTTTGACCATTCATTGCGCCGACTTCGCCGTGGCTCAAGCGGGCTACCTTGCTCCCGATGGAAAATCCCAACTTCGAGCTGTACGCGGGATTGAAATCGGAAATATTTTTAAGCTCGGCACCAAATTCAGTGAATCCATGAAATGCACCTACCTGGATGATGCTGGAAAGCATCAAACACCAACCATGGGATGTTACGGAATCGGAGTCGGTCGTCTGATGGCTGCGGCTATCGAAAATTCCCACGACGAATTTGGCCCCATCTGGCCGCGGGAACTGGCACCCTTTCAGGTTCATTTACTCAATATTGGTCGTGAACCTGAAGTGCTCGAAGCCTGCGCTTCTGTGATGGCAGAATGGGAAGGGTTAGGGCTCGAAGTTTTGTTTGATGACAGGGATGAACGACCTGGCGTCAAATTCAAAGACGCGGATTTGTGGGGTATCCCCATTCGCATCGCAATCGGTAAAAAGGGTTTAGTCGAGGGCATGGCTGAATGGAAGCCAAGGAATGCGAAAGAATTCACCAAAGTTCCTGTGACCGAATTATGTCGTCGATTGAAGGAATTCTTCAATTAATAGTTGTGGATTCCGTTGAAAATGGGGTAGAATGTTGCAAATGACGGTCGCAACGGAATGATCCTCAAATTTTGGGGGGTAAGGGGAAGTATCCCAACACCCTCTCCGCATACGATTCGATTTGGGGGCAATACGTCGTGCCTTTCCGCTGATTTAGGCGGCAATGGTGGAGGTGCGGATGGCAACATCGTCATCTTTGATGCCGGTACCGGCATTCGTAATCTCGGTAACACTATTGTTGAACGCAAAGATCATCCGAAACTAGATATGTTCCTCAGCCATGTGCATTGGGATCATATCCAAGGTTTTCCGTTTTTCGCGCCAGGGTATCGTGAAGGTTACTCGATTGATGTTTATGGCCGAGGCAAAGCCGATAATACCCTGGGAGAAATTTTAGCTGGTCAAATGGAAGGCCCAAATTTTCCTGTGTCTTTGCATCAACTCGGCGCCAAATTCACCTATTCTGATATTACCCCCGGGCAATCGATTTCCATCCGTGCCTTCGATGGCAGCATGATCGGAAAAGTCACTTGTGCGCAGGGTCGCCACCCCAACGGGGTTTTAATTTATCGCTTGGAGGATCTTCATTCCGGCAAGGCCATGATCTATGCAACTGATACTGAACATCAAGCGGACAAAATGGACATGGCCATCGCAGAATTGGCCAAAGGCGCGGATTTATTGATCTACGATGGCATGTATACACCGGAAGAATACGAGACTAAATATAAGGGGTGGGGCCATTCGACTTGGGAAAAAGGCTTTGAGATTGCCAAGTTCGCCGGAATCAAAAAATATGTGGTCTTTCATCATGATCCCAATCACACTGACGATTTTTTAGATGGCTATGAAGCAGAAATCCGTGAGAAATGCCGTGTCCATGCTCCTGCTATGGACGTTTCGCTGGCCCGCGAAGGCGTCGAGATTGAACTCTAAACACTGCACTTAGGTATTTGCTTTGGAGGAAAAACCTTAAAACGTTTTTCGAACCCGATGATCAGGCTTTTTTTCTTTTCCCTTTTCCTTCTCGTTTTCTTTTACTCCACCATGGCCTTCTTTCGGAGGGTTTGGTACTGCATCCGCACGACGTTCCCTGTGCTGATTTGCGGTGAAGATATCCTGACCGGAATTATTTTTTGAATGCATTTCAGGATTACACGGCTCAGTCGGCTGATGGCCTGCGATATAATAATCCGTCGTAGTCAGCTTACAGAAAGGTTGGGCCAATAATCCCGAAGTTTGACAAACTGTCGCTTCAACGATCCCATTTGGTCGGGGAAAAGGAAGCGGTTTAAGGTCTTTCTCTACATGCGACATGACTTTGATCCAAACTGGCACGGCATCGTCCGCGCCGGTATGACCAGGACCCATGCCAAGATGATCATCCGCGCCTACCCAAATACCCATAGTCATCCGCTTGGTGAAACCAATGTACCAGGCATCGGTAAAATCATTTGTCGTTCCCGTTTTTCCACCAGAGGGATGGTTAAATCCACTACCCCAAATCGACGCTGCCGTTCCGTGAATGTTCACGTCTCTAAGCATGGTACACATGATCCATGCTGCTTCCTTACGAATAACCTCTTGGGTTTGTGGCACATTTGCATAAATCGTTTGCCCACTTTTGTCCACGACCTTCTCAACCAGATAGGGCAAGGGGCGCACTCCTCCATTGGGAAAGGCTGTGTAAGCCGAAGTCATTTCCATCAAGGTGGCTTCACAGGAACCAATCCCCAAAGAGGGGACCGGAGGGACATTATGAGTTAAGCCAAATTTTCTGGCATAGGAAACCACGGTGGGTAATCCATATTTCATAGCCACTTCAATAGCTGGAAGATTTTTGGATTTATACAGAGCCCGTCGCATGCTAATTTTTCCCTCAAAGCCGGGATCGAAATTATGCGGACGCCAGAACTTAGTCGAATCCATCGGGTCGGGTATCGTAATTGGTTCGTCATTTAAAATGTCACCGGGACTGGCGCCATTATCGACGGCTGTGGCATAGACAAAAGGTTTGAACCCTGAACCGGGTGAACGAACCGCCTGAATAGCTCGGTTATATTTCGACTTCTCAAAGTTTTCTCCCCCCACCATCGCCCGGACCGCCCCGGTTTCATTATCCAAAATTAAGAGGGCTGTTTGGACATGCACATATTTCAACGAGTCGGGAAAGCGAGGATGTAAGGTAGAGGTATCCTTCTTCATAAATAAAGAATCGAACCTAGGATAATACGTGTCCCAATAATGGACAATGGTATCCAGCGGCGTCTTTAGATTGCCTGCCATGTTGAACGCTCTGGCGGTTCGATATCGTAAGCGGTTACGGGTATGATAGAGATTGGCCACCACGGTAGATTCCGCGAAATTTTGTAGAGCCGAATCCAAAGTGGTATAGACCGTCGCACCCTGGTTATAGACAAGGTCCTCATTCCATTTTTTTTCCAAAAACTGACGAACCGTTTCAACGTAATAAGCCGCGAATCCTGTCGGTGGCATCCACATTTTTACCGCCAACGGCGATTTTAAATATTCTTTCATTTGAGTGCGAGAAATAAAATCCATTGTCTTCATGGCCCCGAGCACAATGTTACGGCGTTCCCGGGACGCCTCCGGACTCATGTCTGGACGATAGGCTTCGGGTCTTTGTAACAATCCCGCCATCAGTGCGTATTGAGGAATGGTGAGTGAATCCAGTGGACGGCTAAAATAGCGTTCGGCCGCAGCCGCGAATCCATAGGCACCAGCGCCCAAATAGACTTGGTTAAAATAAAATTCCAAGATTTCATTTTTAGTGTAAGTTCGTTCAATCTGAACCGCGACCAAGATTTCCTTAATTTTTCTCACCACCGAACGTTCTGAAGTCAAAAAAAGATTTTTTGCCAACTGCTGGGTCAATGTAGAAGCGCCCCGAGCCCGTTTTCCTAAAAGCGCCGGAAGTAACGCGGAGGGGTAGGCATTTAAATCCACGCCCCAATGTTGGTAAAATTTTTGATCCTCAATCGCGAAGACTGCGTTTTTTTGCATTTGAGGGATCTTGGCCGCTGGAGTCCAGATTCTACGCTGAGTATAAAACTCGTGAATTAGAGTCGTGTCTTTATCATAAACCCGGGTGATCAGATTGGGTTCAATGCGCTCCAAAGATTCCAAGGAGGGTAAGGATTGTGAGAAGTAGTAAAGGACTGCACTCACAGACCCAACAACCAAAAGTGGGAACACTCCCAATACCAAAAACCAGCTTCGAACCTGCCGGCGGTAGGTGGACTTTCCCAGATCTTTACGAACTAGGCGAAGCCAATCAGATAGGGTGGATCCGATGCCGAGGATCATCTTTTTGAACATGTTCCAATAAGGTAAAAATATTGACGTAACTTTCTTATTTTGGTTCAAGGAAACGGATCCATGATTAAGTTATCAGATCTTTTCTTTTGCTGGATTTGGGAAGTCTAAAAAAGGAGCGTCAATGAAGGTTCAGATCTTTTCCAAAGGGGCCACCCTAACTGTCATATTTGGGCTGTTTTCGCTTTCTCTTTTGGGTTGCAATACCTCCGAAGCAGACCACATCGCCCCCACAATAACATTTAATCT
>JAYVCH010000328.1:0-4960 GCA_043750055.1 Fibrobacteria bacterium
GTCGAGGAATTTAAACTGGACTGCAAATTGGAGATGTGATGAAGAGAACCATTAGGCTTTTACCCCTAACCTTTGCTCTATCAGCTCTGGTCTTCCTTCCAATGGCATGCCGAACATCGGCTTTTAAGCCGCCGGCTCTTAAGCCCCCGGCCTCTAAAACGTCCAAGGAGGAGACGATGAAACCCCATGCCTCAAAATCCGTGCACCCAGATATAATTGCTCGCTTTTGCGGCCATCCTCCAGGACCAGATCCCATGGTGGTCAAGGTTTTGAAAGACAGTGCAGGCAATATCGGGGGCTATGTCCATACCCTAAAGATTCCCGATTCTCCAATATATTATCTCGACAACGAAGGCAAAAGCCTGGCCATGTTTCACATATTTGGCTCGGACAAAGAGAAGACTCAAAATGCTCCGATAATCAGTGCTCTCCGAAATGCCTACCCAGTTGAAGAAAACCTGACATGCCCATAATCTCCGAATCGTCGATTTAACATTTATATTTTTCCTTGAACCTATGGGAGTTAAATGAGTCCACCGGGAAATATTTCAAATCCCAACGACCTACCAGGTAATATTAAATGGCCCAAAGGTGGAGGCGGAGGATATGCTAAACCAAAACCCGCCGAGGCCGCGGAGCCTGAAGAAGAACACGTCGCTCAACCCGTTGTTGAGGAAAAGCCCAAAGAAAAACCCAAAGCTGTACTCTCCAACCCAAAATGGAGTAAGGCCAAAGCAGGGTTTAACGAAAAAGTAACCCTTAGTGTGGATGGGGCTCTCCCTGTTGAATTGGTAGCGATCACCAAGGTTGATTTTCAGGTATTCGCCGTACTCCCTGATGGAAAAAAAGAATCAATCGTCAAGGCGGATAGCCACCTTAACAATGGGATAGCCAGCAAAGAAGTCACCTTATCCAATCCGAAGTACAAAACGCCCGAAGGCAACCCCTTGGAAGCTTACAAATACATTTTCACCGCCAAACATCGCGATTCATCCGAGGTGGAAAGTCCCACTATCACCGTAGAACAGTTTGCCAACAAGGTTCGTTTTGAAAAGGACGAAGGCTGGGTGGCTGAACCTGTTAAAGTTTTAGCCGACACAACCCTAGCTGATGACATTGAGGTCACGGTAAAACTCCTTGTCAGTTTCAAGGTCGTTTTGGAGGCGAAGGTAAAATCGAAAGCGGGCAAATTGGAATACGAGTACAGCCCTTGTCTTTGCGGCATTGAAACCAAGGATGGCAAGTTAGCGGAGAGCGTGCCGGTTCTTGCAGAATTTCATTTGGATAAAGATAAAGCCGTGAGCGCCAAGAATTACAAACTCAAAATGGTTAAAGATGCGGATTGGGAAACTTTTTCACAGGACTTTTCCTGGAACGGGTTCTCGGTCCATTCTGAGTATAAGCAGAAGTTCGATGGACTTGTTTGCCAAATCCAAGTCAAGGAAGACGTAGTTAAAGCATGGTCTGCATTCTGGATCAATATGACTCGTGCCGGCATCACCGGATTGGCCGGTGGCTGCCTATGGGATGGTTATCGTTGGGGCCGCATCCATGGCGCTGGAACTATACCCAATCAGTACCATGACGGTGCGGATTGGGTGGCAATTCCCGCTACCTTCGTTCCACTAGATGGAGAATATCGTGGGATTGCTTTTCAGAAGTCAGGGGCCAAGTTCGTCCAAGTGGGCTCAACGGGAGAGTGGCCGGAGGCTTTCGCCGATTACGACTTTCACACGTATCATGGGTTGCGTACCAAGTGGACGGATGATACCCACAAACGCTTCACTGGAAAATTCAAACTGCGTCCCAAGTCATGCCCAAAGTCGGTAGCGATGGAAGGCTGCGGCTACAAAGTCAATTTGACTCTGGAGATGAAAAAAGTAGATGCGGCAACGACTCATTCTATCGCCCTGGTGCCGGGTAATGGTCGGTCTAATGCTGGTATGTTTTACTATGGCGAAACCCGCATCGCCGTTGCCGCCCATGAAGTCGGCCATTTGATAGGGTTACCTGACGAATATGTCGGCGGTGCAACAGATACCACGGTTCCTGACGCCGATGGAATGGTGGCCGGCATCGATTCGGATTCTATCATGGGACAAAATCTCACGCTGGTTAAGAAACGCCATTATGCAACTTTTGAAGGAATGGCGAAGAAACTTTGGAAAACCAAGACCACCAGGGATTTGGTTTTTACAGCCGCTAAATAAAAGGAACGAAATTGGAGATTAAAGATTTCAAAACCGCCATTGGTCATGTCCTGCAAGCGGAGCAACGCCTCCTACCGGAGTTTAGATTTGAATACACCGTGACCTCGGGAATCAAATACCCTACCGCCTTCGAACAGGAACAACGGTTGGTCGTGAATGGCACTGGTAAGGCGCAGCTCTTTCGCCGACGTAGCCCCGCCGGCACCGATGTCATGCCCCCAGGATCGTATGAAGGTGCTATTCCCAAAGAAGAAATCTTGGATTTTCTTCGCATGCTGGAAACGGCCCCCTTGAATTCCATTCCCGCTCAAGTTCCTTCTCCGGGTGATCCGCTTTTCCAGTTGACCCTAGTGGCCGCGCGCAAGCTTTTCTCTTTCCGATGGAGTCTGCCCACACCACCTATTCCTCCCGATCTCGAAGCGGTTTTTAACCAATTAAACAAATGGGTAGGCGGCGCATGCATCAATCCATTATGGTCCCTGACCCTTAAGGCCCTTTCCGTACGCTTCACCGGTGAAGGCATCGAGGCCACCCTGCGTTTGGAAAATTGTGGCAATGAGCGCATCTATGTTGTGCATCCCCATAGCCCAGGATCCGAAGAATTGAAAAGCCTATCCATTCGTCATGGAGTGTATCCAAAAACAACCCCTGGTGTAACACCTCTGCCAATGGAAGTTCAAGAAGAAATTCTTGCCATCACACCTTTATCCAATCCTGAGTTGATATCTATTTCTGCTGAGAATCCCTTGGAATTCACAGTACGCGCCCCAGTAACTTTTACAGAGGGAGGCGGCCGAGTAGGCCACTTTTCCTATAGCTGTTACCTCTATCCAAGTGGGACGGCAGGATTACCGATTTTCGTCGGCGCCGTGTTTTCACCGGAAACACCCTTGTAGCCTTCAACAAAGCGACAATCCCCAATTTCAAACCCAGGCCCCATCGCGCAGCCGAGTCGGCTTTATTTTCCAAGTGTAATTGGCAAAATAACCCCATTCCAGAGGGTGATTTAAGTTTAACTCGCAAAAATATTTTCAAATATGTGACCACCGTCACCGACAGGGTAGCAACGGAAACCTACTATTATTCCCAGAGTGGTTCGACGCGAAAGTCACCGAACCCGGCTCCTGAATAAAGGGGCGAAACAGACATCAACGCATCGAGGTACAATACATGGCCAGCGACAATGTTATCAAGCAAAATCTCAAGTTTACGTTAAAAGTCGGCAGTCTCGAACCCGATACGTTTCGCGTGCATGAATTCACCATGGAAGAAGCAATGTCTGCATGTTTTCGTCTGCATATTCAGGCGGCATGTTTGGAAGGTAATCTTGAATACTCGAAAATGATCGGCGCAGACGCCACTCTCGCAATAATTGGAGAAGATTTTACCGTCACCCATCATGGAATGGTCACGACTTACAATCAATTTCCAAATGCATCCGAGAGCTTTGGCGTTAACAGTTTCATCTATGATATTAGCATCGAACCCCATTTAAAATTATTATCCTACTCCTCCCAAAACCGAATCTTCCAAAAGATGACCCTTAAGGATATCATCAACAAAGTCTTGACTGAAGATGGACTCAAAAGCGGGGTAGATTTCGATTTTAATTTAAAAGGAACCTATTCAAACCGTGAATATACAGTTCAGTATAATGAAACCAACTTGGATTTCATTGCTCGCCTGATGGAGCATGAAGGAATCTTTTACTTTTTCAATCATGCGGATGGCAAGGATAAATTAATCATGGCCGATCAAGGCAGCGCTGTGCTTCCCATTCTGAAAATGGAAAAAGTCGAATTGGAGTCCGAGTCCGGCTTATCGCACAAATCCGTTGACCACCTTACGAAATTATGCCGTATCCAAAAAATGGTTTCAGGAAAAGTGACCCTTAAAGATTATAATGACCGTACTCCAAGTGTGAATATTTTAGGATCGGCCTCAAAACCGGGAAAAGGGGGACATAACTCCTTCGGTTCAAATATCCTCACCACCAGCCAAGCCGAGCATCTCGCCAATATCCGCGCTGAAATGCAGGCTTGTAGAATGTTGGTATTAGAAGGAGAGGGCCTTTGTCGTGATTTCAGAACTGGACATCGTTTCGAATTTGTGGATGCCCATGATGCAACATTTTTCAAGGGTAAGTACACAATTCTGCGTGTTACTCATAACGGTGATCAGCGAGAAGGGTTCGAAGGAGACGGTGGAAAAATCTCTTATAGCAATAATTTTACCTGCATTCCCGCAGATGTGATTTTCCGTCCTGAATTAAATACAAAGCAACCGAAAATCCATGGAGTCATCACAGCCAAGGTCGATGGCCCAGAAGGCAAATACGCTTTCTTGGACGAGGAAGGTCGCTACCATGCGAAGCTTCCCTTTGATGTATCCAGCGCGAAGGATGGTCAAGCCAGTCTCCCCATCAGAATGACCCAGCCTTATGGCGGACCTAATTATGGAATGCATTTTCCCATTCATGCTGGGAATGATTTAGTCATCAGCTTCATAGATGGCGATGTGGATCGACCCATTGCCTTGGGCACAAGCCCCAACCCCAGTAATGGCTCCCCAGTTAAGAAGGGGAATAATTCTGAAAGTGTGATCCGGACCGCCTCGGGCCACCAAATCAAACTCGATGACAAGGATGGAAAAACCGTAATTGAAATTACCACTCAGGGCAAGCATGTTTTGTCCATGAATGACGATCCAGATACGAAACAAATCCATCTAAAAACCACAGATGGCAACGA
>JAYVCH010000329.1:0-3523 GCA_043750055.1 Fibrobacteria bacterium
GTGTTAACAAAAATCGTTGGACTTAGACCAGGAATGCGCGTGCTGTTCGCCCAAATGACCGACACAGAGGCGGAAACCTTTAACTTGTTATTGGATAAACTTCGATCAACACAATCGAGTTTAAAAGAATCGGTCCGGCGACGTTTTCGCTAATGCGGCTGAGTTCAAAAGTGGTGCACCCTGAGGGACTCGAACCCCCAACCCTTGGCTTCGAAGGCCAGTACTCTATCCAGTTGAGCTAAGGGTGCTTGACGGGAAATCTAACTAACTCCGTCGAGTTTTCCCCCTCAAAACCAGAAATTCTGAACAGACTGGATTAATCTTTGCCAGAAACTTCGGGAGACAGTTGAACCACGATCCTAAATGGAGCCAAGGCGTCCTTTTTTAGGTTGAAATTCGGCCCCATGCTCGTTGGATCCGAATTCGCTACCGCAAACGGTTGAGTCCCAGATGCTACCTCGGACCCTTTAATCACTACGCTTTTTTTGGCGTTACGGAGTAGCTTGGGGGAGAGATTTTCCGAAGAATCAGCAATGAATGAGGTGAAAAGGTGATTAAAGGATTGTTTTTATTGCTGACCCTTTCGATCGGGTCCGCAAATCCCACTTTCGCTACGGTGATCTACGTAACACCACAGGGTAATGATAATTGGACCGGTGCCTTGGCTTTGCCTAATCTTGCCAAAACCGATGGCCCCTTAGCTTCTCTTGACGGTGCCCGCAAGGCGGTTAGAGCTTTAAAGATAAAACAATCCTTTGCCGGTACCGTGCATGTTCAATTTGCGGACGGAGAATATACTCTCGATTCTACCGTCCTTTTTACTTCGCAAGATGCGGGTACAGCTTCGGCACCGATTGTTTACGAGGCCGCAACGGGAGCTCATCCAGTTTTTTTAGGAGCGCGAGAAATCAAGGGATTTGAAGTCGGAAGCGATGGAATTTGGCGGACTCAAATTCAAGAAGTTGCTGATGGCAAATGGTATTTTGAACAATTATTCGTGGGGGGCCACCGAGCCATTCGCGCCCGCGAACCCAATTTAGTGGGCGATTCACTTTATGATATAAAACAATCGAGCGCGCAATTAGTGGCGAATACGACAAGAAGTCATTTCATGATTACAAGTATAACACAGGATGATTTGGGCTTGGGGAAGTTCAGACAAACCTTGACCGTCCCTACCGAAGCGGGAGCTTGGTTACAAGGCTTAAGTACAGACGATATAAAAGATGTAAACTTGATGGTTTTCCATAACTGGGATAATACCCGTCGCCATATTACCGGCTATGATGCAGGCATGAAAAGATTGATGACAGAAGGCAAGGCTATGGAATCATGGAATCCTATGGTCGCTGGAAATCTTTTTTATTTGGATAATTTTAAACAAGCCCTGAATGCGCCGGGCGAATGGTTTTTGGATCGCAATGGAACTTTGTCATATTTTCCTAAACCGGGTGAAGCGATTAATAAAGTGAAGTTTTATGGCCCGAAAATTTCTCAATGGTTACGTTTCAATGGAGAAGCCTCGGCAAGCCAAACGATTGAATATATCAATCTGGAAGGCTTGGCCTTTAAATATACGGGATGGTTCATGCCCCCAGAAGGCTTTGAGCCCTTTCAGGCTGCTGTGTATACCGATGCTGCAATTATTTTTGATGGATCGCAGCATATTAAAATTACTAATTGTGAATTCAGCCATACGGGAGAAACCCCTATCTGGTTTAAACATGGTAATCAAGATATTCAAATGGAAAAATGTTTTATCCATGATTTTGGTGCCAGTGGAATTCGCATTGGTGAAACCCGCGACCCTACGACGCTGACGGATCGCACTCACCATATCACGGTAAACAATTCCATTATTCGTTCGGGCGGTTTGCTTTTCCCCTGCGCGGTGGGAATTTGGATAGGCAAAAGCAGTGATAATGTCATAACGCATAATGATATCGGTGATTTGCAGTATACTGGAATTTCGGTAGGTTGGTCTTGGGGTTATGCGCCCACGACGAGTCAAGGCAATAAATTGGAATACAATCATGTTCATCATATCGGTAAGGGGTTGATGAGTGATTTGGGCGCGGTTTATACCTTGGGAATTTTAACCAACACATCAGTGAAGGGGAATGTTTTCCATGATATTTATGCGCAAACCTATGGTGGTTGGGGCATGTATGATGATGAAGGTACTACGGGACTTTCGATTACGGATAATTTGATCTACAATACCAAGTCGGGCGGATTCCATCAGCATTATGGCGAAGGGAATATGGTCCGCAATAATATTTTTGCGTATGGGACGGAAACACAAATTCAATTGACTCGCCCCGAAACTCATCTTTCCTTTACGATGGAGAACAATATTATTTATTGGAATCGGGGTAATTTATTGAGTGGCAATTTCGTTGCCGCCCAAACACATTTTTCTAAAAATCAATACTGGGATGCCTCCAATCGGCCTATTCAATTTAACGATGGATTAGATCTCTCGGCCTGGCAAGCGGCGGGGCATGATAGCTTATCCATAATTTCGGATCCCATGTTTGTGGATCCCGAGCATTATGATTTCCATTTCAAAGCGGCATCGACCGTTTCCGCCTTGGGCTTTAAGCCATTCGATTATTCCATGGCGGGAGTTTATGGCGAAGGCACTTGGATTCGATTGGCAAGGGGAAAAGAAAGCGATGCGGAATATGTTCCAGCCTCCATTTTACATTCACGATTCTCAGGAAAAACCAACGCTTCCATTTTCCATAATTTTTCTGCACAATTTATTTCAAAAAAACTATTCATTCAATTCGACAACGAGGAGTGGATCGAAAACTTGGAGATTCAATTATTCGATATGCAAGGAAAGCTTGCGTTCTCCAAAAACATTCCTTTCCTAAAAAGCGGCAATCAAAAAATTATTTACGATCCTGCGAATGGAGCCTTCCATTCCGGGCTTTATTTTTTGAGAATAAGCGCCAAGGATGAGGTAAGAAAGCTGCGAATCCCTTATACCCATTGAGCCAAATGGAAGGCCGATTAGTTTGGATTAAGATTTTTCAAAGCCGATTCCTGTTTGACCCTCACCGCTTGGTTATAATGCCGTATTTGATGGGTGGTCGTAATTTCCAAGGCCATCTTCAGCGAATAATTCACCAAATTTCCAGCGGGTGAGGTGATGATGCGATCCAATTCTGATTCAGGAAGTGCCTTTATTTTTTCGATCAAAACATTATTGCTAAGTATCATTTCTGAAGTGAGATTAGTTCCATATTTGGATTTAGAAGGGTTCCAAATTTTAAAGGTTCGCGTATTTTTTTTCGCATCAGGACTCACCACGCCTAAAATCATTTTCCCAAAAAATCCCGGCAAAAGCGGAATTTTGCTCCATGCCGAAGCATGATAATTTCCTTTGGAAATTGCATCTAAACAATCAAAATAGCTGGAGTTAGTTCGGATCAAATGATCTAAACATTCATTCATACTCCAACTTTTTTCGCTGGGTTTTATATCCATTTCATCCGCCGAAAGGGAATTGAAA
>JAYVCH010000330.1:0-26630 GCA_043750055.1 Fibrobacteria bacterium
TGAGGAGCTTGATTCCGATACAGGTCAATCCCAGATCGAAGCAATGACAAAGCAAATGCGACAGGCCGCCACCAACCTTGAATTTGAAAAAGCAGCTCATTTAAGAGACCGAATTAAAAAACTCTCCCGAAATGGATAGCCGACTAAGTTGGTTTTTTGACAATACAACCGGGCCATTCAGTTTATAATTGTAACTGTAATAGACAGGCTTTAGGGCTAGATTTGTCAACCTTTTGACCGCTCTGCGCCAGGACAGAAAAAGCCAATTAATTTTAGCTATCGGTCTTAATTATTTGATTTGGTTGGATTTTAATTTAATTTTTTACCATAATGAGTCGGCCATTGATTTGCCGATAATAACCTGAAGGAGTCTTAGATGAAGGTAATGGAAAACGTAAAGAAAATTCTTGCCGGTGGATTAGTTGCTGGTTGCTTTTTGGTGGTAAGCACCACAACCCTAACCGGTTGCTTGACCGATGATAAGAAGGACACGGTAACCAAGGTTGATCCTGCCAAGCACACTCCATTGAACGCAGAAGCTATGCTCAGCGTTGGTGCCCAAGGTCATGCTTCCCTCGGCACTGCTGTTGATTTGGATAACAAAACCGTTATGTTATCAGCGGCTGCAAATGCGGCCCTAGGAACCATAGACGTCTTGTTCGCCTACTCTGGTGCAGAATTCAAGTTGATCACTCCCATTGCGGCAAAAGCTGCTGGTGATATTGGTGTAGCCGCAAACTACGTCAGTGCCGACCTAAAGGTTACCGAGTTCGTCAAAGTATCAGCTAAACCTCTCGATTCCGAAGCAGCCGCCAAGGCATTTACGGATGGAACAAAATCAACTTCGATGAAGATTGCAGAAGGCGACATGTTCGTAGTCAAGACCGGCATGGGCAAAATCGTTTATCTCAAAATAAAGTCCATTGCTGGTGCAGAAAAGGCAGCAGCCGCTGACCTGACATTGGCAATCAGCGCACTTTAATCGTTTCGAACTTCTTTTTTTACCAAGTGCCTTTAGGGAAGCCTAGAGGCACTTTTTGTATCTAAGCGTTCAGTTGAAGTGGACTTGGACGACCTCCGTGTTTCCTCCATGTCGCCTTACCGCTACTGCGATTTCCTTTTAGTGTCTCAGCCCCAAAAAAACTACTTTTGACTTTTCCACAGTTTTCAGGAGCCTGGACATGAAGGTTATCAAACGAATCATTTTGGCAGGCATAGTCCTGTTCGTGCTCCTAAGTCTAGGCGCTTACTTTGCCATCAAAATCGCTTTTCCCCCTGCCAAGATCAAAAGTCTTGTCCATAATTTTGGGACTGAAGCGTTGCATCGGGATGTCTCGGTTGAAGACGTATCCATTCGTGTTTTTCCAAATCTCAAGTTATCTGTTAGTGAAGTTAAGGTTGCCAACGGCAAGGGTTTTTCCTCTGAACCAATGTTCAAGCTCCGGGAATTGGCACTGTCTATCGATTTTCTTTCCCTTCTCAAATTCTCACCTGTAGTGAATGAAATCAAATTGGTGGAACCGGAAATTCTTTACGAAGTCGACAGGAATGGACATAATAACTTGGAAGGCCTAAGCAAAACCGATACGGTCGCGCCCGTTAAAGAATCCTCCAAGCCAGTTCAAAGTCCAGCGGCCGTAGCCTTGAAATCGTTCCTAATCGAAAAGGGTCGGGTTAGAATACGCGACCTTCAAAGTGGACGGGAAATGATCTTGGATCGGATCAATCAAACCGTTTCGCTTCACTTGGATCAAGGTCTGGAAAACATTAATACTAAGGGCTTGTTGGAAATTGCTGGGATAAAGGTTTCCGATTCAGCTTCTGGGGTCCGAACGGGAAATATTCGCGTTTCGATCAGGCATGATATTCATTTAAACCTGCCAGCGGAGCGACTTCAGGTCAAATCATTGGAGTTGGGTTTCCAGGATATTCGATTAGTAGCAAAGGGTGAGGTGAGTCACTTCGTCACTAAACCTCCGACTTTAGACTTTTCGCTTTCTGCACCGGATATCAAATTAGCTTCGGTACTTAAAGAAGTCCCTGCCAATTTATCCCCCAACATTCCCAAACTGACCGCCAAAGGGGTCGCCTCCTTGGATGTTAAAATCAAAGGTGTTCTCGATTCTGGAAAGGTGCCGGATGTAACAGCCCACTTGATTATTCGTGAAGGTGGAATTACCCACAAAGATTTGCCCGCGGGAATCGAAAACATGAATGTTCAGTTGGACTTGGCTGGCGATAGTCTTCGTTTGGCTCAATTTGCGCTGACCATGGGGGGCAACCCTGTCAATATGGATGCGTTAATAACCTCTTTGCATAGCAAAGTTCCTTTGTTGAAGGAATTCAATGTCAATGCTGTAGTTGACCTGGGAAAAGCGATTTTACTGGCGAGTAAAATGGGATTGACCGACAAGGACATGAAAGCAGAAGGGTTGATACAGGCCTTGATCAAGGCGTCAGGTCCCTTGGATCCTTCCGCGCCCGAGAATCTAAAGGCTCAGGGTCAAATCGAATTGAAAAATATCATGTTGGCTGGAAAACCCTTACCTAAGCCAGTGAAACTGAACGGAACGGTTAAAATCGACAATGACAAAATCGGTGAATCGTTCAATGTTCATATTGGCGAATCGGATTTGATCTTAAACGGAACGGTGTGGAATTATCTTGCCCTAATCATGCCCAAAGCAACATCGAGTCAAATTGCTAAGGCCAAACTCACGGTTCAGTCCTCCAACCTTAATCTGGATGAGCTTCTTCCTCAAGGCGCTAAAAAAGAAGAAGTTGAAACTGCGCCTATGACCGCTTTTCCAGCGCTACCAAAAATTATAGCGGACATTAACGTAAAATTGGCGAAAACACAATTGATGAATCTAAGCATGACTAATTTTACTTCCCAATCCAATTTGATTGGCGGTGTACTCACAACAGCATTGAAAGGAACTTTATATTCGGGTGGGTTTAGCTCGAATATGAAGGTGGACCTAAAAGACCCGTCCAATGCCGACATTGATTTTAAATTGGATGTCATCAGAGTTGAGGCCAACGACTTTATTTCCAGACTTAATGACAAGATTCCTGGTACCAATCGATTGATGAAAACCTTATCGAAAGCAGACAGCACCATTTACGGAAAATTCAATCTTAAGATGGATGTCCGCACCCATGGACTTCCACAGACTATGGCGGATAATCTGACGGGAAAGATTGATTTCGGAATATTGGATGGCAAGTTGATGGAAACAGGTTTGGTCAAAGGGCTTTCCGATGCTTTGGGTAAGGTCAGTAAATCTCTCGCTTTCCATGAGTTCAAGTTCTCAAGTTTTACCACATCCTTAGAAGCGGCGGGGGGTAAACTCCTGCTAAAGGATTGCAAGGTCAATGAATCCGTAATCGGGACCTTGGCGGCTCTCGGCGACTTGGGCTTCGACAATTCCCTTAATCTATCCCTAGAGAACCACCTTCCTGTTGGGGTCAGTCAGTCCATTGGCGGGGCCTCCAGTGCCTTAGCATCTGAAGTTGCCAAACTGAGTCATATGCCTGCCTTGACCGGCGCTAGCATCGTACCTATGGACAAGGCTGGTCGTGCAATCCTTTATTACTTGATCGGAGGAAGCCTGACAAAGCCCACATTTACTCTGGATTCGAAAAGGATGGCTGGAGAAGCAGGTGCGGGTGCTAAAAGTGCCTTGAGCGATGCTTTCAATAAAAAGAAAGCTGAATTAAAGGCTCAGTTAGATGCGGAGAAGCTGAAATTAGAATCGGAGGTGAAGGCTAAGCTTGAGTCAGAAAAGGCGAAAATTCAACAACAAGTTGAGGGTCAGAAGAAAAAAGCCACCGATGAGGTCAAGGGCCAGGGAAAAAAGGTTCTTAAAGGTTTAGGTTTCTAATCTTCCGCCTCTAAACAAATCCGGGCGTGAGGGATTGGCTCTTCGGTGGTGGTGGGGGGTCGGATTGGAATTTGAAAAAACATCCTCCGAGGGGCGGTGCGGTTAGTTCCAAAGAAAATGGGAAGTTGTGCATCGGTATCGAGTCGGTTCGCTTGCCTCCCATATTTCCCAGGTTTCCACCTCCATAAACTTTCGAATCACTATTGAACAATTCATGATAAAAGCCATCTAACGGAACCCCAACGCGATAATTGTGGCGTGGAACCGGGCTGAAATTGAAAAGGCACAAAATTAATTCTTGTCCGCCTCCGACAGGACGAGGATTTCCTTTTCGGATAAAGGACACAATGTTATTCTCCTGGTCCTGGAAATCAACCCATTGAAAGCCAGTGTAGGAAGAATCCAATTCGTATAGTGCGGGCTCCTGCTTATAGATACCGTTCAGGTCACGCACCAGCATTTGTAAACCCTTGTGACTTTCAAATTGCAGAAGCTGCCAATCCAGTGATACACCGGGATTCCATTCATTGAACTGACCAATTTCAAGGCCCATGAAATGCAATTTTTTTCCAGGATGAGCAAAGAGATAAGAAAAGGCTGTTCTGACATTGGCGAACCGTTGCCATTGGTCTCCAGGCATTTTATTGGGTAACGAACCTTTCCCATGCACCACTTCATCATGTGAAAGAACTAAGGTAAATCTTTCTGAAAAAGCATAAGACATTTCAAAGGTCAAAAGGTTTTGATGATAACGCCGGAAGAGCGGATCTTTTGAGAGATAAGTCAGGATGTCATTCATCCATCCAAGATTCCATTTATAATGAAACCCTAAACCTCCGCGATCCAAGGGGTGGGTGACCCCGGGAAATGCCGAGCTTTCTTCGGCAATCATCAGTCGATCGGGAAAATGTTGTCCAACGATAGAGTTCATATGCTTAATGAATTCAACTGCTTCATGGTTGGTATTGCTGCCGTCGGGATTGGGGACCCATGCGCCATCTTCTCTCGCGTAATCCAAGTACAACATTGATGCCACAGCATCGACTCGAAGTCCGTCTATATGGAATTCTTCCATCCAATAAAGCGCATTTGCGATAAGAAAATTGCTGACCTCATGGCGACTATAATTGAAAATTCGAGTTCCCCATTGCGGATGGCTGCCTTTACGTGGATCTTCATGCGCATACAATTGTGTGCCATCGAAAAAATCCAACCCATGTTGATCAGAAGGAAAATGAGCCGGTACCCAATCCAGTATCACGCCTAAACCAGCTTGATGACATTTGTCGATAAAATTTTTGAATTGAGCGGGAGTCCCGAACCGCTTAGTGGGAGAGTAATAGCCTATGACTTGATAGCCCCAGCTTTCATCCAAAGGATGTTCTAAAATGGGCATCAATTCAAGATGGGTGTATCCCATTCCTTTAACGTAGGGAATGAGGCGATCCACCAATTCCGCGTATTCCAGAAATCCAGATTCGCGACCTGGCGCTTTTTGCCAAGATCCCAAATGCACTTCATAAATGGACATAGGTTGAGAATCGCTTTGTATGGAAGCTCTTTGGCTATTCCATACGCTGTCATTCCATCGGTAGGGAGTGGGGTCAGCTATAATAGCGGCGGTTTTGGGTCTTAGTTCCGCCTCTTTTGCATAGGGATCCATTTTCTCAACGGTAGCTCCTGTCGCCGTATGAATTTGGAATTTGTAATTGTGGCCATGAGTGAGGCCGGGAATGAAAATTTCCCAAATCCCTGCGGAGGATAGCTTTCTCAACATGTGACTTCGGCCATTCCATCCATTGAAGTCACCGATTACGGAGACGCCTTTAGCATTGGGCGCCCAAACGCAGAAGTGAACTCCATGATGACCATGGTGAACAATAGGATTCGCACCCATTTTCTTCCAAATTTGATAATGGGTTCCTTTACTAAAAAGAAAAACGTCATAATCGCTGAGAACGGGTAAAATGGCGTACGGATCCATATATTCAGTGGTCACACCCGAAGTGGTCGTCGCCTTAATTCGGTAGGAAAAAAATTCGAGTTTAGACGGAAATAGGCATTCAAAACAACCGCTTGCCGACCCGTATTCGCATTCTGCGTTGCCCTCTTCCGTAACAATTTCAACTTTTTTGAAATGCGGATTAAAAACTCGGATCACTCCATAAGTTTGTTTTTTGATCACCGTATGGTGGTACCCAAGATTTTGAAAGGGATCGGCACTCTCGCATTTTTCGAGCAGTTCCAACTCGTGTGGGGATAAGAGGCAATTCTTCATGTAATCCGTAAAATAGTGATGAAAAAGCCGACCGCGGAGCTCGAGCTTTCTTTTTCAAGAAACCTCGGCTCCGGATCGGCAAAGATGGCGGAATGGACGGGACTTGAACCCGCAACCCCTAGCGTGACAGGCTAGTACTCTAACCAATTGAGCTACCACTCCGGGCCAGCTGGTGGGCGTTGAGGGATTTGAACCCCCGACCCTCTGCGTGTAAAGCAGATGCTCTAAACCAACTGAGCTAAACGCCCTTAACGTTACTTCTTCGCATCCTTGTCTTTACTCATCAGAATTCCAATGGGAAGGACAATGAAATAGGCCAACAAGAGAACAAAAGGTGCCACGTTTAAGGCAATCTTATTGTCCGCCGGTCCCCGTCCCAAGAGATAGAATCCAATAATCAACAAAATCAAACCAGCCAAAATGGCGAGTCGGTTTTTTTTGTTGAAAAAATGTTGCATCAAATGCCTTTCGGATTCGTTTCGTTCTTGGGAGCACAAAAGTAGGTTAGATGAGATTTCTGTTCAAGGTTTTGCACCTAAAATCCTGCTAAAATCTTCCCTTACGCGGGGAAGCCGGACTTTTCATAGGCTTTGATAATGTCCCGAACCAATCGATGTCTCACCACATCTTCAACCGACAACTCGATTTGACCAATTCCTTCGATTCCGGTTAAAATTTTTCGGGCATGGGCAAAACCTGACTTTTCGAATTGGCCTAGATCAACCTGGGTTTCATCTCCTGTCAATACAGCTTTACTGCCTAGTCCAATCCGGGTCAGGAACATTTTCATTTGTGAAATGGAGGTGTTTTGGGCTTCGTCCAAAATGATGAAACTTTTCCCCAAAGTCCTTCCACGCATGTAGGCGAGTGGGGCGATTTCGATGGAACCGCCGTCCCAATATTCTTTTAGTCTTTCAGGTGCGAGCATGACGCTGAGCGAGTCGTATAATGGGCGCATATAAGGCCCAATTTTATCATTTACCATGCCCGGTAAGAAACCAAGGCTTTCACCCGACTCTACAGCAGGGCGGACCAGAATAATTCGTTCAACTAATTTTTTTTCTAATGCCTGGACAGCCATCGCCACGGCCAGAAATGTTTTTCCGGTTCCAGCGGGTCCGCCAGCTAAGACAATGTCATGCTTTTTGATAACGTTAATGAATCGAGCTTGACCGCGGGTTTTGGGTTGTACAGGATTGCCGAATCGATCAATAAGGATAGGTTTTTCTAAATGAGGGGTAAAATCACCCTTTTTGCCCTCGGTGGTGCCACCGAGTAACTCTTGAACGTAGAAGTCCGTTAGTTGGTGCCCAGTTCGAAGTGAATCTCGGAGCCTTTCCAAAGCCTCCCGCGCATTGCTGACCGCGATTTCATCGGTTGCTTGGATGGTAATCCCGGGATTCCGGGTCAACAGTTTTACATGGTAGTTGCGCTCTAGGAGGATGAAATTTTTTTCACCCTCTCCTGCTAACTCAATTTTTTCAAGATCGGTAGCGGTCAGATTAATTGAGAACAATTATTTCTTCCCTATTCAATTCGAGGAGGTTTTGGATTGGGAACGATTCTTCTCCTCTCGAAGTTGATGGGCTTTAAATTCAGCCTCTTCGGCTGAATGGCGCGCCTCATCCAATTTTTGATTTTTTTGGGACTCAGCGCTACCAGCAGAAGAGTTTGATGAGGATTTGCTTCCTGCACAAGCCGAAAGGCTCATTAAAGAGGCTGCCAAGGCCAGGGGCCAAACAAAAGACATGAACCTTGAATTCATTCGAATCTCCATTATTTCCCTCTAACCTAAAGCGAAAGGGTTGGTTAGTCAATAAGTTACGCGAAAATGTACTCGTTTTGGGACAGTCATGCAAATTGACTCTGCGAGAGGGGTAATCCTACCTCTGGAGGAGATTCAGGTCCAGGCTTAAAAGTAAGGAGGTCTTGACAAAGAAATTCCTTTATTCTGGGCACTTCAGATCCGCACTGTATAATTAGTTTTAAGTGTTGAAGAGAACTTTCCAAGGAAGGCCCAGGGGCTAAATATCTATGCAAGCGGATTTGAGATCGATCATTGAAACCGTGAAGGGTGCATTGGTCAATACCGAATTGATTCATGACTCTGTTGATCTTGTTTATGTTGGCTCAGATCTCAACGAACTGACTGACGATTTGACTAATATCATGCTCGTCACCAACCTGGTTCATATTAGGTTGATGGAAGTAGCTGAAGAGGTGGACATCGTCGCGATTGTTTTTTCCAACGGACATTTTCCAAAGCCCAAGGAAATTAAGCGCGCTCAAGAATTGGAAATCGATCTCATTACCACTCCCATGACGTTGGAAGAAGTTCATCGTCAGCTCAAAGCAGAATACGGCACCACTCTGGAAATCAAAACCAAAATTTCACCCACCGTTTAAAAACTGATTCAAATGAGCGTAGAGAGGCACTCCCATCCTCTCCGCTTTCGTTATTCAATATTTTGAATTTGTTCTCGAATTATTTCCAATTCCTCTTTCCATGAGACACACAAATGTTGCATGTCAGGAAAGTGGCTTTTGGTTCCGAGAGTATTGACTTCTCTCAGCATTTCCTGTAGCAAAAATCCCAGACGCTTTCCCGGTCCCTTGTGATTCGCCATGGTATCCAGAAAGTGGTGAAGATGAGCTTCAAGTCGGACGATTTCTTCTGTGATATCCATTTTTTCTGCCATGATGCTGATTTCGGTGATAAGCCTGTCCTCTGCTAGGACGGCCTCACCGGCCAATTCTTGTACGCGTGCACGCATCTTGGTGACGTATTCGGTTTGGCGCACCGGGACGAGGGTCTTGACTTTTTCCAACCCAGGAAAAAATCCACGGATGCGAGTTTCCATATCCTTTGCCAAAACTTGTCCTTCGTTTTCACGCATGGCCACCAATTCCAAACAAGCTTTTTCAAATACAGGGAGTATGCGTTTTGATATTAACTCCACGGGTTCGGCGGACTCTGAGGCAATGAGGATATCGGGAAGTTTTAGCAAGTCGGAAATATTCACAACCGCAGCAGACCCTAATCTTTTCCGAGTCTCCTCGATCAAAGAGGCATAAACTCTAAATACGGATTCATTAAGGGACATGCCTGCGCTACCGGGTCCGACACTGTCGTATTGAATATGACACGAAACACTGCCACGAGAAATGTGTTTTGAAAGCTCTTGTTTTAATTTGGGCTCAAGGCTAAGTACATTTTTTGAGGTGCGCGTTTGGAATTCCAGAAAACGATTGTTGACTGATTTCAATTCTGCTGACACGGTGTATCCTTCTCCAACCGACTCCGCTTTACCGAATCCCGTCATACTTTGAACTGCCATCGCTATTTCTCCTAGTTTTTATTTTGCCAAAGCAGCTTCAATTCTCGCTGCCTCCAACGGATCAATGTGAAGTTAGAAATTCACATTCGAAGCTCACCCACGTCCTAATTTGATTTCATAAAACCAGTCCATGACTTGACTTTTGGAAAGTCAAGAGTTTTAGTGAAGCCGGCCATTTCTCTCTCTTAGATGCGGCAAAAGTTTTCCCCACAAGCTAATACCCCATCAAACAGGCGATCCTTTCACGTTTCTTCTTGCTGATTTCTTGACCACCCCCTAAAATCGATATGATCTATGGTCAAATCTCGGTAATTGATCTTAAAAATGGAGAACTCGGAAATGAACGGATTGAATCACTTCAAGGCAATGTATAAAGGGGTTGGAGCGGGTTTCCGCAACTTCCGATTCCTAAGTCAAATAATAATCGTCATGGTTTGTGCGCTTTCCATGGCTTTCTTTGGCTGTTCAGCCAAAGGAGGGAAGCCGGTGACTAAAATCGTCACTCCGGTGGACCCGAACAAACCGGAAGTTAAAGCAGTCGTTTCTGCACTTGATTCTTTGGTCAAGGCGAACAAAGGTAAAGGCAAAGGTATTATAACCGGCTTTTTGACCGGCGAAGGAAAATCCATCGCCTCTGGTTTGTTGAAGCAAGCCAGTAACGCTGCGGGTGAACGACGACTACTAACAAATACAGAAATCCCGCTTACCGGCGCGACCATTCTTATTTTCAATGCCTTGAAGCCAACTACGGCTCCAGATACCACCTTGAAGACAGATAGTTTGGGAACATACACCTGCGTGCTTCCAGAGGGCAAGTTCTTTGGATTTGCTGTCTATCTCGATCTCGAAACATTTCAACTCGTGACCACCTCCATTCCTAACATGAATCCGAAAGCGGACACGATAGTGAAGATGGACACGGCAACGGCCATTGAGGATGTGACGTCGCCGACGGTTACTGGAGTTTATGACGCCTCATCCGCCAATAGTGATGGAATTTTCTTAGTCGGATCCGTCGGAGACAAAGGCTCCAAACTGAATATCACCTTCTCCGAACCGATGAATCGGGAGTCGGCAAAGGGCGTGATATTAGGTCGAATCGACACAACAAATACTTCTACATCCATGGTTTTGGCCGATACGGTAAAAGGCATTACTGTGAGTTGGAATGGGGATAGCAAGGAATTGACCTTGAAGCTTCCTGATTTATCAGTAGGTGCCCAATATGGATTAATAATGCCAGTGTCCCTGAAGGACTTGGCCAAAAATCCTCTGGAAAAAGGATATAAGGCAACATTCGTGACAGTCGCTTCCGCTGCGTTGGCCTCAGTGCCTTTCTCTGTAACGGCCACGTTTCCTGAAGATAAGGGAGAAATTAAGCCCATTCAAAATCCAGGGATGAGCTTCAGCCGTCCCGCCGAGGCATTCTCCATTCTTAAGAATGCGAAAATCGAGCCTGCAGTCACGGGTTATTTTGAAGTCAACGGAGCCCGAGCCGTGTTTATCCATAAAGATCCTTTCACTATTGGAAAGACTTATACGCTGACGGTTCCAATTACGGTTTTGGATTTAAGCGGCGCAGCATTGACTAAAGATGCATCCTTCTCTTTTACCGTAAAGGATTTTGAAGGTGCGGCAAAGACCAGTTCCGGTAAAGAAAAGGACGCGGCCCTGACCGTGGAAGCCGCGTTTGACGCTTATCTTGCCGGCGATGTAGGCCGTTTCGGCGCCTCATTCCACACCAACTTCCGTCTTTACAATGAAGATGGTGGGATTAAATCCAAGAGTGAATTCCTGGATATGATTCGAAAAGATGTCGGTGAGCAACAAGCTCAATCCGCTGGCTTCCAAGGGCCAGTGTTTGATAATTCAACCGCAGCGTGTAAAGATGGTGCTAATATCAATCGTTGGAAGGTCGGCGCCGAGGGTGGAACCAAGGATGATTATATCTGGGTTGATGCCTACGTGAATCCTGGCCAATCTCCCCGGGCATATACCTTGGATGGAACTGAGATCAAGACAACGGATATAATTTGGGATCCAGCAGGTCCTCGCTTCACTTACAACAAAAAGAAATACGGTTTCGGACCGGACATGAGCAAATTCCGTGGCCCCGTCAATATGGACGCTGCCAAAGAAGACCAACGTTTTATGGGCGATATGCTGAAGCAGACTTCCACCGTGGTCTTGGAGGACGTGAAGCTGGAAAGAAAATCTTCCTTCAACGTCGATCCGGCCGTCACGATTTCGAAGACCGGCGACACAGCCTTCTTGGCTGTTAAAATGATCGATTATGAAAAGTTCAATCGAGTGAATTTTGGCGACATGAACCGCGCTTGTAATGGTGCCTTGAGTGACACCACCTATGAAATTTTAAAGTTCATTCTGATCAACGATGGCGCCAAGTGGATGATTGTTTCCATCGTTTCACCTCCGAAGGGCGGAACCAAAGCGGATTTCGACAGAAAAGTAGACGCTAAGGATTTTGCCGTGAAGCAACTTGCACCTATCACTCTACTTGCTCCTCTCAAGAATAATGGCATGGGAGCTGACGGCAAGGTTACCTTTAAATTCAAAGGTATCGTTCACGACTCTGTTGGCGGATATATTGTTGGCCTCTCCGAAGATCCCAAATTCTGTTTCGGCCGTCCACCTTATGGTGCCCTGATTTTCGTCAAAGCTTCGAATAAAAAAGGTGATGTTGATTCCTTAATCATGAATTCGGCAGGAGGTCCTGAAGGAACCAATGCGGTTATGATTCTTCGTCGCCCCGTCGACTTACGCTTGCCCGGTTGGGATCGAACCATGTTCGAAAATTCCGTCACCACCCTCTTTGATGCAACTAAAGGTTTCGGTGGCGTTTATAATTGGAAAGTCATTGCCGTGAAGGATAGCACTGCGGTGCAATTTCTTGCCAACGGATTTAATCCTCAACGCTATTATGGCGAATCCGACTTTGGCCCTGTCCGTGGATATTTCGCTTGCAAGAATTTCCCAGTCGGTGAAGTGGCCTTCAACCAATTACAAACAAATCAAAACCAATTTGTAACCACTCAACCCATGAATAATCCTGGTGGAAGCTTCGGCGACATGGACCAGGACGGAGTTCCAGATGGCATGGAAATCAAGTACAAAACCGACCCCAGGGATCGCAACTCCTTCCCTGACTTCCGCGTCGATACAGATGGTGATGGTTTGGCAGACTTCATGGAGGCCATGCTCGATCCCAAGGGCACCGATAGCCTAGTCCTTAAAAAGGCTGACGCTGCAACGGTCAAAGCAGAAATCGTGAAGTTGGTAGGACTAGGAATTGTTTGGCAGGATACGGATAGTGATGGATTCCCCGATGATATTGAAATGCAATCCGGATTCAATCCAAACGATCCCAAAAGCAATCCCGGTACCCGTGCTCGTGCAAGTGCGCCTATTGGCGTGTTCGCAGGTAAGTTCCAAATGGGCAGTAACCTGAATACCATCAACTTCAAGGTGTATACCGATAGTTCGAAATTACTATGGGTTACTTATACTGCCATCATCGGTAAAGACACCTTGGTGGATACAGCCAGAACGGTGTTTAATGACCTCGCTGGTGACATCATGATCCCCGTCACGTTATTTAAAACAGGACCCGATGCCGGTCGCGCTCTGTTGCTTCGCGGTCATTATGATCCGAACCAGTCTTTGATGATGGGGCCGATTGATATGATTACCGCAGTAGCGAAAACTACCATTCCCAATGGTGGCGGACCCTATGTGGGTCAATTCGCGGCGAGCAGTCGCGGTGAGGATGTGTCCAGGTTCTTAGGTGGCCCAGGTGCAGGCATGACCAGTGGTCCTATCAACAATCCAATCAACAATCAAGGACCGATGATGGTAAGCTACCGTTTACCCCCGTCAGGAGTGCATGAAGGGTCCTTGATCATCCTTGGAAAAGGCATGGTTACCTTGGTCGATGATTTCGGAGACACCGTTGCCGTCGTAAACAATGTCATGTACCGAACTCAACCCGATGGAAGCTTCCAGTTCCAAGGTGAAACGGTAATGAAGAATGGGATAACCTATAAACGGTCTGAAGTGGGTGGAAATGTCGTCTATGACGGAATGGGTAATTGGATTGTGGATGGCCACTTCTTCCAAGAATTCGATTCTTCCGGCGTGCATAAGAGTATTCCTGGTCAAATCAATGCTAAAGCTGCGAAAGCAGATATGACTCCCAGCGCAGATGGCATTACTGGAACTTTGAAGGGATGGATCGGCCAGGATAAGACGGGCGGTGGATTTGTAGCTCAACCAGGAACGGGTCCAGTGAATTGCGATCCGATGAAGGGTCCTTGTAATACGAATCCGATTTGCGATCCGATGAAAGGACCTTGTAATACGAATCCGATTTGCGATCCGATGAAAGGACCTTGTAATACGAATCCGATTTGCGATCCGATGAAAGGTCCTTGCACCACCAATCCTGGTCCAGTGAATTCGTTCAATCGACCCTTCATGTCCGGCGCTAGGATGTACAAAATGTACCTCGAAAAGGTTGGCATGAAAGCGGATGCATACTTCTTCGTCTCCATGGGCGGTAGAGTCTATAAAGTGAAGAATGATTCATTGCATGTCCAAGATGCATTGGCCCCCTTCTGTGGACAGGTTGTTCTGGTCCCAGAACTGCTCGAAGCCAAAGACGGCAGTGCGATAAGTTTGGCTGCACATATGTCGGATTCAATGGGCTTGCCTTCTACAACGGGGTCTTTGGTATTGGCCATTGAGGATCAATTCATGCCGGGTATGCCTGCGCGTCTCGAAAAAGTGCGTGATTCCTATGATAGTATTCGGGTCAATGTCCTCATTATTGAATTGCGTCCTAAGTCATTTGATTATGGAAAGTCCACCATGGTTTGCTCCAGTAATGTTGGACCCATCAACCCCGTTTGCGACCCAACCAGGAGTACTTGTGCCAACACCGTTTGTGATCCGACCAAGGGCGCTTGTCCCATGCCCGTTTGCGATCCGACCAAGGGCGCTTGTCCCATGCCCGTTTGCGATCCAGCAAAGGGTCCTTGCCCCAGCCCGGTAGCCTGTGATCCAACTAAAGGTATTTGCCCTCCTCCTCCTTGCGATCCTGCTAAAGGTCCATGCACGGGTGGAATGGGTATACTCGGTTCAAAATACTCGGGCACATTGGATAATGCCAAAATGGTGCTGACTGGTTCGGGTAATATGGTCGTAATATCGTTAGACTCGGCAGGTGCGGTTTCGGCACCAGTGGCTATCGATATTAACAGCCTCGCGAATGACACTATGATTCACGCCATTTCGGTTAAAATTGTAGGTAAAATTAACACTTTCTTTATTATCGGAATGAAAGAGGACCCAACAAAAGTCTTGATGATGAATGGCAAGCCAGTAGTCATTGGAGGCCCTGGCGGCACTCTTCCTCCTCCTGGCGATACCACTCTTGTCTTACTGCCCCCAGCAGATACTTCCAAGCCGGCCTTTTATTCGGGTCCTATTGATAAGGTGGCCCCCGCCTTGGCCTTGAAGTTGAATGTGGTTAAGGTTAGGACTTCCATGGGATTGGTCGATGCCAAAGTTAATCCTAGTACCATTTCCCAGGGCGTTGGCATGATCACCGTGAACGATTTAGCATCGGCAAAGCTCTATATTTTCCTCGGTGACAAGCTGGACCCCACCAAACCCTTCTTGACACCCACAAATGATATCGTGGTCATCGAGAAAGGGTCTTTAGTTATTCACTAAAATTAGCCATTCGTAAATTTCAATCCTCGCCCCGGAGCCTTTAGGTTTCGGGGTTTTTTTTTGGTGATTGCCCCATTCAAAATGCTATGCTCCAATAATGAGGTCATGGAATGGAAAATGAAAAATTCAGAATGACCGATTACGATCCTGGGTCCCGACTCAGAAGATTATCTCCTCAGCAAGCTCAAAGTCTGGAATCGGCTATTTCCCACTTCACCGAATCGCCAACATGGAATCGGCGAGATCCAAAATTGGAAGGGATCGGCTTACCTCTGTTTCTTCTTCCACTGGCAGAATTCGCCTTCACATATGATCAAATAATTCGAGTACTCGAATTATTTCCCGAAGATTTTCTCCTAGATCATCGAGTGGTTTATTTTGACTTTAGGTTGGGCCGTTGGTGTCGACATCTGGAACCATCCACCATCGGTGAGGTTCTGGAAGAGTATTTGGACAATTCGCTTGTTCCTGAAGAAGGCATGACCTTTCTCAAAACTACGTGGAAGGCGTTCCTCAAGAGGCGAGGATTTTCCGAATAGGGACAAGTTAAAAAGGGATATTAAATTCACAGGCCACGGTACCTTTGGGGTCGACCGTAATTGCAAAATGTTGCGGCGAATCGAAATCGGAGAGCGAGGCGTCAACCATTCCATCTAAAACAGCATAGACATAAAAAAGTGCCATGCCCCAATAATATTGGTTTCGTCTTTTCCGATAGAGCGTGCGATCCTTTTCAAGTAAAGTTACCGTTGGGGATTTACCATCAGGCGCCTCGCTTCTGGCAATACTCAATCGGTGGTTCAATAGCGATACCATTTGTTGTCGCGAATAAATCGAAACGGTACTGGCTCCCAGCGTCATCCAGAGCATCCCAAATTTTCCATATCGTCGATTATACAGCTGCCCGCCACCAGGAAAAAGCATGCCCCGATACATCGCCCCTTTTACCGAGCGGGTTTTCGTGTCCTTATGTTTACTGAGATAAGCGATTTCAACAGCATCTAAAACTCCATACAAGTGTAAACCCACTGCCCATGCGAATTGAGAACGCGTTAAATCCTGTTGCTGCGAAGCAAGTTGGGTTCGCTTTCGTGCGAAGTTGATTTTATCCAACCTTCGGTTTTCAAGAGAAGAGGCGCTGTCCGGTGAAACGTGGCCTTCTCTCTGGAACATCGCATCGGCGGAATCTAAGGCGATACCCGCTTGAGAACGCCAATTGGGAATGTCCACATAATTGGAATAAAGCGCGAGGCCGGCCAAAAGAGTTTCCAATCCGACTAAAAAACTACCTCGTACTGGGTGCTGACCATAAAACTGACCTCCCCCTGGAAGCGCCGAATATGCCAACATCTTTGAATAGGAAAGCGGGCCGGTTTCTATACGCCAATCATTCAATGGCAGGGTATCGATCTCAGGAATTCCGCTATGTCCTTGTGCAACAGCCTGTTCCGAACACAGGAGGATTCCCGTGAAGGTTAAAATTGAAAATAAAGAGGTCTTGACCATACTTGGATTCCGTTGAGAAAAGTACAAACAATGACTCCGATTCTGAACGAAGGAAGAATGGGCGGGTGACAATTCTTGTCCCAGAGTAGGTGGTATATTTTTAAACATGAGAATCGGAATCATTAATATCGGCGATGAGCTTCTAGCTGGAAAGATCATAAATACCAACCAATTTGATCTGTCCAAAATATTAAACCCATTGGGTCATGATATTCGGTTCAACCTCGTTATTGGAGATCAAATCCCCACCATAGTTTATTCTTTGCATTGGGCTACCCAAGGCTCAGAAAAAAACTCCATCCAGGGAGACGCAAGTTTTGGTGGATTGGATATTCTGATTTTGACTGGAGGATTGGGGCCGACTCAAGATGATTTGACTCGTTCCGCAGTAGCACAGTTTTTAGGTCGAAATTTGGTGGAAGCACCATCGGCTCTGGAATGGCTCGGTGGCTTTCTCGGTAAGGACGCTGATACTCTCACATCAGGCCAACGAAATCAAGCGAGTATCCCCGAGGGAACTGCGCCGTTACGTAACCCAGTCGGTACGGCTTGCGGATTCAAATTCGCTGTAAATGAGATGGGGATATATGCCTTTCCCGGGGTTCCATCCGAGTTAATCGCCATGGTCGGAATGCATTTGATTCCCGAATTGCCCCAAGACCGAATTTTGCTGGAAAAATCCCTGTACACTTTTGGTTGGTCCGAAGGCAGCCAGAGTCAAGCTTTCGTTGGCTTAGGATTGTCTGAACCGTTTCGTTTCTCTAGCCTCCCCAATGAAAAAGGCGTTCGTCTTTCCTTGAGTTGTCTTGTGCCGATTTCCAGTAGGGACGAGCGAGTAAGGGAGTTGGAAATGCTGTGGGAAAAAATGGTTCAAGCAATTCCGGATGAGTCGATAGTTGATATAAAGGGCGCATCCTTAAATGAGATCGTTCTGAAGCTATTGCGGGAAACCCATGCAACGGTTTCAGTCGCTGAATCTTGCACCGGAGGCGCCTTAGGGGCTCGGTTGACCGAATTACCCGGAAGTTCGGAGGTTTTTAAAAAAGGCTTTCTGACTTACTCGAATCAAGCTAAAACCGACTTGCTTGGAGTAGATGCGGAAATCCTAAAAACATACGGAGCGGTCTCGGAAGAAACGGTTACAGCCATGGTCAAGGGATGCCTAGAGAACTCAGGCGCGTCCTATGCCTGTGCCATAACGGGGATTGCGGGTCCAACAGGTGGCACGCCTGAAAAACCCGTGGGAACCGTCTGGATTGCGGTAGCAAAGGCGGATGGAATCTCCGTTGCCATGCGTTTCAAGTTTCGAGGAAATAGATCAGAAGTGAGATCGCGGTCATGTTACACCGCCCTGAATCAACTTAGGTTGTTGATTCTAGGAAAATTTGGATAATGTAAAGGCATACTCAAAATTGCCCTTGCACAAATGAGCAGTAAATAGTAAACTTTTTTTAAACCCTCCCAAAGGAGCCTCCTATGTCAGCCAAGAAATCATCCACCCAAGCCGCTGCTACCGAAGAAGTCAGCAATAAGAAACGGGCCGTCGATGCCGCCGTTGCCCAGATCGAAAAGAATCATGGCAAGGGTTCTATCATGACTCTCGGCTCCCAGGAAACGATGGATATCCCCATTATCAGTACGGGTTGCATTCAGTTGGACATGGCCTTGGGAATTGGAGGCTTGCCCAAGGGACGCGTGGTCGAGATTTTTGGACCAGAATCCTCGGGTAAAACAACTTTGACTTTACATGCCATCGCCGAATGTCAAAAAGCCGGCGGCGTTGCAGCTTTTATCGATGCGGAACATGCTTTTGATGCTCTCTATGCACGAAAGCTTGGTGTGGATATTGACAACCTTTTGGTTTCCCAGCCCGACACCGGTGAACAAGCTCTCGATATTGTAGAGACCTTGGTGCGTAGCAATGCTATTGACCTTATCGTCGTGGACTCGGTTGCCGCACTTGTTCCCCAGGCCGAAATCAATGGAGAAATGGGAGACTCCCATATGGGACTGCAAGCTCGCCTAATGTCCCAAGCTCTGCGGAAACTAACCGGTATCCTAAACCGCTCTCACTGCTGTCTCATTTTCATCAACCAGCTACGTATGAAAATTGGCGTTATGTTTGGGAATCCGGAAACGACAACGGGAGGCAATGCCCTTAAATTTTACGCCTCCGTTCGTCTCGACATCCGAAAAATTGCTTCTCTCAAAGAGGGGGAAGAGGTCATCGGAAACCGGACTAAGGTGAAGGTTGTCAAAAATAAAGTGGCCGCGCCCTTTAAACAATGTGAGTTCGATATTCTTTATGGCGTTGGAATTTCCAGAGAAGGAAGCCTTTTGGATATGGCTACGGAAATGGAAATCGTTCAGAAGAGTGGAACATGGTTTTCCTATGGTAAAGAAAGACTGGGTCAGGGCCGGGAAAAGGCGAGGGATTTCCTCAAGGAAAATAAAACCATGGCAGAGGAAATCGAACTCAAGATTCGCCAGACCTTGGCAACGGGGCAGGCCGATGCCAAATCCGCCAAGGGGTTCGGCGAGGGCGGCGAGGAATCATGGGAAAATATTGAAATCACCGCTCCAGCTGAAACTTAATTTTCAAATAGACTGATTGTGCCCAGCGCTGCCGTAGCCCAATATCCATAGGCTACGACTTTATTCTGAAAAACGTCTCGCATTCTCAAAAAATCAACTTTCAACAATCCTAATTTAGACTATTGCTCATATCAGCCTCTATTTTTCCGCGGTTTGTTGACCCATTCGAATTATATACTTTATCCACGGGAGTACTCCTTTTTCGCTTTTCCTAAGAGTTACAATGGGTTTTAAAACACAACTAGCAATTTCTTTTTTCTATGGGATTTTTCTTTGCTTGGCCATTTCTGATATTGAGGCGGCTGAATCCCAAGATGATTCTGCACGCCAATTATTGTCTCAAGCTCTTGAGAATCAATATCGAGGTCATTATGAGGCAACCCTAGAAATTAAAAACGAGATTTTTCCAAACGGAAGGGATTCTCTATCTGGGACGATTGAATTTTCAGATGAGGTCGGTGAACGGAAAATTTGTTTAGCTGGATCGAAAAAGTCTTTTGATTATCATAGTCTTAATTTTGGTAAAGAACAGTGGGTCACGGATGACTATACGCACCGAATCCGAAGAATTGCCAATCGCCAATGGAAAAAAGGCGTGTTCGGAAATCTGCTCACCTATGAGGACATGTTAAAACTGCCTACGGAATTCCTTTTGGAATACTCCTCATGTAAAGGCATAAAAATAACCGACAGTACCACTCAAATAACCATGGTCTTAAAACCGCTTTATCAATCTTTCTATTCTAGACTTGAAGTGACTTTAACCAAAAAACCAATTTTATTGCGCAGTATCGTTTTTTATGGCCAGCAGGATCAAAAACTAAAAACCATGGACATAAAGGCGTACCATGAAACGGAGGGCAAATGGCTTATTTCGGATTTAACCGTATCGGATTGTGATTCACTGTCGCAACTACAAATGTGTTTCCGCCACTTTTCTTTTAAGACAATTTCAGTGGCGAAAAAAGCGACTACGAACTTAGTCGGGTTTAGTCTTTTAAAAAAGAAAAGCAAGGATAGCCTGTCGGGTTATCCTGGGTCTGATACAACGGAGTCGGATGAAGAAGGGGGAGGGCGAGTTAGTAATTAATATTGGCTTTTGAGTCCAGTTCAAATTTTGAGAAACTGAATATTCCACTTCCAGTCAGCGATTAGAACCACAGCTTTCATCCAATCGCCCAGGGGAATTTGGCTGTTAAGGCTCCAAAACCCAACACTGGCGTCAAGTCCTCTACGTTGATGTTCAGGATTATGGCCAATTCGAAATCCAGTAATACCGCCTGAAATGAGATTTTTTTCCAGAGCGGTTCGAGAGGCATACCAGTATTGACTTCTAATCGCCACTCCTGTGAAGGTTACAAACTTGTATAAAGAATGCGGTCTAAGGTCGAATGATAATTGCCCTAGCGCAGTATTGACGCGATCACGGGGCTTTAGCAGGATATCCGTTCCGTACTCGTAAACAAAGTCTTTACCTTGGGCGTCTATATCCCATAGTGTTCGTGAACCAAAAAGAAAAAGTTGAGATGGCCCCAGATTAAAGGTCAGGTTTCCCTGAAAGGTGAAGATGTCTGCGCCTCCTGGTTCCTTGTGGTCCTTGGAGATCACGCTGGAGGGGCTCCATTGGTTTGTTGGCAACCTCTCAGAGCCGCCATTTTTAAAGGCAACCATAGTATTGTGAAAAAGAAGTCGATTGTAGCTTAATCCTAATTCAAGATATCGAATTGGTTTGAGATTAAATGTGGTTCCGACATCGGATGTAAAGGGAGAGAAGTTGAAATTTCCGTTTGCCTCAAAATAGGTTTCTCGAAAAATCCCGTTTGGTTTTTCCGACAGGGGTTCGATCCAACCAATTTGGAAATGGTATTGCGCGTTTGAAAGGACATAGTCATAGCCAGTAGGACTGAGCGTAGAGCTCAATTGATTCATGAAAAATGGGCCAAATTGCAAGGGCTTGACGCTATCGGCCTTCGATATCCACGGAAAACCAATGGCCAAGGCCCAAATACAAATTCTAGCCGCTAGGAGATTAGGCGAAATGAATGGCACTAATTTTTTACTTGCATAATTGAACTTCCACAAAAATTAAAAATATGTATTCGTTTTGAGGGGGCCCCTAAAATCTCTTTTTAATGGACAGGACTACCCTTCCCCGACAAAACCGTGCCCCCTCGGTGGGAACTTTGCCAAATGAATTCTTGAATGGTTGAGGCTGGCTTGGTAGTACTTATATTTTACCCATCAAAATTTTAGAGGTAGAAGGAGTCTGAAATGACCTTGTATTCGGCGGAAAAATTAAGTGCTAGGGATAAAAAGGTGATTTCTTTAAAGTCTATTCTTTTGATTGGAATGGTGTTAACCCTTTCTTTTCTGATTGGCTGCGCGTCAAACTACACTCGACCCTTGGTTTCGCGTGGTTTACCGACCGAGGAACGCAAGGACTACATCATTCAAAACGGGTTTGGAATTCCAGATAATATCAAGCAGGCATTTTTGGATGGATTTCCATTAGAAGGCATGTCTAGAGAAATGGTTTTTCAATTGTTTGGAAACCCAGATCGAACTCCGGGTGGCGACACTAGTTGGGAATATGTTAATAATAAGGGAAGCTTGATTACCGGCATCTCGTTCAAGAATGACAAGGTCGAAAAAATCTACGGTGACCCCAAAGGGGGAAGTGAACCCCAGGGTCAGCCTAAACCTTAAGGCATCGAAGGCTTTTCACTAACTCGATTATGAAAGACGATTTCAATTGGGAAAAAGTTTATAACGATTTTCCGGTAAATTCTCACTTCATTTGGCTTAACAACTGTGGTACAACGCCGATTTCAACACCGGTATTGAACACGGTCCATCAATGGCTTGATGAATATTCACGTCGTGGGACCTTGGCTGAAGGGTACGGATACGCAAAAGTAAAAAAGTCAATTTATAGTCACCTGGAATCCTTAATCCACGCAGCACCCGGCGAATTGACCTTAGTCCACAATACCGCTGAGGGAATAAATTACCTGTCTCACGGTTTGTCCCTTCAGTCCGGCGATGAAATCTTGTTGCTTGAAAATGAATATCCAAGCAATGTGTATCCCTGGGAACATTGGCGAGAGAAAGGCATCGAACTCAAATTCGTAAAGATGGGCAACAGTCCCGAATCCTTTCTTGTTGAACTACAACGGAGCTTGAGTTCCAAAACGCGAGTGGCAGCATTTTCTGCGGTTCATTGGTGCACGGGAATGCCTTTACCATTATATGAAATCGGAAAACTGTGTCTGGAACGAGACATCCAGTTTATCGTCGATGGTTCGCAGGGTGTGGGAATGGTGGATATCGATGTCCGAGGTCAAGGCATTGGATTTATGGCCTTCTCTGCATGGAAGTGGCTCTTAGGACCAGTGGGAGTGGGAATGCTCTTTCTCGCTAGAGAAAAACTGGAGGAGATACGCCCTATTTTCAAAGGAACAGAATCGGTAGTGGGGGATCAACAATATTTACCATATAAAGAAATTTTTAAACCTTCGGCAGAACGATTTCATATTTCCACAGGGAATATGAATGATTGGATCTATTTCAATGCCAGCTTGACCTTCCTAAGCCAAATTGGGTTTGCGCGCGCTCAGCAACGGATCATGGAATTAGCTCGATACTTATCTAACGGGCTTAGAAATATGGGTTTTGATATCGCTTCCGATGAATTTGGTACGAATGTGGAAACAGGTATAGTTGCGGCTTCGAAGACTGGAGTAGATTCCGCCTCAGTTGTAAAAATTCTACAGTCGAGGAAAATCATTGCAGCGGAACGACTTGGAAAAATTCGGTTTTCGCCTCATGTTTATATTTCTTTTAGCCAACTCGATCAAGTCATCACGGAATTATCCGCCTTTTAAAATAAGGTCATGACGAATAAAATAAGGTCATGACGAAATCACCTCAAGACATAAAATCCTCCGCGGTTTTGTTGACTTCTTGGTTTAAGAAAAACAAACGCATTTTACCTTGGCGGGTTGCAACGGGAAAGTTTCGAAGGAATCCATACTATACATGGATTTCTGAAATCATGTTGCAACAGACCCAGGTCTCAACGGTTGTGGAATATTTTCATCGATGGACAAAACGATTTCCCGATATCCATTCTCTCGCTCTGGCAGAAGAACAAGAGGTATTGGAGGTTTGGGCTGGACTAGGATATTATTCTCGAGCCCGTAACTTACTGGCTACGGCGCAACGGATTGTAAATGAATATGATGGGCAAGTTCCCTCACTTAAATCCGAACTCATGAGTTTGAAGGGAATTGGAGAGTATACTGCCGGAGCTATAGCAAGTCTAGCGTTTAATTTGCCAGAGCCTATTCTGGATGGAAATCTTGTTCGAGTTTTTAGCCGGGTGTATGGTCTTAGTTTCCTCCCAGTTTCCAAAGCTGAAAAATCGTCCTATTGGGATTATTCTCGCGCCTGGGTATCGAGCCATGAACCGGCATTGGTGAATGAAGGTTTGATGGAATTGGGTGCTACAGTTTGTACCCCAAAGCAACCGACTTGTGCGGTTTGCCCGATTTCAAAAAAATGCCAAGCCTATAAAAATGGATCACAGGATCGGTTTCCTCCGGCCAAGGATCACAGGGATGTTGCCGAAATTAACGGGTACGTTGTGGTTGCTATCCGAAAGAGAAATAAACCCGATAATGCCGAAGCCTTGCTGTATCGACCTCAAAAACCCGAATTGCTAGCGAACCTGATGACATTCCCGGTCTTTACGGTTTCAGATATACCCAGTTTAAAATCGGCATGGAAAACCCAGTTTCCCGATTTAGACGTCGATGATTTTCGCTTGCAGTCAAAAAAGATCAACCATGCCATCACTCATCACAAAATAAAATTGGAAATCTTGGAAGTGAACATTGTTTCTATGCGAAACAAATCGCCTCTACCGAAAGGATTTTTATGGGGTAGGGTTGCGGACCTGGAAAAAATCTTAGTGAGCTCTCTACCGAGAAAAATTTGGGATAAATGTAGATGATTTTATAAAGGCTTTTTAATCGCCAGAGAACAGCACCGAAATGAAATTGCTCGACTACTGTAAAATTCTTGAGCGGGTTTGGTTCCAATAATTGTATAAGCATAGAAGTATTTAATTATGTATTTACCACCTTCCTCCTTTACTCTCCAGCCTGATTGACCGCTCTCACGGGCAAATATTTTTTCCAAGTTCGTCCTTGAGGTGTCTCTCATTTCCGTGGCATCAAGAAAATCTTCTAGAGTGGAAGCCCCTTTGACAAAAGAAACTAGGGCAAGTGAACGGGTAGTCAATCGAATCATTTGGGGCTTTTTTCCCCGAAAGTTCGTATCGGTCACACTGAATTTGATAGTATCCGGTTTAGCTTTGCCTTTTAAGAAAACCAAAATGGTTTTTCCGGTTGTGTCTCTCGCTGCCGGGCTAAGGTCCGTGATTTGGTCGCTAGAAAATTTTGAATCCAAGGGAATACAGAAGTGGCCTGACAAACCGGGTCCATAGATGATTGCAATTTGGGGACCGGAGGAATCTATACACTCTTTTTTGAAAACGGGCCTAACTTGTTGGGCAAAATCCCGATTGGAACAGCGCGCCAGGTTTTGAATCGAGGATGTGGCCAAATTTTGAGGCTTGAGATAATTTCCACCTCTGAAACCGTGACGTTTCAACGAGTCCGAAAAAGAAAATCCGTGCGTCAACGAATCTTCTGATTTTAATTGACCATACGCCCCTTCCGAATAGGGGTCACGAATCCACTCTGAATAATTTCCGGCCATGTCATAAACACCCTCATTAGTTAAACAGGTGCCACTGCGTAAGTCAAAAGACCTTGCCATAACTGAATCATTGGTTCCTTGATTACAGGTGCTTTGAAGAATTGAGGCGTTTTTTTGTTCCGATTGGATTCCATGAGCCAAAGCAAAATCTCCCGGTCCCGGACCTTTACAAGTGCGTTCCCACTCCACCTCGGAACATAGTTGGGTATTGTAGGCGGTATTAATCCCTCGACAGATCGAGTCTGCTTGGCTCCAACTTACGTTTGAAACAAAATTCCCTTCGGCACTTCTATGCTCATAGGGCTCAATGCAGTAGGCGGCCAGGTTGATGTTTTTTGATGGAGATTCATCTGATTGAGATCCAATTCCTGTGGACCCCAAGGTAAATCGAGCCCGGGGAATGGGTAAGAATCCCTTTGGACAAATTAAGTCGCTGTCATTGCCAGAAAATTGAATGCTTGGAGTTTTAATTGTAAGGGTATCGACGGACGATTCAAATCCAGATTTATCGGTAGCATATAGGGTTAGAAAAAAAGAGCGGCCAGGAGGCAGATAACGCATTGTATCTAGGAATATAGCCGAATCCCGGTTTGAGGTAACAACGCGAATGACCGTATCCATTCGGTCTAATATCGATTTCTTTTCGGTAGAATCGCGAATCATTGTTCGAACCAGATGATATTCCTGGATTAGGAAATTCGGTGATCGACCTTCTAGCCTTTGCCCTCCATCCACGAGTGAATCTCGCGAAGCAGTCCAGGCAATCACAACACTGTTACTATCGGTTCTGGGGCTCTTTTCCGAGAGCCGAGGTTTAGATGGTTGTGTTGTATCGGTTAAATGAATAATCACAGGTTGCATTAGGTTTTCATTATCATTCAGGGAGCTATCCGTTGCGCTTAAAATAATACTGAGCGTATCAGTGGGAGATAAATTGGATAGGACTACCTTCAAGCTGTCTTGCAAGGTGGGCGTTCGTTTATTTCCACGAGTTGAATCAGGTAGATAGTAGGAATATCCGAAAGGGAATTTGTCACTCTTTTCTTTAAATTTCGGAGTTCTCAAAACGGATTTAGATACATCTAGTCCACCACGGTAGAAAAGTAGACTGGGGCTAAAGTTACTATCCCTTTGGTCGCTATTACGGCCTCCTAGAGTTACCTTCAAAGTGTAATTCAAAATTAATCCAGTATCCAAAGTTGGGTCAAAGAAGCTGGTTGGATCGGTTGGTCGAGCCCACCAAATCACAACGTCCTTTGCCATCGGCTTGATTACCGGACTGAAAAAATCAGGAGGGGTTTTGTCGTTAATAATGAACCAAGAAAGTAGAGGTTGACCGGGAGTGACATCTCCACCGTAAACAGGAACCAGCGCAAAAACGAGGCGACCCGTTTCCAGTTCCGGTCGGCCTGTAGTGTCAATTACGAAAATTTTTTTGGTGTCCTTGTTTAAGGAATCCTGTTTGAATCCGGAATTTCCAAAAACAAA